>JBDQGY010000054.1:0-20102 GCA_040265175.1 Nannocystaceae bacterium
CCGTCTCCGTCTCCATCTCCATCTCCGTCTCCGTCCCCGTCTCCGTCCCCGGTCGTCGTTGGGTCCCCGTCTCCGTCCCCGTCTCCGTCTCCCGTCGTTGACGGATCGCCGTCCCCGTCCCCGTCCCCGTCTCCATCTCCGTCGCCCGTCGTCGTCGGGTCGCCGTCTCCATCTCCATCTCCATCTCCGTCCCCGTCTCCGTCGCCAGTCGACGTCGCGTCCCCGTCTCCGTCTCCCGTCGTCGTCGAGTCGCCGTCTCCGTCTCCGTCTCCGTCTCCTGTCGCGGTGCCATCCTCACCGGTCTCCGTGGTGAACGTGAGCACCCCGTCCTCGGTGCCCGTCGTCGACTCGCCCTGGCCCGTCACCCCTGAATCACCTTCGTCACCGCAGCCGCCAAGCCCGAGCATGCCGAGCACACACACCGCCGTAATTCGCCGTCGCATGCCTTCACAATGGCAACAACCGGGCCGCGCAGCAACCACAACAACAAAGATTTGTAACTCCGACCCAAATTGAGCCGATCGAACTGGCCCCGCTATCGGATGGAGATGTCTTTGGTGATCGACTTGCCTTTGCGATCGATCACCACCGTAAGATTCGAGGCGCGTCTCAACTTCGTATACAGCCCCATCGCTTCATCGATGGAGGTCAGCGGTGCCCCGTTGATCGAAGTCACCATGTCGCCGTTCGACATCCCAAAGAGCTTCGGCAGGCTCCCCGGCCGGATTCCGTAAAACTTAAACCCCTTCACTTCATTTCCACGTCGTGAAGGGACAACCCGCGCTTGCTTGGCGAGCAAGGAAGGATTGGAGAGGATCTTATCAACAAAAGCCCGGTCTACGGTGCAGGTGTCGCCATCGCAGTTGACCGCCGAGTCTGCGCCATCGATCGTCCTGCTGTTCTTGCGTTTCGGAGATTTTTTCTCCTTTGGCTTCGCCTTGGGCTTGGGGATGTCCTTGGTCGCGTCGAGGTATTCCATCTGGCGACCGTTCAAGAAAACCACCCGGCCCCGTTCCACTCGCTTCAACGTAACGCCGGCTCGAATTGCGTCCTCGATTCCAAAGGCTCCGAGTTTGCCTTCCTCGGTGTCTTGAATCGTCGCCATGGAATAGCGTGGATCGTCGGCTTCCATCGTACCGAGCAGCGCGAGCGGGAGGGTCGTAGGAATCTCGCCGGGTCGCGTCGGACCTCCCATGTCCGCATCCGGGCTGACTTCAACCGGTTTGCAGCTCGGGCAGAAAGGATTGTGACTCACGATTTCACCGGCGAGTTCAGTTTTACTCGCGCCGCGGGGAGCCGCGTCCGCTGCGGCCGTGACCGAGCCCGAGGCGGCGCCGTCGTCTTGTGAATCCTCCGAAAGTGACACCTGCGATACCTCGGCATCGAGCGCGAACGAGCTGCCGACCCAGGTGCTCAACGCGCTGCCCGCGAGCGCAGCGAGGCTGCCGATGGCAAACACACGTGATGCGAACAAGAAGCGTTTGAGGTTGTCGTCCATGGAGCAACGATGCGTGTGCGTGACACCCGCCGCCTTTTTGAGTAGCACGCTCGACCCCGCTCCGACAAACCTCTCGCGTCCGCCCAGGCCCGGCTGCCGTACCGCTCACGGCGCCGCGGGGCGACGAAATTGACAGGTCGTCGCAAGACAGCGTCCATCCCGCCCGTATCGCGGCCTCCCCGCGCCGCGCCCGCCGCCGTGGGGCCGTATTCCCCCAAATTCCCGGCGGGCGCGGCGGCGCCGACCTGAACAGTGAAGGCGACAATTTGTCATCTGGTCCGCTCTGTGTGCACCTATCCGTCAATGGAGCGACTCTGAGAATTGCGGCAATTTCGCCTGCAAACCGACCTTGAGAGCGCCTTCCCGGCCCCTCACCGCGCATGCGCAGACCACGTTGCCTCCCGCGGAGGTCCGTCGCTAAAGTGCAGCACCATGCACTCCTCGCACACCGTCGCGGCGTTCTATCAGTTCGCCCCGCTCGCCGATCTCCCCGCGCTGCAACATGCCTTGCGAGAGCTGTGCGAGTCGCAGCAACTGCGAGGCACAATCTTGCTCGCGCCGGAGGGCGTCAACGGCACCATCGCCGGTCCCGAGGGCGGGGTTGAGACGCTCCTCGCTCGTCTGCGGAGCCTTCGAGGCTGCGAAAATCTCTCGGCCAAGATCTCGGTGACGAGTCGCCCCCCATTCCATCGCATGAAGGTGCGTCTCAAGCGAGAGATCGTGACCATGGGAGACGAGGAGATCGACCCCACGACACGTGTGGGTGACTACGTTGCGCCGGAGGACTGGAACACTGTCATCCAGGATCCAAACACGCTCGTCATCGACACCCGCAACGACTACGAGGTCCGCGTGGGAACCTTCCGCGGCGCGCTCAACCCGGACATCGCCAGCTTCCGGGATTTCCCGCAATGGGTGAAGGAAAACCTCGACCCCTCGACGCACACCCGCGTCGCGATGTTTTGCACCGGAGGCATCCGCTGCGAGAAGGCGACCTCATTGCTCCTTCGGGAGGGTTTTGAATCGGTGCAGCATCTTCAAGGGGGCATCCTCAACTACCTCAAGCAGGTCCCGGTGTCCGAGTCGGAGTGGGATGGAGAATGCTTCGTCTTTGATCAACGGGTCGCGTTAAACCATGATCTTCAGCCCGGCGTGCACTCGCTGTGCTTTGGCTGCCAGGAGCCCTTGGCGCCCGAAGACCTCGACCACCCCGACTACGAACCGAGCGTCTGCTGCGCGCGTTGTGCGTCCTCGACTCCGCCTGAGCTCCGAGAAAGACGGCGCGATAGGGCGCGGCAAGTGGCGCTTGCGAAAGGCCGAGGTGAACGCCACGTCGGCTCCTAAACAGGCTCCCGTGTCCGGTACCTTGTATACGTTTCGACGCTGTCCGTACGCGATCCGTGCACGCATGGCGCTGGCCGTCGCTCGGGTGAACCCCGAGCACCGAGAGGTCGTCTTACGTCACAAGCCTCCACAGATGCTCGCGCTGTCGGCCAAGGGCACGGTCCCCGTGCTCAAGACGAGCGACGGCACCATCCTCGCAGAGAGCTTCGACATCATGCGCTACGCGCTCGCCATCGACGATTCACAAGGTTGGCTTCGTCACGAAACTTGTACCGAGCGCGGCGCGCTACTCGAGTTCAACGACGGACCGTTTAAGACGGCGCTCGACCGCTACAAATATGCCCCCGACGACGACCCCGAGGTCCTCGCGTTGTCCATGGCGGTGGCGGCGGACATGCTGCAACGGATCGACCGCGTCATGGCCGGTCACCCCTACATCGACCATGAAACCATGGGCTTGTTTGACGCGGCGATCTTCCCCTTCATCCGTCAATTTGCCGGCGTTGACCGCTCACGATTCGAAGCCATCGCACCCCCACGCGTCGCCGCCTGGCTCGACGCGATGCTCGCGTCTGCCAGGTTCAAGACGGTCATGGCGAAGGTCGCTCCGTGGTGCGCAGGAGACGAGCCCCTCAGTTTTTTAGACACCCTCGTTCACGATCATCACTCAAACTGACTCACGACCCGCCCACCCGGGTGTCCTGGCTTCCACGTCGACACGGTCTCCCGAGATCGGGTGTTCAAAGCCGATCCTCCAGGCGTGAAGACGGAGTCTTGAGGTGCCACTCTTCATACTCGCGTCTTCTCCATAGGGCGCGTCCCCAAGAATCGGGAGCCCCTCGGAGGCGAGGTGCACGCGGATCTGATTTGTCCGCCCAGAATGCGGCACGACCTCGAGCAGCGTCGTGTCACCCGCGCGATCACGAACTCGAAACTCCGTCCACGCGCCCTGGCCCTCGCCGTCAATCTCTCGACGGCCCGCGTGAGAAGGTCGTTTGGACACGGGCGCGCGACTGTGAAATTGCGTCGCCTCAACCCGGCCCTTCACCTCGGCGAGATAGGTCTTACGCACCGTCCTCGCTTCGAACTGGCGCGCAAGATGTCGCGCGGCGACCTTGGTGTGCGCGAGGATCATCAGCCCGGTCGTGTCTGCGTCGAGGCGATGTACCGGGAGGAATTGCTGGTCAGGGAAGACGTGCTTGAGCAACGACACCATGGAGTGCTTGTTGTATCGCCCGCTGGGATGCACGGGCATGGGCGCCGGCTTCTCCACCACGCTCAGCGCGTCGTCGGTGTAAAGAAACCGCAGGTCGGTGTCGACCACCGGTTCAACCACGCCGCGCTCAAGATGAATGAGCTCGTTTCCCGCTCGCACCGGCACCTCAAAATCCACGACCGGTCGCCCTCCGAGACTGAGACAATGGCTCTCTGCGCGCCGTCTCCACGTCTCCAACGAGACATGCGGATGTGCCGCGCTCAGGTACGTCGAGAGCGGCACGCCGTCGAATTCACCCCGCACGTGCATCGGCCGCCGGTTGTCGTAGGGTGTCAGCCCCGGAAGGACCGCCGTCCCCTGCGCAAACTCCAGCGTTTTCTCGTCGCATCGCGTGACCAGCGAGGTGTCCATAACTCCCGTGGATGGGTACCACGGGGCGGCGCCGGTCATCTAGCGCATGGCCCATCCTCCCCGGATCGTGGTCGAACAACCCTCTTGAGGGCCTCATGAATTCACACCCGGCGAGCGCACCTTGACGGGCTTTCGCGCTATACATGAGGGATGAGCGCCTCGGCCGAGAAACCGCATGTCCACGGTCCCAACTGCAACCATGGGCACGATCACATTCATGACCACACGCCGCAGGAGCCGGTGAAGCGTGTCGAGCGACCTGGACGCAACGAACCGTGCTGGTGCGGGAGCGAGAAAAAATACAAGCGCTGTCATCTCCGGGCGGACGCTGAATAGGCCCCAGGAGCTTCGCGAGGTGCTCGCCTCGCTAGGGCGCCAACGGAGGCGCGGTGACTTTCCGGGCCGCGGGGCCCTCCACTTCATAGACCGCGGGACTCCCCGCCTCCACCGCGTAGCTGTTCCGATACGCGACCTCGCCCTCGGTGATCGCGACATCTTCGGGGGCGCAGCGGTACCAGTCGGCTTGGACGCGTGACGCCGTGATGTCGATGATCATGTAACCGTTCTCGGTGCCGTTGAGAAAGCGAATATTCGGATTGGATGAGCTCACCGACTCCAAAATGGAGGCACCGGGCGAGGACACCCCGGGGGTGACAAACTCCACCACCACCGACCCCGCCCGCGTGTCCTCGTCGTAGTCCGCGATGTTGATCGGGACGTCATTGGCCCAGGAGCTGTGGATGTCTCCCGTCAGCACCACGACGTTGTCGATCCCTTGGTCCTGAATGTGGCTCAGCAGGCGCGTCCGCGCTGGCGCGTATCCATCCCACTGGTCCACGTTCAATGGACTGGTCCCCGCCAACATCTGCGTCATCACCACCTGCTGTCCGAGCAGCCTCCACGTGGCCGTCGAGGTCGAGAGCCCATCGAGCAGCCACGCTTCTTGATCGTCCCCAAGCAGGGTCCGACTCTCGTCGTCAATTGTATCCACGTCACCCAGACCGGCCGCGGGTGCATCTCGACCGTGAATCCGGGTGTCGAGCATGAACAGATCCACGAGGTCACCGAAGGAGAGCCGGCGATAAATCTCGCCCTCGACGCCCTCCCGGTACGGCATCCACTCCGCGTAGGCTTTGCTCGCGGCCGCGAGCCTGTCGACCCAACTCCCCTCCGCACCCTCAGTGTGGTTTCCAGCGCCATCCTTGTAGGAATTGTCGGCGGTCTCGTGGTCGTCCCACACGGCGATCATCGGGTGCTGTCGATGCACCTCTTGCAGATCGCTGTCCCGTCGGTTGATCGCGTACCGCGCCCGGTAGTCCTCCAGCGTCAGGATCTCCCCCGCGGGCTCGAGCGTCCGTACGTCACCGTACTGACCGTCTCCGTACTCATAGATGTAATCGCCGAGATGGAGGACCGCGTCGAGGTCGTCTTGCTGCGCCGCGTGTTTGTAGGCGTGAAAGTAGCCGTAGGCGTAGTTGCTGCACGAGCACACGCCGAATCGCAGGCGGTCCGTCGCGCCGCTCGGCGCCGTCCGCGTCCGACCGACGCTGGACTCTCTACCTTCACAAAAGAAGCGAAAATAGTAGGTGGTCGCGGGGTCGAGGCCGCCGACGTCAAGCTTGAGGGTGTGATCACGATCCGCGCTGGCCTCCTCGTAGCCGGCCGCGACCAGCTCCGAGAACTCGGCGTCTTTCGCGACCTCCACGAACACCTCCGCCGGCCCGCCATCGTCCACCGAGACGCGCGTCCAGAGGATCACCGAGTCTGGCAAAGGATCGCCGGAGGCTACGCCGTGTTCGAACATCGTCTCGGGACCGAGCGGTCCATCCCACGCGTAGCTCGGGAACTCATCTTGCTCTTCAGAGCCCGCGCACGCTTGCAACGACGGGAGCAGCGGCACCGCGCCCAACAACGACATCTTCCGGAGGATTTCACGACGCGTGATTGCCATGGTCTGTCTTGTGTATCACAAACAAACGAAGCGAACTGCGGCGGCGGCCCGCCCCCCCCTCGCGTACTCCAGCTCGTTGCTTACCCAGCTTAGGGTCGCCACAGTCGAAACGGAGACCACGCAGACAGTTCATGCCCGTCTGCGGTGCGTCGAAGCCCCTCCTGGAACGCGAATTCAACCTGCTGTTTCCTTCCCAACGCCTCGTAGAACGCCGCCGTAAATTGCCCGGCGACATCGTCGGACACCTTGGAGATCGGCGCGACCACATACTCACTCCCCCTGAGCAACATGGACGTCGCCAACGTTAATCCGCCCGTCATACGAGCCCCCTCAACCCCTCCCGCTTCGCACGCCGCCAGCACCGCCACGCGCGGCGCTGAGCGGAGCAGATACAGATCCGCGGCGGTCACCCGCTGCCCATGCCCAAGCGCCAGCTCTCCACTCCACCCATTCTCACCGCGTGTTGCATGCCCCGCGTAGTGAAACCAGTCGACGCCCTCGATCCCCGCGAGGATGGACTTGGCCCGCACATCATCCCCAGCGGCGGTCCTCGTCTGCCACCCACGCGCGGTCAGCGTCTGCGCGACGCTATCCGCCTCCGTGGCTGCGGTGGCGAGGTTCCTGCCGGGATCGCCGACCACAAACGCGCTGCGGACGCTCGCCTGCGCCGCCGGGAGGTCCGGCGAAGCCCCCGATTGCGAGGCCTTGTTCGCGGACTCCGTCCGAGGCAAGTCAAGCCGATAGCTCACTGGACGGGACGCGATCAGCGGCCGCCCTCGCCACGGCAGCGCGTGCACGTCGAGCCTCACCAAACTTGAGTGACCAAGCACATGCACCGACGTACTCCGCTCGAGACGTGCATCGATGGATGCGAGTGTCGCCCCCGCCCCCTCAACCCCCAAAACGGTGTCTCTCGAGGTGGAAGGCTCCGCCTTGAACGCGTGATACTGCACGCCCGTCTCATCGACGAAAAAGAGGGTCGTCTCGCCCGTCGCGCTCGGCAACAGTCCAATCCACAGCTCCCCTGAGGCGATCGGCCGGAGTTCTTCGCAGGTCGGCGCAGCACCCAAGCCCGCAGCGCTCACGCTGCGCTCGATCTTCTCGAGCACTGCATCGAGCTCGGCCCGCAACTCCACGGTCGCCCGCGCGCGCAGGGACTTGGCGCGCTTGAGGTCTTGCGCCGAGCGTCCCCAGTCCTCGCGTCGCGACTCTTCGAGGGCTGCGCGGCGAGACCGCCACGCCTCCACAGCGCTCAAATCACCTTCGCCCCCCTCGCTCGACGCGCCCGAGGTCGCGCCGCTCTGCCCCTGCATAAACGTTCGAAGCGCCATGGTTCGAGAGAGTCGAAACTCACACCATGCCTCCTCTGAGCGCCCCTGCGCTAGGAGTCTCTCGATGAACCGAGCGGAGGCGCTGCGACGCGAGGCGACAAAGAGCTCGCGAGCGTCGTCGGCCGAGACGCTCCAGAGTTGATCCGAGACCAACAGATTGGCCGCGCGATGAAACGCGAGGCTGTCCTCGATCTCCCCCTGCTCATAGGCGGCGTCCGCCGCGGCGATCATGGCTCGCCATGCCAAGTCGAACTTACTCTCCTCTTCTGCACGTTTCACCAGATCGACAAACGTATTCAGCGCAGCCGACGTCTCTCCTCGTTTCGCCTCGAGCATCCCCAGGATGAGCTGTCTCCACTGCGCCTGCGTCGCGGTCTCCGCCTGGTCGAAGGAGGCCAACGCGACTTGAGCCTGCGCCAATTGCCCCTGGCGTAGATGTGCAAACGCAGCGTTGAGCGCCGCGTCGATCCGAGATTTACCGTCTTCGCATCGCCCTCCTGGCTCAAAGAATGGGCGGGCGTCTGCGAGAATCTCGAGCGTCTTCGAGAAGTCTGGAGCGTCGCGCGCCTCCTCCGCGACCATGCTCGACCAGGCGAGGTTGCTGAGACTGCGGCCGTAGTCACAGTCCGACAACCCCGCGTCCTTCAGCCTCGCCCGCACAGGATCGACCCGACGTGAGAATCGCTCAAAATCACCAACCATCGCCATCACGTAGAGTTCCTCTACACCCGCGGCCATGGTGACATCGGCCATGGCGACGCGGCTCGCGACCTCTCCCGCGGCCGCGAACGCGGAAATCGCCCGGCGATGGTTCGAGTTCTCAACGGCCACGCGCCCCTCGTTGAAGTGGGCCTGCGCCAGCGTACTCGCGTCGAAGCGACCATGGTGTTGGAGCGCCGACAACACAAAGTCCAGCTGCGCGCGAGATGAAGAGGACTGCAAAAGGACGTGAGCTGTAATGGCAGCGATGGTGCCCACAGCGCGGTGCTGCATGGAGTCGCTGAAGCGACGAAGCGCTTCAAGTCCAAGCTCTCGCGCGATGCCTGGTCGTCCCGTGACGAGGTGTAGCTGCAACAAGTTGACCGCCGCGAAGACCGCCATGCCCTCGTCGGCGCCGTCGAACACCCGCTCGTTGCGAAGGATGGACTCCTCGATCCGAGCGGGCTGAAGATCCTCGGGTCCCAGCGCCAATTCTGTGGCTGGAGAGGTGCGAAGGACCACCCGCTCGAGCACCTCACCATCCTTACGGCGCCGCTCGATCGGCCCGGGTTCGGAGCCCACCTCAATCTTTAGTTGTACACCTCCGTCCAGCGCCGTCATCGGCACCGGCCGCCCCCCATACACGACCTCGATCTCGTCCTCAGAGGCAGGGTGCCAGAGAACAAGCTCGCTCCGAGCAGCGCACGACTGGGCCAAGCGCTGAGCTCGATCGAGGTGGTCGCAGCCTCGTATCAGCATAGGTTCTTGCAGCCGCACCTCCATGGCCAAGGCGACCGCTGCAGCCGCCGCCGCGGGGGCTCGCCGCTGTACGGAGGCCGATGGTGTCCGTCCACAGCCCGCCAGAACCAGGACCGAGAAAGCCGAGATTCTCATCAAGACCCGGCGGAAGGAGCGGTGCTCCCTCCACCAGCTACCCGGGTTCCACGCCGTCGACGTTGTTCGAGGCACCATCGCAAGGCAAGGATAGCGTGAGCGCTGGCCAGAAGAACCCCCCCCGGGACTTTTCCGAGGGCGTGGACGCCATGACACGATCAGCACACCGTGCCTCCAGACTCCCGCCGGCGCGGTGGGTGTCTGCACGGGCCGCGCCCCTCGCTACCCGTCCGTAACGATGAGCGCCACACTGACCGCGCTCATCCCATCAACACCAGGCTTTCCGTTACGTTTGCGCTCAATGCTCGCGGGCGGGCCCACAACAAACTGGAGGTCATAGCTCACGCCCGCTCCCGCCCAGGAACAATCTGGAAGGTTGAGCTCGACGTGGACGGCCCCGGAACTCGACACCTGGTGCTTGATGCAAGGCTCGCCGACATGGACAACCGAGCCCCGTCTCGAGTCGCGCAAGAAGGCTCCAAACGCAGAATCAACCGTGACCACTTCATTCGGACGGAGCACCCACTCTGCGAGCCCCGACGAAACGAGCGACAAGGACCCGTTGGACGGCACCGTACCATCGACCGCGACGCCGCGCGTCACCTCCGGCGCGTTCACGAGTTCAAGGCTGTATTGCTCGTTCCAAGCGTCCTCGTCTTCTCCGGCCATAAACAACAGGGTCAACGAGGCGGCCACGGCGAGGGCGCCTCCGCCTGCGCGCCACGACCGTGTGCGCCACGTCGCCAACGAAACAATCTGAGCGGGAGCGTCCACGGAGACAGCGGGGGCCGCTTGACTCTCGCGTAGGGCGAGGTCACCGAGGCTCGACACGAAGTCTTCACCCAATGGTTCAGCGAACTCTCGCATCTCGGCAAACTCCCTCGCAGAGTGCTCCTCAAGCGCACCGAGAGTGTGTTCGACCTCTGCCGCGTCGTCGCCGCGCGCGATCCTTTCAAGTCCACGTGCGATCCGTTCATCCCGTGAACGCAGCGCTGCCCCAACTTCAAAAAAAAGCTCGTCGTCTCTGTCGTCCAGGGAGTCCGTCACGCAGTCGCCTTTCCATCTCGCACACTCCTCGCGAACTTTCGCAGCTCTCGACGCCACGAATAGAGCGCTTGACGATTTTTTCCAGTCATTGTTTCTACCTCATCGATCGAGAGACCTTCCACGAAAAACAGACGAAACAACCGGTGATCTTCGTCTCCAAACCACCTCGAGAGTTTCTCCCAGAGGATCTCCAGTTCTTCTCGAAACCCCACCGCGGAATCGACTTCACTGGCACGAACGCTCCGGTCTAGCGTCTCGTTATCGGTGGGCTCATCTGGCCAGGGATTTTTCGTTCGGGTTCGCATGACGCTCAGCAATCTTCTCTTCGCGACCAGGCGCACAAAACTGCCAAACTTTCTTCCACCATCCGCTCTCCAAGCCCGGAGCGTCTTCCCATTGTCTTTGAACAGGATAACAAACACGTCTTGAACGAGGTCTTGGACTTCTTGGCGACCGTTGCGACCGCGCAGATTCCCGTAACGGGTCATCATCATCGCGACCTCTGCTTGAACGAACGGCGAGATGTGAAGTACGAGGCCGCGCACGCACTCCTCCCCCCCATCGAGGATGTCGGCAACATCTGCTGCGCTGCGAATGCAGAGCGCTTTGGATGGGGCAGTCAACGCAGATGCAAGCTTAGCCGGATCCTCAACAAATCGAGCATAGGAACGCCACGACGCCTGAGAAATATCGAAGGTCGAGACCAACTCCACAAAATTCCTTTCGCAGCCTCCCCGTACTTTGGGGAATTTAAAACCGAGACGGACGGCGACGGAACCCATCTAAATTGGCCCATGCCACCAATAAATGGCCAATCTCGGGAATTTACAAAATGCGCGGATCGCGCAGCCGGAGGTATAACGCCGGTTCAAGCGCCGGTAGCTCCCCATGAGCACCCATCCTCATCATGCCTCCGCCTACCACAGGTCGTGGCAAACTCCGGGCATGCGCCGTCGCTCCCTCGCCGCCTTTTTCATCCCTGTCCTGTGCTTCTCCACGTCCGGATGTGAATTCGACGAAACAGACAGCCAAACATCCGCCTCCGAATCAACGACGGGCGACGCGACGGGCGACGGCGACGGCGACGGCGACGGCGACGGCGACGCGTGCGGAGGAGACACCCCCCTTGTGGTGCTCGAGACCAACCTCGGAAATATGGTCGCGCAGCTCGACCGCGTGAACGCCCCCATCACGGTCAACAACTTTCTCAGCTACGTCCAAGACGACTACTACGCCAACGTGATCTTCCACCGAGTCATCGATAATTTCGTCATCCAAACCGGCGGGTACGACACGGACTACAACGCGAAATCACCGCAGTACCCAGCGATCCCACTAGAGACGAGTCCAGAGCTTCTCCACGTTGACGGCGCCCTCAGCATGGCCCGGACCTCCGATCCAAACTCCGCCCAGGCGCAATTCTTCGTCTGCGATGGCGCTCAGTCCTTTCTCGACGGCGAATATGCCGCGTTCGGCGTATTGATCTCGGGCTTCGATGTGTTGGCGAATATCGCGTCGGTGCCCACCGACAGCGGGGACACTCCCATCGACCAGGTCATCTTGGAGAACGTGTACTGCACGGTCGAGATCCCCTAGCGGACGTGAGCGCTGTCTTCTTCAAGTTGCGACGAGACGATTGGGTCGTCCATCGCGTCGCGCCACGGTAGCTCGGGCCACCAGACACGGGTGGCCTCGTCCGCCCCGAGTTCGAGGGGCTGACCGGGTTGGGGCGTCCACGTGTTCAAGCCCCGCTTCTTCGCCGCGTGCAAAACCCGCTCGATCGGCTCGGTCCATCCGTGTGGCGCGAGGGTGAACAGGCCCCAGTGAACAGGAAGCAGCCGCTCGGCCCGTAGCCAACCCGCCGCCTCCACGGCCTGCTCTGGGCCGATGTGCCAGTCGGGCCATCCGCGATTGTAGGCGCCCACCTCGATCATCGCGAGATCAAAGGGCCCTAGTCGCTCTCCGATCTCTCGCATGCCCCGAAACATGCCCGTGTCTCCGGAGAAATAGAGTCGCCGCTTCGCGGTCGAGAGCGCGTATCCACACCAGAGCGTGCGATCTTTGTCGAACAGTTGACGACCGCTCGCGTGGCGCGCGGGAGTCGATGTGATCGTGACCTCCCCAATTTGTACCTCGTCCCACCAGTCGACCTCCGTGATCTTCTCGGGTTCAACACCCCAGTATCGCAGGTGTGCCCCGACACCGAGCGGCACGATGAACATGGGCACCGACGAGGCGAGCGCCACGATAGTTGGGTAGTCCAAGTGGTCGTAATGGTCATGGGAAATCAAGACAGCGTCCAGGCGGCCTAGGGCGTCAAGACCAATGGGGGGCGCGTAAAACCGTTGCGGACCGGCCCAGGCCCAGGGGCCCGCCGCAAGACCCCACACAGGGTCTGTCAGCACCCGCAGTCCCCCAACTTCGATCACGACCGAGGAGTGTCCCATCCAAGTGACCCGTACGTCGGAGCGAGGCGCTCGCGCCAAGGCGGTCTCGGCGTCTCCAAAGACGGGGATCGGCGTCGCGGGGCTTTGAACCTCGGAAGCGTTGGGCACGTCCTTCACGAACGCCCACATGTGATTCGCGATGGGCTCTGGGTTTTCAAAACGTCCGTCTTGCTGCTGCGCAGATGTGCCAAATCGGCGCCAATCGTCCGGAGAAGGCTGTTGCCCCAGCGCCTCCCATGCGTCCACGAGGAGCCCGATCCCCACCACGGCAACCATCGCGCCCAGCACCCGCGCGGCTCGCCGCCCTCGGGAATATTTACGCTTCGGCTCGATCCGCACGCCGGCAAGCTAGCACAACAGAAGCAGGACAGCACACGCGAACGAGGATCACAGATCGCGCTGTTGAGGACTCGCGACGCGCGCCACGAGCGCCCGCGCGTGCGCTGTCACCTCTTCCTGGAGAGTGCGAGGCTCCACAGACAAGAGCGCGTCTCCAAGAGATAACAGCCGCCGTGCAAACTCGCGGCACGAGCGGTACTCCATGCGGCGCTCAAGCACGCTCATATCGCTGCTCCAACGATCCTCTTGCGACTCATGCCAACACTCAAGCTCGACCCATCGTGCGAAGGATCCCTTGATCCTCACGGTAGCGATATCCGGACGGTCGTCGTCCACGCCGACCCCAGTAGTGTCGCCCCAGATCTCCTCACGGGGAGGGCGCTTCCCCACCCGTGCGGAGCCCTCAAGCCGATGCAAGCTGCGGATCTGAACGACGCGGAATGTGCGTGCCTCTCCCGCCTGAAGGCTGTGTGCCCGCACGTACATCGCCCCATCATGCACGCGAAGCTGCCACGGCTCGATCGTGTAGCGCTTGCGCTCGTCGCTCCACGGAGAGTAGTAATCAATTTCAACCACGCGGGATCCCGCGCAAGCCTCGGCCAGCACAGCTACGATCTGTGCGTCCGCCGGCATCCCCGTGGTGATCGAGGCGGTCAGGGTTGTCCGTCGGACCTTCGCATCCTCGCCGCGCTGCCGCACGACGAGGTCCATCATCTCCACCATCCGCTCAATCCGAACACGAGTCTCGAGGGACGCCATCGGCTCGAGCACCGCTGCCGCGAAAATCGCAGAGGCGAGATCCGTCTGCGTGGGATCAACCAGGGGAATCCTAAACTCGGGGTCCTCAAGCTCCCAGGTGTTGTCTGCACGCACCGGAACGATTGGCGCATCGTGATAGTCACGAAGATATTTGAGCCCGCGTCGGGCGGTCTCCTCCGAGCAATGCTTGAGATTGGCCTTCCGAAGCGCTCCCGTAAGGTCCTTGAATGTTGACCCCGTCGGGTGCGCGCGGAGATATCTCAGCAGCACCTTCCCCGCCTCAACGGAGGCCAATGTCAAGCTACGATTCCCCATATGAGCAGAAGATATCAACTTTCTGTTCCTCTTTGCTTTCCGAGGTGTAATGAATCGCGGAGAGACACAGAATAATAGATGTACGGCCCTGCGGACGTGAACTTCAAGGACGCGGGCACTCCCAAATTCTCTGGACTACGTGAAACGGTACAGCTTGGGAGGTCGGCCCGCTCCGCGAAGAGACCTCTTGGCGTCGGTGGGCTCAAAACGCCCGTCCTCCTGCATGCGGCGGAATCGCTTCGCGAAGTTGGATTTGTCATAGGACGCCCCCTTGATCACCTCGTGCACACGCCGGAACTCGCTCTGCGTGAACTCATCGGGGAGCAGCGCCCGTACCAGCCGAGGGTCATAATCAACCTTGCCTCGAATCCGCTCAAGGGCAGCGCGGATGATCGTGGCGTGATCAAATGCGAGTCTCACCGGGAGAGATTCCTCCTCGACAACAGGGTGCCATCGAACGTCCCGCGCGTCGTCACCAGCGCGGATGAATGGCGCGAAGTCTATGGAGACCAAGGCGTAGTACGCCACGGTAATCACCCGCCCGCGCGGGTCTCGACCTGCGTCGCCGAACGTGTAGAGCTGCTCAAGAAATACCTGGTGTCGTTCGAGCTCCAAGCCAGTCTCCTCTTCCAACTCTCGCGCCGCCGCGGCCCGAAGGTCTTCCCCTTGGGGCCGATCTGGACGATACCCATCGCCGACGTCAACGAAGCCTCCGGGAAGCGCCCACGCGTCCTTGAAGGGCGCCTCTCCACGGCGGACGAGGAGATAGCAAAGCTCGTCGCGTGGCGAGATGGTCAAGATCACCATGTCCACGGCCACCGCGGCCAGCGGATATTTGTAGCTGTAGCTAGCCGACATGGGGTGCCGCGTCCTCCCAGATCGCGCCGAGCATACCGAGCGCCTCCTTGCTTTTTCGCATCCCGTCGGCGCCGCCGATCGCGGCGCAAGCCCCCTCTTGCACCGTCACCTGGTAGCCGCGCGTGAGCAGACCCTCGACCGCCGCGTCCACGCAGTACCCTCCCGTACAATAACCGATCACATCAAACATCACCGCGTCTGCCCCGCCGAGCCTCGACACCAACGCCGCGATCACGGGGTCCGCGAGACCGTTGGAGAACAGCGAGTACACCTCTTTTTCGAAGTACAGTCCGACGCCCTTGAGCGCCTCAGCCGCGAGCCCCTCCGCGTCGAGCGTGCGGGCGCCGGCCCCGGCGGCATCCTCCCCAACACGAACCGAGACTCGCCCTGCGACGGGCTCTCCCATGGGGATGAAGCGTTGCCGAGCGGGAAGTTCCACGAAGGTGCGGCACCATCCTGGTTGTCCCTTAACACAGTGAGCCGGGAATGGCCCACCATTGGCGTGGAATTCCCATGCGTCATAGGCGTGGGAATCGACGGAGCCCAACACCGCGACATAGTCATCTAGACGTTCACTGGCCCGCCGCAGTCGTTCGTTCAGCGCGCGGGACGTGGACGAAGCCGCGGGGACGAACAAGGCCCCTTGGGGAGACATGAAGTCCACTTGGGTGTCCACGTCGACCAGAACACGCTTCATCAAAGATCCCCCTCGAGCGCGTTCGTTAAGATACCGAGCTTGAGCAGCCGCGATCGGGTCCCCAGGGTCGGACAATTAGGGTTGTGCTTGTGACGGGTTTGGCCTTCAAGCTTGATCGCAGAATCAAGATGCGCCCGCGATAACCCGACCCTCTCCAAGTTCGAGTCCGCCTCCTCCCAAAGGTCGGGTCGCGACCAAAAATGCGAGTCGTCAAGTCCTCGCTCCATCAGGATTGAGTCCATGAGTCGGCTCATGCGCTCGATGGTTCCCACGCGCCGGTACCCTCCAGTCTCCACGTCAATTCGACTGTAGGTCCAGTCCACTCCCGTCCACGCCTTCAACTCCACTTCGTCGTGACTCGAGGCCGCGCCGCGATGAAGGTCGTGGGAGGGCTCTGCATCGATGACCTCTCGAGGCACTCCGAGTCCGCACGCGAGCTGGTACACCTCCCCCTTGGACAGCATCGCGATGGGGTTGGTGTCGACCTCTCCATCACCGCCCTTTTGATAAAAGCGAACGAAGCGGTCTTCACATTCGTTGCCGGTTCCATGGCGAACCCCTCCACCCATGAGCCTGTTGACGTAGCGACCGATGGGCGCCCGCAGACACGAACGAAACGAACCATCTACCGCCAAAGAGTTTTCGCGCCGCGCTGCGATCACGCCGTCATCAAAACCGCTTGCGGACATGGCCTCGACAACCTTCTGCGACATTGACTCGTACTCGACGCTGAGGTCGAGCTCTACGAGACGCACACCGAAGGCCTCCGTGACGAGGCGAGCCCGCCGCAGGCTCTCTTGGCTCGAATGGATCCCGGAGAATACGCAGCCAAGCTGGGACTTCGGCACCGCCCTCGCCAAGAGACCACACATCACCGCAGAGTCGATCCCTCCGGAGACGTCGAGTTCAGCGATCTTAATCTTGGCGTGCTTGTGGTAGTCGCGAATCGCGGCGACGCGATCTTTGATTAGTTTCTCGACGGAGAGGACTGGCATGCTTCGTGCTCATTTCGTAGTTTGTGCGCGAGGGCGCGGGTTTGGGGAGAGAGTTGATGCGGGACCACGGGATTTTTCGCGATGACCCCATCGACATTGCAAATACGCAGGTGCTCGGCGGCCTCATCGTTCCCCGAGAGGACGACGTAGTCTTCGGGAGGAGCCTCACCATGCTGCCCGATCACAGACAGGGGTCCGTCCCCGCGCACCCGCCTCCAGGCGACCGGTTCACCAGGAACACTCACCTTGCCGAGGCCACCTTCATTCCCAAACTTCATCCGAGGCTCCCCGCAAGTGGACGAGAGCTTGTAGACCGCGGCCACCTTGTCCCGCGTGAGGGGGTTGCTCCAGCTACGTGAGACCAGGTAGCCGCCGTATCCGTAGATCTGACGCGCGGGGGCGACGCCTGTGAACTCCCGCAGCTGCTCGAAACGCGCGGTCGTCTCCACGTCAAGTCCATCTTCAATGATGTGAACGGGGGCGAGCCCCTCGCGCCCAAACGCGCCGTGTGCGTAGAGGTACTGCGCGTACTTGTCTCCCGAATCGTAGCGAATGCAAAACTCGTGGGGACGCTCCCTCGCCACAGCGATCGCGGCTGGAATACCGGAGACGATCGTATCAAATGTGTCGAGGAGGTAACTTGGGGTCCCGTGGCGCATGTCTCTGATGGCGCGAAAAGCCTGGAGATCATCACCCCAACGCTGAACATGCTCGTGCCCCATGGTCCCTACGGCCCGCATGCCCAGCGAGCGCGCCAATGCCACATTCGATGTGGCATGGATCCCCTTGTCCTGCAGCACCTCAAGGCAAATCTCGTGTTGTCGTTCGCAGGTCGCGGCCCGCATTCCAACCTCAAAGATTCGGTCCGGGTCCTTGGTAACTGCAATCAAGCGCGTAGCATCGCTCTGTACACACTCACGATACGCTCCCTCATCTACGACGATCATCTCAAGCAAGGTCGAGACGTCGCGAGCGACGGCGTGAATCACCTTTTTCATGATCTCCGCCTGCGCGTCGCAGGTCGCGTGCAGCATCGTCGGATCGATCTTGGCACCGCAGCGATGGAGCTCCGTCGCGAGCTGGATCGGGAAGCTCAGTCTCAAGAGGGTCGGCTCGAGCCACGACGCCATAAAACTCGCCGCCGTGACGCTCAAGATCGGCTCTCGCTGGTAGACCCAGCTGCCGCGTGGAACCGCGCGAACGGTGATGCGCGAATCGCCGAGGGCGGCCTCCATGCCCCCCGAGATCCCGTAGCCCGCCGCCGCGAGATACTGGCGCTCGGGATCTGCGAGCGACGTCGCGAGCAGCGACATCACCTCCTCCGCCAGGTCGAACGGCACGTACTGCCACCCCCCCTTTCGGAAGCTGAGGTAGAACGTCTCCTCTCGCAGCGGGAACCCACTTTGGGCCATCGAGAACTTGTAGGCATCGGTCTGTAGCAACGTGGTCAACGAACTCCCTCTCATTCAAACCCAGCATACCCTTATTACTGGTATTCTCTACCATTATTAGAGGTGGATGGACTAATAATTAAATCTACGTGGTCTAAGTGTCTAGATTTATTATGATATTATTTCGTTCGCGAGTGCGCAAAACTCGCATCCCCCACGGTGAATTGCCGGCATCGCCAGCGCCGCACGCGTGGAGCAAGTTCGCGGGTCCAGCCGCGCTAAACCCTCGCCAGTCACTCAATTTCGGCGGATTTTGGCCGATGCAGTGCAGGACCGTACCTCACGCTGAGGCCAGGGCGCATGGCCGCCACGGTGAATTTTTCGGCCCGCGAAGGCTGAAAAAAACCTCGGCCCTATGCACGCGTTCGATCCATCGGTCACTTTGCGCCTCTCGTCTCGCCTCGAAGAGACGAACAGCGAGCACGCGGGTGCGCTCGAACGGCTCGCCTCAGGTCTGCGGATCAATCGAGCCGCGGACGGACCCGCCGACCTGGCTATCGGCACTGACTTCGAAGCGCGGAACCGAAGCAGCGTTGTGCTGCAACGAAATCTCGGCGCCGCATCTGACCTCGTGCAGGTCGCGGAGGGCGGGATGAAAGAGATCCAAGACACCGTCCTCCGCATGCGAGAGCTCGCTATGCAATCGGCCAACGGGACGTACAACGACGAGCAGCGCGCGCTGATTGAGCAAGAGTTTCGGCAGCAAAGCGAGACGGTCTCGCAGATCGCGAAGAGCACAGTCTACAACGACTGGACCCTCCTGTACCAAGAGAGGATCGATGTGGTGTTCGTCGTCGACACCAGCAGCTCGATGGGGGCAGAACTCACGCAGGCCTCAGGCGCCATCTCAGACTTCCAAAGCCAGCTGCAAGACCAAGGCTACGACGTTCGCTTTGGGTTGGTCTCCGTCCGCTCAAGCAACGACCCCGGCGACGCCACCGAGATGGTCCTCGACCTCGGGACAGGCGATATTGAGACGAGCCTCGCTTCCCTCTCGATCGCGAACGGAACGGTGGATCCCTACGCGGCCCTTTTGAACGGTTCGGGTGCCATTGACACGCCCGGCACCAAGGAACCAGACGCTGTCACGTGGCGCGACGACGCCCAGAGAATGATGATCTACCTCAGCGACACCAACCGCGAGGTGTCGCTGATCCCGGAGGACGAAACACAGACAGCGGCGCTGCTAGCCGCCGAAAACATCACCGTCAACGTCATCGGCACCAACGGTACCGACACCGTCACAGACGAGATCACCACGGCGACTGGGGGAGACTTCTATGCGATCGCGGGCGGCGCAGGCGTCGCTACCGCCCTGGACACGATCAGCACCAACCTGGAGGCGACCTCCGACGTCGAGCAGCTCGATGGCTCGATCTCATTCCTCGTCGGAATCGACGGGGACGAGGTCTTAGAGCCTGGACTCCCGCGGGACATGTCCTCTTCTTCGCTTGGGATCTCGAGTCTCAGCGTCGCGACGCAAAGCGAAGCTCGTGAGGCGCTCGACGCCCTGCCAGACGTCTTGCACAGCATCTCCTCGGCTCGTGGAGATATGGGCGCGACGCTCAACCGACTCGAGATTATCGCGAATAACGCCGCCACACGAGACCTCAACGAGGTCCGCGCCCGAGGACGGATCATGGACACCGATGTCGCCGACGAGACCGCGCGACTGACACGCTCCAAACTGATGGTTGAGCAGGGGACCTCCATCGCGAGCAGGCTCGCCACGGTCCAACGAGACTTCGTGCTCTCCTTGCTCTCCAATATATAGGCGACACCGTCGTTCCCGCGCGGTCAGAAGACTCCGCGCGGTCATGAGACGACGCGCGGCCTCGCCGGCACTCAGG
>JBDQGY010000055.1:0-20077 GCA_040265175.1 Nannocystaceae bacterium
GTGAACATGCGCACCACGTTGTCGCCGAAGCCGCAGGCGTTGTCGAGCAGGAGGATCTGCCCCTTCACGCCGTCCATGAGCCCGCTGCAAAGACCCAAGGTGGCCTGCGCCACCTCGTCGGGAGACACAAAGAATTGGTCGCCGTAGTACTTTTTGCAAAAGGGCACGAATTCGGGACCGAACGTGGCCTCAAGGGACTCGGTGTCCACGGGGTTGGCGCGGATGACGTTGATGCGCACGTCCTCCGCGGCGAGCTCCGCCGTCATGTAGATCATGAAGGTCTCCATGACCGCCTTGCTCACGGCGATGAAATCGTACCCCGGCAAGAAATACTCGGGCCCGCGCGAGGACATGCCCACCGCGTATCGCGGGAAGCGACCCGTGACGAGCTTGGCTTGCTGCAGGTATCCCACGAAGGGCCACGCGCTGTAGTTGAGGCTGCGCTTGAGGCCTTTCTTACTGAGATCCGAGTGGTGCTTGCTGATGTGGGCGAACGAGACGTTGCTGATGAGCACCTCCAAGGTGCCGCAGTCCGTCTTGATCCGTTGCATCACCGCCTCGGTGTCCTCATCGTTGGAGGCGTCCGCCTCCAAGATGACCGGCTCGGGTGCGCCCACGGCCTTGAACTGCGCCCGCAGCTCGTCTTCGTCGGCGGATCCCCAGCGGTGCGTGAGATAGACCCGCGCCCCCTGGGCGCCAAAGGAGAGGCCCGTTGCGAGCCCGATCCCCTTCGTGCCGCCGGTGATGAGCACCGCTTTACCGTTCAGGTCGTTGGGAAAAATCGTGGTTGCGTCAGCCATTGGAGGCCTCCTCTCCGGTCGTGCCAGGCTCGGGCGCCGGGAACAAGCGGCTGCCCAGGGTAAACATGTTGTCGACGTAAGTGGCGCCCTTGTCGAGCGTAACCACCTGGCCGGACATCGAATCGAAAAGGCCGCTGCAGAGCGCGACGATGGTGTTGGCGCACTCCTCGGTGGTCACCGACCACTCGCCGAACTTCTCGCCAAGCTCTACGTTGCTGTCGCCGAAGATCTCTTTGTAGCTGTCGGTGGCCACCTGGCGCGTCCGCAGCACGTTGACCTTGGTCCCCTCCCCTTGCAGGTGCGTAGCCATGTAGCGGGCGAAGCACTCGAGCACCGCCTTGGACACACCGACGTAGTCGTAGTTCGGGTAGTGCACGTCGGCGCCATCCGACGAGGTCGCGACGGCGTAGCTCGGGAATGCGTCGAAAGTCTTCTTGATTCCTTGCAGGTAGTCCACGAAGGGCCACGCGCTGTAGTCGAGGCTGCGATGCAGCGCGCGCGCGGTGTGGTTCATGACCCCATCGCCCTTCACGACCATCGCGACGTTGTTGATGAAGACATCGACCGCGTCGTGCTTGGTCTTGATCTGCTCGAGCAAGGCGAGCGTCTCTTTACCTTTGGAGGCGTCGGCCTCCACGATCATGGGCTCCGGCGCCCCTACCGCGGAGAACTGCGCGCGGATGTCGTCTTCGTTCGCCGAACCCCAGCGATGGGTCAGCCAAAGCTGCGCCCCCATCCGACCAAAAGCCAACCCTGTCGCCAGGCCGATCCCCTTGGTACCGCCGGTGATCAGCACCACCTTGCCGTTGTAATCCTTCATCATGATGATTCCTCGTTGATTCCGCTCTCTTCGTCGGGCGCCGCCACGACGCCCGTAGGCGTGTAGTTCTCCTGAATTCGCGCCTGTGTCTCCGGATTCGCGAAGCAGATCTCGTGCATGAGCGACTCCATGGTGCGCGCCTCCTCAAAGGCGCGACGCCGCGGCAGGCTCAAGGTGCGCTTGAGGAGCTCAAGCGCGAAGCGTGGCTTGTCGGTCATACGCATGGCCACCTTACGGGCCCGCGCCTCTACCTTCGCGGCCGGCTCCACGTAGTTCACGAGCGAACGCCCCGCGAAGTGCTTCCCTTTGAAATATTGGCAGCCGAACATCATCTCGGCCGAAATGTGCTCGCCGAGGACGCTCTGCAAGAGGCGCGTGGTGCCCATGCCTGGGGTAAAGCCCATGTCCATGAAATTGCAACTGTAGCGGCTCTCTTCACCCAGGATGACGATGTCGCAGGCGAGGCCAAACACCAGGCCTCCTCCGACCGCATGGCCTGCCATCGCGGCGACGGTCGGGATCGGCACCTCGAGCAGGGAGCGGGTGAGCACCAGATCGTAGGGGGCCACGCGCCCCTCGGCCAGACCCATCAACACCGATCGGTCGCCACCCGCCGAGAAGACCTCGTCGAGCCCTCGCAGGATCGCCACCTTTACATCCGGCCGCGACAGGCCCTCAAGATGCGTGACGAGCTCTTGAACAAAGGCCTCGCTGAACGCGTTGCGTCCGGCCTCGTCTTGCATGTGGAGCGTCGCGACGCCGTGATCGTCCACCTCGGTGCTCACGAACGCAGCCATGGCTCAGCTGTCCCCCCGACGTGATGGGAGCCGCTCAAACCAGGACGGTGACTCGCCGTTGAGAAATCCGCGGATCGCCGCGATGGTGTCCAACTCGAGCAGATCGCTGTTGGTCTGCGAGGCGCCGAGCCGCGCCGCCTCTTCGAGACCGACACACCCAATGTCCGCTGTGAACGCGCGCACCTTCGCCACCGAGCGAGGGTTGGCCCGCAGCAGGCGCTTGACCGCCTCCCGCAGCGATTTCTCTTGCGCCGCCGTGTGCGGCACCAGCCGATCCACGAGCCCGAGGTGATGCGCTTCTTCGGCCTTGAGACGCGTGCCCGACACCGCCAACCAGCGCGCTTTTTGCGGCCGAATACGCTCGCACAAAAACGGCATAATCATCGCGGGCATGAGCCCGAGTACCACCTCTGGGAGCGCGAAGGTCGAGCGCTCCGTGGCGATGATGAGGTCCGAAGCGGCGGCGATCCCCACTCCGCCCCCCATGGCCTCTCCGTCCACGAGCGCGATCACTGCGACCCGGGCCCGTCGGATGGCCAGCAGGCTCTGGACGTAGGCGTTGATGCGCTCGGTCTGGTCTTCTCCGGCGTGGGTGGCGAGGAAGCTCAGATCCATCCCGCGACAAAAGACGTCCGAGGCCTTCGACTCCAGCACCACCACCCGGCAGGTGCTTGAGGACTCGTCGGCTGCGGAGAACACCTCAAGCAGTTCCTCGAGCCCCTGCCCAGTGAGCGAGACATCGCCGGCGTCGTTGGGTTCGAACGCGACCCGCCAGATCGAACCATCCCTCTGATCGCAACGCACTCTCATAGGATCTCCTCCACGCTAGCTGCGCTCGTACCGGCGCTCCCACTCGTTCACCCCACGCAGGACCAGCTTGCCTTGTCCTTCGTAGGCCCGGGCGTAATGTTCTTCAAAGCCCTCGTAAGACATGTCGAAGGTCGGATTATCCACGTAGGTCGCGCGTCGCCGCTCTACCTCTTCGTAGCGCTCCACCGTCAACTTGGCGCGCGCATCGAGCCGCTCTTGCATCCGCTGCGCGGCGAGCCGCTCCCGCGCCTGAGGACCCACCTTCAGACTGTAGAACTCGGCGCACGAGCCCGAACCGTAGGAGTACATGGAGATTCGATCACCGGGGTTCAAGTCGTCGCTTTGATCGATGAGCCCCATCAGCGCGATGAAAGTCGCCGAGGTGTAGGTGCCGCCAAACTGCGAGTTGTACACCAACGACGGGAGCGTCTTTTGTTGCCAGTGGGCGCGCGCCTCCGAGGTTTTCATGCGCTTGAAGCGGCGCAGCATCGCCTTGTGGGCGCGGAAGGTCATCCCGCCAAACGGCACGTGATAGACATTTTTTTTGAAGTACGCGTCGTACTCGAAGGGCTCACCCACGCGCTCCGCGAACGAGTCGTACGAGCCCTCGAGAGCGTCGAGGTATCCGAACAAACTCGTGTCCGCGTGACCCACCTCGTGCTTGGAGGTGGGTCGATAGGTGTCGGAAATCTCTTGGGTCCAGTAGCCGTTGTGTCCAAGCTCGAACTCAACCACGTCAGGCCGCGCGCTGACGAGCATGGCCGTGGCGCCCGCGCCGAGCACGTACTCCCAGGGCTTGCCGAGATGGCTGCGGCTTTGATCGGTGCAGATGACCAGCGCCTTCTTCCCTGGGCGCACCCCGGAGGCCACCCAGTGCGCCGCCGCCATGAGCCCGCCGGTGCCTCCGTAGCACGCGTGCTTCGTCTCAAAATTACGGCAGTTGGCCCCGAGCCCCGCGTGTCGCTGGACCCAGGTGGAGATGGGCTTGCCAAAATCCACCGAGGACTCCGTCCCTACCACCACCATCTCGATCGCGTCGCGCTCCTCCCCTTCGAGCAGCTGGTTCGCGGCGTTGACCGCCATGGTCACCGGGTCTTCCCACGTCGGGTTCACGGAGCGGCTCGTGACCATAAGCTCCTCGATCGGGTGGGCAGGATCGGCGCCCCGCGCGTTCGCAAGCTCTGTCATGTCCAAGGACATGGAGCAGGGGTAGGCCGTAATTTTTTCGATGCCGACGCGCGAGGGAGTTGTCATGCGTTCGTCGTCCTTAGGTGCTGTAGTCGAGCCCGCCGGTGACCGGAATCACCTGGCCATTGATGAACGCCGCGTCTTTTGAGGCCAAAAATACGGTGATCTTTCCAAACTCTTCCACCGTGCCCATGCGCCCCTTCGGGACCGGGCAGTATTGCTTCCAGTAGGCCTTGGCCTGCTCGGGCATGCTCTCGCGGGTCATGTCGGTGTCGAAGAAACCGGGTACGAGCACGTTGGCCGTGATCCCCCGTCGCCCGTACTCCTTGGCGATGGACTTGGTGAGCCCGTGCAGGCCCGCCTTGCTCGCGGCGTAGTTGGACTGCCCGCTGCCTCCGTCAAAGATCACCGAGGAGACGTTGACGATGCGGCCGAAGCGGTTGCTCATCATGTGCTGCACGAAGTGGCGGCACACATAAAATGGCCCCGAGAGGTTGGTGGCGATGACCTTATCCCACTCGGCGTTGTCCATGGACACCAGCAGGTTGTCGGCGTTGACACCGGCGCAGTTCACGACCACCTCGACATTCTCGAAGTCGTCAAGCACCGCGTCGCCGACCCGCTCGACGGCGCTCGCGTCCGCGACGTCGAGGGCGTAGCTCTTGAGCTTCGCGTCCGGGCGAATCTCCTTGGCTTGGGCGATCACCTTGGCCGCCGCGGCTTCGTTTCGAACGTAGGTGAACGCCACGTCGTGACCCGCGCGAACAGCCTCGAGCACAATCCCCGCGCCGATGCCCCTCGAGCCTCCCGTAATAAAAAAGTTCATGGTGGTGTCCTGCTAGACCGAAGAGGGGTCGAAGCGACGATACAAAGAGCAGCAGTTGAGCCCGCCGAAGCCGAAGGAGTTCTTCAAGATCGTGTTGATCTCGAAGTCTTGCGACTCATTGGCGCAGATGTCCAAATCGATCTCTGGATCGAGGTTGTCGACATTGATCGATGGGTGCAGCTTGTTGTGCTTCATCTGCATCATCGCCGCGACGGTCTCCACCACGGGCGCCGACCAGCAGGTGTGACCGAGCATGGACTTGGGCGCGTTGATCTTCAGCTTGCGGGCGTGGTCACCAAACGCGGTCTTGATGGCGTTGATCTCCGACTTGTCGCCGAGCGGCGTCGAGGTGGCGTGGGCGCACACAAAATCGACCTCTTCGGGGCGGATCTCCGCGCGACGCAGCAGCCGCGAGATGGTGCGCGCCTGCCCGTCCGTGGACGGGCTCGGGAGGTGACTCCCGTCGGCAGTGGCCGTACATCCGAGCACCTCTGCGTAGATGTGGGCGCCACGCTCAAGGGCGTGATCGAGTCGCTCGAGCACGAGCGCACCGGCGCCGTGAGACGGCACGAAGCCCTCGCGGTTGAGGTCGTACGGGCGGCTCGCCTTCGTTGGCGTCTCGTTGAAACTCTCGATGGTGATGGCGCCCATGAGCGCCATGGCGTGGACGCCCATCGCGCTGAAGTCGAGGACCGAGCCCACGCACATCACGGCGTCGTGATCGTGGTGTCGAATCTCATCGATGGCCGCGCGCAGGGCCATGTTGGCGCTGGCGCACGCGCCCCCCATGGTGTACGCCGCGCCTTGCCACCCGAGCAACTCCGAGACGGTGCCTGCGTGATCCGTGTCGAGCATGAGCAGCGCCGCCATCGAATCGATGTAGTCGGGGTCATCCTCGCGGAAGGTGATGAAGTTCTGGGTCAGATAGCGCTCGTTGAGGTTGTGCCCGCCGACCAGCACGCTGCGTCGCGTCGAGTCAAAGCTCTCCTCTTTGTCGAGGCCCGCGTCGAGCCAAGCGTCGGCCGCGACCATGGCGGAGATCCGCGTGGAGAACGGCGCCTTCTTGACGAGCTTGTTGAGCGACTTCCCCATGGGCGTCGAGAGTTTCTCCCGGAGCCCCGCGAGTTTAGCCTTCCAATCGTATTGGGAGAGGTCCCCGCCGACCTTGGAGTACACCCCCGGCTGATCAATCCAGCTCCACTTAGAGATCGCCGACTTACCCTCGATGAGGTTGCCGTAGAACGTATCTAGGTTGTCACCAATGGGGGTGTTGATCCCCATGCCTGTGATTACGACGCGCGCTTGATTCGAATACATGTGTTGCTCCGTATTCTTCCTATTCCTCTAGGTTAAAGACCTCGTAAACCGCGAGAGCCCGGATGTCGTCTCCGACGACTACCTGACCTGCGCAGCTCGAAACATAGTCACTCTCTTCCAAAGACTTGGCGATGAGATCGACTTTTTCTCCAGGACGAACTGCCCCTTGAAACATAGCGTGCGTCACCTTCAGCAGGCGTACGCGCCGCGGTGCGTCCCGCTCGTCCACCTCGAGCCGGCGCGTAGACAACAGGTGCTGCAGACAAATACCAAGCTGCCCGATAGCCTCGAGCAACAGCACGCCTGGATAGACCGGGTCGCCAGGGAAGTGACCCGCGAACACGGGGTCATCTTCGTTGACGTTTAAAAACCCCCGCACGCACCCTTGCTCAAAGTCCACGAGGGAGATTCCGTCAACGAGCCGCATGGGCTCTCGGTGAGGCAACATCCGCTCTACTGCGGCCACGTCCAATGACACCTCGCGCGTCGTCTCCGGCTGCGGAGTAAATAGCGGGCGTCTGCGGCCGGCGCGGATGGTCTTCTCGAGGGTCATAGTGAGTGGGGGAGAGGTGACGCTAGGGTCGGGCGGCCGCAGGAGACGCGCCGCTGGTGAGGATGTTGGAGACGACATCGGAGAGGTGCTCCGCCACGTCGCCACGCGCATCTGTGTGGAACTTCGTGTTCTTGATCCACTTTCGATTCATCAAGTTGAAGAGCACCTTCATGGGCCCAACCTCGATGAGCGTGACCCCGGGGAACTTCCCCACCAGATGGTCGACGGTCGCGCGCCACAACACCGGGGAGTGGACGTGCGTCGACAGCAGCTCGATGAAGTCCTCGCGCGCGGGCCGCTCGAGTTCTCGGCCGAGTCGATTCGGGAAATATGGCCGGGTGGGCGCTCGAAATTCCACGTTTTCGAGGACCTGTCGAAAGCGCTCTCCCACCGGCGCGAAGCTCGACGCGTGCATCGGGACCTGGCGTTCGATGACCACCGGCTGTCCAAACAGGTCGTCTTCTACCCGCCGCATGACCTCCTCCACCGCCCCTTGGTCGCCCGCGACCACGTGCTGGCGCGGAGAGTTTAAGTTGACGATCTCGACGAGGCCAACCTGGGCGGTTTGAACCGCGTCCACCACCTCGCGAAGCTCTTCGAGATCCACGGGCTGAATGGACGCCATAAAGCCTCTCGGTCCCTGGTCGTAGGCTTCACCTCGCGCCTGCACGGCGAGCAGGGCGTCATCAAAAGAGACAGCCTCAATATGCACGAGATGGTTCCACTCGCCGAGCGAGAGCCCCGCGGAGAGCTCCGCCGTCACCCCCCGCGCCTCCATGGTCCGAAGCCACATATGGTTGGCGAGGAACACCCCCACCTGCACATCAACGTTGCGCGCAAAGGCCTGCTCCGCACCCTGATCGAAGTGCTCGACGACGTCAAAACCGAGCCGCTCGGAGGCCCGCGAAGCCAACGCCCGGTTCTCCGGACTCAGGGCGAGCATCTTGGACAGCAGTCCCGAGTATCTCGAGCTTTGACCAGGAAACAAGAACGCCCGGTTCATGCGTCCCCCCATCGCTCGCTCGGCCGGGATGTACAGAGCCCGTCCGCGCCTCGTACCCTGCCGACCTTGGGGCGAGACCGCCGACGGGTCGCGTCGATCGCGAGTCGCCACGCGACACGCGCGTACGGTCGAAAACCGTGAGGCGAAGCGCAAACGCGGCCGCAGAGATCTGGCTGGAATCGAAGCATCAGAATTCGAGGGATTCCTGCGGTGACTACCGCCCCATCGGGCTCTTGTCATCCAAATTTTGAAGGAACACGGGGGCCTCAGAACCCGCGCGCGAAATGCGCGATTGGGCGCACGGAGCGGCGGAGGCCCCTGTTGCCAGGATTCACGCCCCTCGACGCGAATACAGCCGCCCCCATCGCCAGGTCCCGCGGGCGTGGCTGTCCCTGCGTTGGCGGATCTACCCAAGTTTGGCACCAGCCGACACCTTAAATCGCGTGAAACGCGCGTCACCCTAGAACGATGTGCATGTGGGCCTAATCGAGCACACGAGCGTCGCCCGTCGCGAACTCCAACCTCGCCTGCGCCTCCAGCAAGTCCAGTTGATTGCGCACGAGTGCCAGCGCCGCGTCCACCCGATCGAACTCCGAGTTGATCACGTCGGTCGTGGTGGCTGTGCCGTTGGCGTAGCGCACGCTCATGACGCGATAGGCCTCCTCCGCGGAGGCTTTTCCGCGCTCGTTGGCGTCGAGCGACGCCTCCGCGCGCGCGCGCGTCTCATAGGCGTTGACGATCTCCAGGGTCACCCCGCGACGAAGCTGCTCACGGGTGGAGCTTGCGCGTTCGCGGTTGGCCTTAAGCTCCTCTACCCGCGCCGAGTTGACCACCGCCACATCCAACGACCACGAGATCGACGCACCGAGCGCCCAGCTTTGGTTCCACTCGTTCGCGAGGGGAAAAAAGCGGCGGTTCGGGTTGGCGTACACCGCCTCGCCGAACGCGGCGACCCTCGGATAGTACTCGGCGCGACGCGCCTTGATGGAGGCCTCCGCTTGCTCCACATTGGCGCCGAGCGCAGCGAGCTCTGGTCGGTCCGCCAACCCGCGCGCCACGGTGGCCTTTAAGTCTTCCCGCCCTGCCTCACGTACGGGCGGATTCATCACGTCCTCCCCGATGTGGAACTCCATCTCGAGGTCCTCGCCCATGAGCACGGCGAGGGTCCGCTGCGCCACCCGCTCCACCGCACGCGCGCCCTCGAGGCTCGCCTCGGTGCGCGCGACCAAGGCGTCGATGCGCATCACGTCCGCCGGCGACATCACGCCAGCCCTCACCCCCACCTGCGCGTCCTTGAGTCGCGCCTGCGAGCGCGCCAGCGAGGCCTCGCCCACCGCCACCTGCGCCCGCGCACGCAGCCATCCGTAGTAGGCGACCCGGGCGTCTGTAGCCACGGTGCGCATCTCCGCGTCCCGTTGAAACTCCGCGGCGCGGCTGCCGGCTTTGCCGGCGCTCAACGACGGGATTAACCGCAGCAGCCAATCGCTCACTGGGAGACCGAGGGTAGCGTTCAACGAGTACTGGTTGAGCGGGATGTCAAACGAGACGTCTCCCACCACCGCCATCGCCATGTCGTCGATGGGGATTCCGGCGTCCACTTGGCTCAACCGGGCGTAGCTCGCCTCCAAGCTCAACGCCGGCGTAAACGACTTTCGCAGCGCGTCTACTTGAGCCACCGCCGCCCGCAGCTGCGCGCTCGCCTGCGCGATGGTCGGTCCGCTCTCCACTGCTCGACGCGCGGCGTCGTCCGCGGTCAAGCCCCCTGGTACGACGGCCAGCGCGTCCGCGATCGGATCTGCGCCACCGCCGTTGGATGCGGGAGGCGACTGCAGGTCTTGGACTGGCCCCATCTCTCCTCCCTCCATGGGAGGCGCGGCCACGTGCTGCATCCCCACCGCCCCCGCCAACAAATTTAACCTCAAAACGACGGTGCTCGCGAACATTGGGCGACATCATACCGGCGAAACCTGGGCGGTTTTGACATTTCTCCCCGGAGGAGCGCGCCCGCCGACCATCCCCGACTCACCGCATCGCGCGGAGCGTGACTCGGTGCTAGTCTCAGCCTGGCCACGCCTGCCATGGACATCAAACTCATCGAAGTGCCCCTCTCCGACAAGCACTTGCTGCGTCGGTTCATCCAGGTCCCGCGCTACATTCACCGGGAGCACTGGCCGAATCCACATTGGGTCCCGCCGCTGTCCATCGAACGCAAGATGTTCTTCGATCCGGCCAAGCATCCGGTATGGCGCCACCTCCACGCGCGCTTGTGGATCGCCAACGACGGACTGCGGGACATCGGTCGAGTGTCGGCCGCGGTGGACCGGCATCACATCGAACATCACGGTGAAAAGTGTGGGTTCTTGGGGACCTTCGAGTGCCCCGACGATCTCGCGCTCGCGCGACACCTCTGCGAGACGGCGGAGGGGTGGCTCGTGGAGCAGGGCATGCGCAAGGTGATCGGGCCTACCGCGATGAACTCCAACTACGAGTGGGGATGCATGATCGAGGGATTCGATCGTGAGCCCGGCATCAACATGCCCTACAATCCCCCCTACTACGCCTCCTTGTTCGAGCGCTGTGGCTACGCCAAAGCCAAAGACCTGTACCAGTGGGGCTTTGACGTCCAGACCCCCACCCCGCCCCGCATCGCGCGCATCGCCGACCGGGTAAAAAAGCGCGACAAGATCTCCATCCGCAACCTCGACATGTCACGGTGGGACAAAGAGGTCCGCATGGCCCACGATATCTACAACGCCGCGTGGGAGAAAAACTGGGGATTCATCCCCCTCGACAAACCAGAGTGGGATCATATCGCCGACGACCTCAAGCTCGCGCTTGAGCCCTCGCTCGGGCTCGTGGCAGAGGTGGATGGACGCCCGGTGGGGCTCGCGCTGTCCGTCAAAAACCTCAACCCGATCTTGAAGCAAATGGACGGCCGTCTGCTGCCATTCGGGCTGCTTCGCATGTTGTGGGAGTTGAAGGTGAAAAAGTCTGTGAACACCGGGAGACTCGTTTTACTCGGCATTCGCCCCGAATACCGACGCCGGGGACTCGACGTGCTCTTGATGGTCGAGACCCACCGCGCGGCCCAAAAAATTGGCTACACCTTTGGCGAGCTGGGCTGGACCTTGGAAGACAACGACTTGATCAACAAGCCCATTCAGATGTTCGGCGCCGAGCGAATCACGACCTACCGCGTATTCGAGAAAGACCTCCCGGGCGGATGAGAACCCTCGTCACCGGTGCGAGTGGGTTCATCGGCAGTCACCTCGCCGAACGTCTGCGCAAAGACGGACACGAGGTGCGCGCCATGCTGCGCGAGACCTCAAGCCGCGCGAACCTGGAACAAGCGCTCGTCCAAGGGGTCACCCTCGCGACGGCGAGCCTCTCGGATCCCGACGAGATCAAAGAGGTGATCGACGGCGTCGACGTGATCTACCACTGCGCCGGGATGACGGCCGCCTTTGACTCGAAGCCGCTCGAGGAGGTCAACGCCCAGGGGACCGCCCGAATTTTTCAAGCGATCGAACGCTGCACCGCCCCTCCAAGGCGCGTCGTGCTCGTGTCCAGCCTTGAAGCGGCGGGACAGTGTGATCCGAATATTGCGCGACGTGAATATCACGCGGTCTGCCCTCACACGCGCTACGGGATCAGCAAGCTTCACGGGGAGCAGGCAGCGTACGAGGCCGCCCAACGTGGCATCGCAGAGGTGGTGATCGTGCGACCTCCCATCGTCTATGGACCGCGCGACAAGGACGTCTTTCAGATGTTTCAAGCCGCGCGACACGGTCTCATTGGTCAGCCCGGACTGCGCGCCGCCCCCGTCTCCATCGTGCACGTCGCCGATCTCGTCCGAGGTATCGCGCTCGCCGGTGCGGAGGGGATCCCCCTCCCCGTCGAACCTGACTCCCACGTCCTCGCAGGTGGAGGGCTCGCGACCACGATGATCTCCAACGAGCAGGCGCACGCCGAAGGCCAAGGTATCTACTACTTCGGCGACGGCGGGGTGCACACCACCACTTCGTTTTGTGAAGAGATGGTCCGCGCCTTCGGTCGCCGCCCCATCACCTTGAAGATCCCAGCCGCGGGTATGTGGGTCGTGGGCGCCGCGACCGAAGCCGTGGGGAGACTCCGCGGCAAGGTCCCCGCGCTCAATCTTGACAAGGTCAAGACGAGCCTCGGGACGGGGTGGTTTTTCGATCACAGCAAGGCGGCGATGGAGCTCGGCTACGCGCCCGAGTTCGACGTCGCGCACGGTGTCGAAACCACGATCACCTGGCTGCGCGGCGCTGGATGGTTACGCTGAATCGCGGCGCGGATTCGGCGCCTCACCATCGACCCTCTGCCTGCGCCTGCGGTTCGTCGGCGGCTCCTAGACGATCGGAATCGGAGCCGCCCCCCACGGCAGACCCAAAAGCACCCTTCGCGACCGGACCCCGGGCCGCACACTTGCCGCTGCGCGCGAACCGTTTCTTCGATCTGTATTAAAAACGATTTCGCTGTTACTGAATTTATTGAATACAATAGGTTGGTGGCCGCAGCGCAGACGGAGTGTGCTACGCTCCAGGCGCTTTAATCAGGGGCTAATCCCTGTTCCTTGGAAACTACCGAAAATGACACGCGCCAGCCTCCTTGTCCCCGCCGCTCTCACGATTCTGCTCGCACCGTCCACCGGTTTCGCGAGTGAGAAGCCCGATACGCTGGAACACGACGGCGCCGAGGCGGAGCCCGAAATTTGGAACGGCTCCTCCGCGGCCACCTGCGCGTGGCCAACGACGGTCGCGGTCCAGGGCTTCGGCGGGCTGTGCACCGGCACCCTCGTCCACCCCAGGCTCGTCATCTACGCCGCCCACTGCGGATCGAATACGCAGGCGCTCGTCTTTGGCGAGAGCACCAACTCCGCCGCGAAGATCGCCCCGGAGTTTTGCCAGACAAATCCCAGCTACAGCGGCGCAAGCGACCAAGGCGACGACTGGGCGTTTTGCGTGCTCGCGGAAGAGGCTCCCGTGCCGGTGACCCCGCCAGTCTACGGATGCGAGCAAGAGATTCTCTTCACCGGTCAAGAGATCGCCATCGCCGGCTTCGGCGCGAGCACCTCCTCCAACACCGGCAGCGGCACAAAGCGGTGGGCCCTCACTCGGCTCGATGGGATCTCGTTCAACAACAACATCGCGATCACCAACGGCGGAGGCGACGCCTCCGTGTGCTCGGGTGACTCCGGGGGACCGATGTTCGTCCGCTATCCCGACAGTAGCTGGCACGCCTTTGGAATTGCCTCCACGGTCACGGGCGGCTGCGGCGGCACCGGCACTCACTCCCTCATTCCAGGGGCGGCGGCCTGGGTTGAAGACAACTCCGGCATCGACATCACCCCCTGCCATGACATCGAGGGGAACTGGGCGCCCGGCCCCTTGTGCAAGGGCTTCAACGCGCAAGACCCGGGCTACGGCGGAGACACCTGGGCCAACTGGTGCTCGGACGTGGCCACCATCGGCTGGGCGTCGACTTGCGGACCGTCCCTCCCCGAGCTCGACAATGAGCCGCCCACCGTGACCATCACCAACCCCGCGGACGGCACCGTCTTTGATGAGGTCCCTGCGGTCTTCGATCTTCAAGTCAACGCCCAAGACGACCTCGACTACATCAAGGTCGAAATTGAGGTTAACGGCGCCATCCAACCCCTGTCAGACGACACCCCTCCCTACCAGTTCTCGGGCGTCAACTTCCCGGCAGGCGCGTGGACCATCCGTGCGGTCGCGACGGACGCCGCGGACAACGTCGTCTACTCGGCGCCCGTCGGATTCGGCGTGGGCCAAGAGGCGCCACAGACCTCAGGTGAGGATGACGGCGGCGACGACGAGGCCGGCGACGAGGGCAACAACAGCGGAGGCACTGGGGGCATCGGGATCACCGGTGGGGACGCCGGCGCTGACAGCGACGAGGGCTGCGGCTGTAACACCGCGCCTGGGTCGGGCGATGGCTCGGGCCTCGCAGCCCTGCTCCTCGGCGGACTCTTTCTCCGTCGACGACGGCGCTAGCGGTCATCGGTTTGAGGTGAACTCGCAGGGAGTTCAGGGGCCCCGTCAGCGAGCACCGCGGACGCGGTAGGTCGTGAGGTTGGGGTCTGCTTCGATCTCGGCCTCCGTGAACAAACACGGCCGCCACTCCTTATTCGAGAAGCGCTCCGTTTGATCACTGGAGTTCTCTGAGCCTGGGATCCCAGACTGCGAATACGTCAAAAACGCCTCGGCGTGGGGACCATCGTCGGTGAACTCCATGGCCATGATGAAGCTCGTGCCGTAATTGATCACGTAGCCCTCGTCGGTGAGATCGGTGGCGCCGTTGACGACCGTGCCTCTCCCCATCCCCGGTTCGAGCGAGCTTTGGAACACAGAGTACTCGATCTTGTTCATGACGCCGCTGCGCTCGTTGCCCCCGTGGATAGGGATGGTCTGATCGCCTTTCTTCGTGAACTGTACGTCGCCGAGGGGCGCGTCGAGGGGGAGCCCCGCGGCGCCGAGCCGGGTCACTGCGCGACCCAGCGCCCGCAGCACGCGGCTGTCGGCCGGATCGTAGGAGGTCAGGGTGTTGGGTGTGTTCACGGGATCGGCCACGGAGAACGGCGTGGCGAACAGGCCCCCTGAGTCGAGCAGGTCGCCATAGTTAAAGTCGCCGATGAACTCACGCCAGACGATGGCTCCCACGCTCGACACGTCGAAGCGAAGATCCCAGTCTGCGATGAGCTGGCACGCTTGCGCGATCGACACCAGAGGCTGCCCCGGATCGGTCTCCACCTCGGTTTGGCCCGTACAATGTGCAACGACCTGATCGCGCAGCAGCTCCGCCGTCATCGCGCGGTTGGAGAGCGCCGCCTGCTGCAACTCCTCGAGGGAGAACTTCCCGTCATCGCCCGCAGCGCCCGCGGTCCCCTCGCTCAGCGTCACCGCGTTCATGCGCGTCCGCTGTGAGCGGGGGCTTCGCTCCTCCCCATGCATGGGCGAGAAACCCTCAAGCAGCTCTTGCGGGTTCGTCATCCAGTAGCTGTCGTTCGCGTTGAAGATGAAGTCGTCGCGCTCCAGCTTTGGCACCGCCGAAAACGGCACCAAGCCCGGCTCGCGCGCGCCCTGCTCCTCAACCCACTCGTCGCGGCTCGTCGCCCCGTCGAGACAGACGACCCCGTTCCCCCACAGGTTGGAGACCACAAAGTCGTTCTCTCGCGCGTCAAGCCACCAGTCGATGGTCTCCTGGCTGAGGTTCGGTGAGGGCGTGGCGTCGGCGTACCACGCCCGCCCGTCTTTGTCCGCGGACATGGTGTTCACCCACGGGATCCCCTGGTTGTTCGCGTGGGCCTGCTGGAACTCCTCCATGCTCTTGCTGGCGTTCATGTCGAGGAACTGGCTGATGAGCGATCGGTTGCCGAGGTTGCCATCTCGGTAGGTGATCCCGAGGCTCGGCGTCCAGTCAAAGCTCCCTACGATGCTGATCATGGGGCCCCAGTGCGTGCGCCACAGCGTGCGGGTCTCCCCCGCCAGCGTGCCATCCTCTTGCAACACGTCGATGGCGTAGTCCGTGGAGGTCATCGCGCGCTCTTCGCCATCGACGATGTAGACGGTGGGATCATTCGGGGACAGCTCGAGCTTGTAGGCCGTGAAGCGATGCCCCGCCGACACCGTGTGCGTCCACGCCACGGCCTCGTTGAAGCCGATGAGGACGCCGGGCACCCCGAGCAGGCCCGCCCCGTAGATGTCGAGCTCGCCTGGGATCGTCAGGTGACTCTCCCACAAGCGCAGCTCGCCCTCCCACGGGAAGTGAGGGTTGCCCATGACCATGCCTCGACCGGAGGCCGACAAGCTGGCGCCGATTCCCCAGCCGTTGGAGCCGATGTCCGCCTCACGAAACTCCAGCCCGTGAAACGGCGGCGCCGTCACCTCGTCACCAGAGCCGGGCGCGACCGCGACCCCGACATAGTCGATGAGGTTTTTGCTCGACGCGAGCAGCGCGAGGTCGATGTAATAGGCGAACAAGTCCGTCGCCGACACCGGACCGACCCATGGCTCCCCCGCGCAAAACCCCTCCACGTCGTCCCCCGCGTCGGCGAGGTACTGGTTAATGCCCGCGGCATATCCGGTGACGAGATCGCGAACCCGCTCCGGTTGCGCTGGGAAGTCGGCCTCGGCGGCGGCGTATACGCCGAGGTGCAGGTAGGAAAAATCACTGTTGATGTGGCTGTCGTTCTCACCGCGGCCGAAATACTTCGACCGCTCACTGCGCACCTTCACCACCTGATCGAGGATCGTGCACACGTGATCCTCAGCGAACGCGTAGCCCTGGCCGAAGCCCAGGCTCCCGAACGTGTCGGCCTGAATATGTGCGACGCCATAGCTCGTCCTTTTAATCTGCGCGTCGTACTCCGGTGACGACGAGGACGCCGAGCAACCGAGGGCGAGCAGGCAGGCCGCCGTGGACGTGAGGAGGGGACCATGAGTCATGCGCATGGCCAGAAAGCTACCACGATGACGGCGCCCATCCCCGCGACTGTCGAGGATTGGGCCGATCGCGGGCGACGGCGGGCTCGCGCAAACAACCTCCGCAGCGAGCGTAGCGCCGGGATGGATGATAGGCTCGCAGGCCCGAATGCTCGCGCGCTCCACCATGATCAACGCCACGATGATCGTCGCCGTCTCATTCGGCCTCGCCGCCGCACGGGTACAGCTTGAGGACGACCTGATGTGGTTCGCGCCCCCCGTCGCCTCCTCCTGCGCCCTCGCCGAAGACAATCCAGACCTCGCGCGGATCTCGGCCCAAGATCTCCGCGCATTGCTCGACAGAAACTCTGTGGCGCTCGTGGACGCGCGAGCTCCGGACAAATATCACGCGGGTCATATTCCGTTCGCCATCAACCTGCCCGCGGATACGGCCGCGGAGACCCTGCTGGTCCAGAGCCTGCCCATCGACAAGGAGCAGCTCGTCGTCACCTATTGCGACGGGGGAAGCTGCGCCGTGAGCGAGTATCTCGGCACCATGCTTCGCGACGAGGCGGGATGCCGTGAGGTGCACGTTCTTGAGGGAGGCTTCTTGGCGTGGAGCGACGCGAACTTTCCAGTGGAGGCGACGCCGCCATGACGCCCTCCCCCAAGCTCAACGTCGCCCTCGGGTGGGGCTCGCGACTCCTCGTCGCGGGTGTTTTTTTGGTGGCCGCGATCCCAAAACTCCAAGATCCACTCACCTTCGCCGAGGACATTCAAAACTACGACGCCTTCCCAGATTTCTCCACCCACTTCCTCGCGGCGATGGTGCCGATCCTTGAGCTGCTCGCCGCGCTCGCGCTCTTCATTCCGCGCGTCCGCGATGGCGCCCTCGCGATCATCACCGCCCTCGACCTCGCGTTCATCGCGCTCATCGCCTCCGTACTCATCCGCGGCATTGACATCCGTTGCGGCTGCTTCGGTGGGGCGGCGGAGAGCGAAGAGGCGATTTCATGGTGGACGCTCGCGCGCGACGTCGCGCTGCTCGTCCCGATCGCGCTGTGTCGATTGGACACGGCGGCCACGCGCCGCGCTGAGTGAGAACTCGCCCGGCTCCTCGCCGCTACGGGTTGTGGAGTTGGGTCTGTGCTGCGGCCCACGCCTTGACGGCGGCGACGGAGGCCTTCATCGCTGGTACGTCGATGGCCCGCCCAGTGTTCCACAGCGTCGCCGGGCTGACGTCGTCGAGAAGGACAAGAGAGTCGATCTCGGAGGGGTCAACTCCCGCGGGGAGCTCGAAGGCATGGCGCGTCCCCCCGTCGTGCGGAAGCGCCGTCAACGTGACGGGGACGACGATCGGCGTCCCATTGATCACCGCCTCCGCTGTGGTCGCGGCGTGGTCGGCGCTCTCCTCGAGCGCGCCCGGGATATGGTGCCAATCGGATTTTCCGACGGCGTCTGTCAGCCCGACCAAGAGGGTCGTTCCTCCGCCAAGATCAGCGTCAGGCGTCCCGCTGGGCTCGCCCCAGCCGCTGATGGTCTGTACGTAGGGCAAGACTCGGTTCCACACGTAGTCGGAGACATGGGTGGGGTTGCAGTAGCTCATGTAGTCCTTGGCGCCGTTGGGGAAGAACAGCTGATTTTTCACGGCGTTGTACCCGAAGCTGCCGATGTCGGCGTCCGCGTACGGGTAGTTGCCGTCTGGACCCCCCGCGTCACCACACGGAGAGTGCCGACGCCCCTGGGTGTGCCCGATCTCATGAACGAAGGTTTCTTTTACCGATGTCTCCACCACCTCGACCTCCATACCCTCCTCGCCGATCAAGTCGGTGTTCCACCGACCCACCGCCACGCGGCTGCCAGCGTTGTTCATGGTCGGAGAGCCAGGGATGTCGATGGCCTGACCGGCGACGATGCTACCGCCACCGCCAGGGCCACCGTCGCACGGACGTACGAGCCCATAGTAGTACTCGCCGGCCGGAGCGTTGTCTTGGAATCGAAGCTGCGACAGCGCGTTCAAGATGCCGTTGAAGCCGGTCATGCTCTGCGTGTACGTGATGGGCTGGCGCACGTTCATATAGACGCGGTCGACAGGGTTGTAGGCTTTGAGGTACTCGGCCATCGCGATCTCATCGTCGGGTGACACGACCGGCGCGGGCTGGCATCCAGCGCCAAGATCGTGGAACACGGGGACGAGGGTCACGCTCACGAAGTGGTCGTCTGATTCGATCCCCACGAGCGCCGGCACGAGCGGCGCCTTCGTGGCGCCGAAGACCGGCAGGGACTCGAGCGCCGGATCCGTGTCGTAGAGGGTGACTTGAAAATTCATCCCCGGTCGAAAATAACTCTTGGACAGCGGCACATTGATCGCCGACGAATAGACCTCTTCGCTCGACGGTCCATTGATCATCACATTGCCCCCGAGCACCTCTTCGGGATCATTGGGGTAGGTAAACTTGAGCTCGAATCCCACCTCGCGTGGTGTCCACCCCGGCTCGGTGTCGACGAGCACCCGCAACAAGGTCTGTCGATTCTCAAGCAACACCGTTGGACGTCCGCTCGCGTCCACCCACTGCTCCCCGTCCGCGATGGGAACCCGGACGCCCTGGTTGGCGTAGACCTTGGTGATGGCGACCCCCCGCGCGTCGAAGCGCTCCGGCGGTGGGTCGCCGTCGCCATCCCCGTCGCCGTCGCCGTCTCCGTCTCCGTCTCCGTCGCCTGCGCTCGCGGTCCCTTCGCCGCCCTCGGTGCCACCCTCGTCGGCCACCCCGGTCGAGGTTCCGGTCTCGTCATCGCCTGCGCTCGTCCCCGCGCTCACCTCGACCACCTCATCACCGGCGCACGCCGCCGGGAAAAAGCAAAGACCAATCGCGAGTGTGGATAAAACGTAGCGTCGCATCGAAGCTACTAAAGCCCACAAGCCGTCCGGCAACAACTCCGCGAACCGCGCCGGCGTCCGCCGCGCGTGACCGGCCGGCTCTTCGGTCGAGAAGGGCCTCTCACGCCGTTTCTAAGCCATTCACCCAAATTGCAAGCTGACCTAAGCGTATAGAAAAACACTGAAAAAACGATGTTTGTTCCACCCCTCCCGGCGCGGCGCCCAACCCGAACTGAGCGAAAGCTTACATCACGTGTGAGCCAACGTCCGAGGCTTGAGAGGTCCGCACTATGGTACGCACATCGCATGGAAGCGCGACCGTACATCCTCGACTTTGAAGGCACCTGCCTCGACGAAGAAGAGACCCTCATCTGGAAATCGACGCGGGACTTCTGCGAAAAAAACGTAGCGCCCGTCATCGAAGACGCCTACGAGCGTGGTGAGTTTCCTCGGGCGTTGATTCCAATGTTTGCGGAGATGGGCTACCTCGGCGCGTCCCTCGAAGGGTACGGGTGCGCAGGCATGAACCCAGTCGCCTACGGCCTCATCAACCTTGAGCTCGAGCGCCAAGACAGCGGCATCCGATCGTTTTGCTCGGTCCAATCGGCGCTGTGCATGTA
>JBDQGY010000056.1:0-19863 GCA_040265175.1 Nannocystaceae bacterium
AGCTGCCAACGGCGGGCGGTGACCAGGCTCGCGAGGGTCGTGCCCACGAGGGAGAGGGCGAATCCGACGGGCGAGGGGGAGAAGTCGTCGATGAGGGCGTGCCAGTCCGGCAGCAGCCAGAACAACACGCCTGCGAAGGCAGCGATGCCGATGGCAAGACGCACAAACGCCGACCCAAGGCGGCCGGCGCGTGTTCGCTTCGAACGTCCCTCGTCAACGGTCATGCCGCTGCTCGTTGGGACGGGCGGTGTGGGTTCACGAACTATCCCTGACGGAAACGACTGGGGAAGTCGTCGCCGAACTCTTTGTTGGCGTGGATGGTCTTGGCCCGCGCGATCAGGGCGTCCTCAGTCTCACGGCGCTCCGGATCCGGGATGCAGCACTCCACCGGACACACCGCTTGGCATGCCTCGTACTCGTGGAAGCCCACGCACTCGGTGCAAAGGTTGGGGTCGATGACATAAACTTCGTCGCCCTCGGAGATGGCCTCGTTGGGACACTCGGGTTCGCACGCGCCGCAGTTGATGCACTCGTCAGTGATGTGGGTTGCCATGGATAGTCATTCCTTCCAGGCGGCAGTGCGCCCGGCTGCAGGGAGTGTACCGGACAGCGCTCATGGGTCAAGACCTTGGCCCGACAGGCGAATTTGTAGTCGTCCTGCCGGCCGCGACCGCCGCGCGAGGCCCCTTCATCTTAAGAGATCCTCCAAATCCCCGAGGAGCGCCGGGATCTCACGCCACATCTGGGCGAGATTTGCGCCACGAGCCAGCATGACCGCGAGGGTGCACTGGTGGTCAATCCCTCGGACGAGCAGCGAGCCTTCGTCGCCTTCGACGAGGATTGAGGGGTCGCCGAGGCCAAAAATGACCGCGATGCTCCGCAGCCTTTCAATAGATTGTCCCACCTGAGCCCCTGTCAGCTCCACGTCGAGTAACGAGGCCTTTTGACCGTCGAAGGCGTAGTCGATGGTGTCGCCGTAAGAGTCGGTGACGACGGCGCCGAGACTCCCTGAAATGGCGGCGACGAGGGCACCGAGGCGGTCACCGATCTCGGAGACGCCGAGGTTGAGCCCACTGTGCGGGGCGGCAGAGAGTCCCGCGCGAGGGGCCTCCATCACGGTGACGAGAGGTCCCGGGATACGCCCACGTCGAAGCGCTGTCCAAGCCGCTCGACCTCTTTGGCGAGGCGATTGATTCGCCAACGAGGGGTCGCGCGCTCGCGTGCCAGCAAATCAAGATCTTGTCCGCTGCGGTTGGAGGCGGGGATGACTTCGAGCACAGTGACGACATGCGCGCCGTACTCTGTCCACACGGGATCGAGCGTAGAGAAGGTCTCCACCGGGCACACGGCGTCAACCCAAGCCTTCACGAATCGATCTTCGTTGCACGCTTCGAGCGCCGTCGCCTCCACCTTGATGCGCACGCCTTCCGGAAGGTTGGCTTTGTCTTGCCCCGCGTAGGCGTAGGCAACCTGCTTGAAAATATCGCACGGACGCTTCCGCTTGTTGTCGGTGATGAAGGTTCTCATGAGGGCGGTGAGCTCGTTGGCGGGCTCGCGGACGAGGTCGCGGAACTCTGGACTTTGGGCGCGCTCGACCCTCGCATCTCCTTCCAGATCATCGGGCATAAGGATGATCTGGCAGACCTTGGAGATCCGACCCATCGACGCGCGTCGTAGCTCCTCCGCGTAGGCCTCCGCGGGCAGGTCCTCGGGGCCGTTGTTTGGCTCAAAGACCTCCGTGAGCCACAGCCTCGCGAGCGCCGCGCGGGCCTGGAACTCTCGCCCGTCGGGGTCATCGCGTTGACGCCGATCGGGGTCTCGTTGGCGAGCGCGGTAGGCCTCGCTCAAATACATCACCCGATCGAAGCGGGCGGTTGCCTGCTCTTCTGAGAGGCCTTCCGCCTTCAAGGTCTCGAGCAGTTCTGGCGGGGGGCCCTCTTGGATCGTGAGCGGATATTCTTCGCGCTTGCCTGCCTCGCGGCATGCCGCCGAGGAGAGCATCACGGCGAGGACGCCGGTCAACGCCGCACGCCTAGAACGGGAGGGAGAGCGCAAGACTACCGATACGCGCGTTGCCAAATCGATACTCGTCGCGGTCCACAAAGACATGGTCGTACGTCGCTTGAATCCAGGAGCCCCGGAGCCAGCGGGTGGAGGGGCTGTTGGAGAGTTTATCGAATCGGTAGGTGATTTGCAGCCCCACGGTGTGGGAGTCGAAGGCGCCCATCTTTGGATCCGCTGTGCGGTAGCGGTCGGAGGCGGCATAATCCCCGGTGGGAGACCAAAAATCCGCCGCGTTTTGGATGTAGTAACGGTAGCGCGCGCGCAGGCTCAACTCAGGGAGGACCCGCGCGTGGAGTCGCAGCTGCGGCGCGTGGGTGCGAATCCCCCAGTCATCGACGCTGAACCGGTAGCGCGGCTCGAGGGCCAGGCGCGCCTTGGGAATCGCGTAGCGCGCCGACCCCGAGACCGCAAGGCGTCGCCGTAAGAGGGGGTGAACCTCCTCCATGCCGTTGCGCACCCGACGGTAGGGATTCTCTTGTGGACCCCGGGCGTGGCTCCCCTCTAGCTGCAGGGAGGCGAGGAGAGTTCGGGTGAGCACATGGTTGTACCCAAGGGAGGCGTTGTGGACCTGCAACACGTTGGTTGGCCCGTCCACGAAGTCGATGGGATCGTCCTGGCTGGGGACCTTGGACTTCCACGGGATGCGGACCCCCGGTACGTTCGCGAGGATTCGAAAGGCGCGGTCGTGGGTGTAGGCATAGTTGGCGCCCAGCGTGATGGTCTTTTGCCGAAGTTCGCGCGCCAGGGAGAGGCCGACGCTTCTCGACTCGTAATCGGTCTCTGTGGAGTAACGGAAAAATGAGCCGATGCTCCATTCGCGAAGCCGCGAGGCGACGCGCACGACGGCCTCGTGTCGCATTTCGGTGAACACCTTGTCGCCCCCAAGCTGCAGCGCAGCGGCGCCAATGGAGGCGCTAGAGATGACGTCCATGAGGTAGTCGGCGCCGATGGTCAAGCGCTCGTCGGGGAGGTCTTTGGAGAAGGAGATATACGGCTGCAGCACCCGGGTGCTGCGCTCTCGATAGTAGTTGCCGCGGATCAGCACGCGATCGTCCGCGTCCACCGGGGATGGCCACCACACCACGCACAGCGCCGCGAGCAACAAGGCCGCGGCGGCCACGAGCCGGGTGTGAGGGAGCGGGGCGCTCCGCTGCGAGGGCGCGATCATCCGCAGCCGCAGCCGCCTCCCTGGATGCCATGACCACCAAAACCGGCCTCTCGCGCCGCCTCGATGTGGCTGTGGAAGGTCTCCTCCTCCAGGTCGAGGGCGGGATCCATCTCGGGTTGCGCGAGGAGCCCGCGCTGGGACGGTGGTGTGATCGCACATCCGGCGGAGCCGAGGAGCGTAGTGCATACGCACGCGCGAAGGAGGGGGCCAACCGTTCGTTCCATGACCGCCACACTGCCGCACTGTGGGGATGTGAGCAAGCGCAGCGCAGGAGCGGTGAGGCAATTCGTCCGGAAACGGGTATGGTGCGCCCCATGTCCGAGGACGCTACGCCCCGATCCAAACACCATGGTCTCATCGTCGTGATCGACGGGCCGGCTGGCGCAGGCAAGAGCACGGTGGCGAGGCGGGTCGCACAGGCGCTCGAACTCCCGGTGCTGGACACGGGCGCGATCTACAGGACCGTGGCCCTCGCAGGGGATCGCGCGGGGGTGCAGTGGACCGACGGGGAAGGGCTCGCGGCGCTCGCCGCCACCATCCCGCTGGTCTTCGTGGCGGCGTCGGCGGCGAAGAGCGGCCGACAGGAGGTCTGGCTCGGCGACGAGGAGGTGACCGACGCCATCCGCACGCCGCACGTTTCGGACGGGGCCTCGCGCGTGTCGAGTTTGCCGCCTGTTCGGGCGGCGCTGCTTGATCTTCAGCGCAAGCTCGGTACGAGTGGCTGCGTCGGCGAGGGCCGCGATCTCGGCACGGTTGTCTTTCCAGAGGCCGACCACAAGTTTTTCTTGACGGCGTCCACAGCGGTGCGCGCCCAGCGTCGTCACCGCGAGCTCGTGTCGCGCGGCGGAGACGTGCCGACTTTGGGGGAGGTTTTGGCGGCCATGCAGGAGCGCGATGCGCGCGACTCGGGGAGAGAGGTCGCCCCCCTTGCACGGGCCGAAGACGCGAGGGAAGTGGACTCTAGTGGCGCGACGATCGACGAGGTGGTGGCGGAAATCCTCCGCCACGTGGATGGGCTCTAGGGCTCCGCAACGCCGCGAGTTAGGTCGCTTGACGTGGGGGGGTTGCACCTATACCTTGCGCGAGCCTCTTCGTCGTGGCAGCGCCGCTTGCGCGCTGCCGGTTGGTCGCGTTTGCGCCCTTCAGACGTCGGGGACTCTTGAAAAGGACTCCAACACAAAACCCTCATGAACCAAACAACCTCGAACCAGGTCGAAGACTTTGCAGCGATGCTTGAGCAGAGCTTCTCGACCCAGGAAACACAAGAAATTAAAGACGGTGGAATCGTCGACGGGACCGTCGTCGACATCATCGGCGAATATGCGATCGTTGACGTCGGACTCAAATCAGAGGGCCGCGTCCATCTTCGCGAGTTTGACGACGAAGAGGGCAACTGCCAGATCGCAATTCGTGACGTCATCGAGGTGCTCATCGAGCAGTGCGATGAAGAGAACGGCATCGTCGTGCTGTCGAAAGACAAGGCTCGCAAGCGCAAGGTGTGGGACGAGATCGAGTCGGCGAGCGAAGCGGACAGCATCGTCAAGGGGATCATCCTCGCCCGCGTCAAGGGCGGCCTCTCTGTCATGCTGCAAGGCGGCGTGAAGGCCTTCTTGCCGGGTAGCCAGGTGGACCTGCGCCCCGTGCGAAATCTCGACAACTTCATTGATCAAGAGTTCGACTTCAAGATCATCAAGTTCAACCAGCGCCGTGGGAACATCGTCCTCAGCCGCCGGGTGCTGCTCGAAGAAGAGCGCAAAGAGCAAAAGTCCGGCACGCTGGATCGCCTCGAAGAGAGCCAAATTGTGGAGGGGGTCGTCAAGAACCTCACTGACTACGGCGCCTTCATTGACCTCGGTGGAATCGACGGTCTGCTGCACATCACAGACATGTCCTGGGGCCGCATCAATCACCCCTCCGAGCTGTTTCAAGTGGGTGACAAGGTGCAAGTCAAGGTGCTCAAGTTCAACAGCGAGAGCGAGCGCGTGAGCCTCGGCCTCAAGCAGATCACCGACGACCCGTGGACCAACGCGGAAGAGAAGTACATCCCTGGCACCGTCGTGCAGGGCAAGGTGGTGAGCCTCAAGGACTACGGCGCTTTCATCGAGCTCGAAGAGGGCATCGAGGGGCTCGTGCACGTCTCGGAGATGTCTTGGACGCGCATGGTCAAAAATCCGAAGCAGATGCTCGAGCTCGGCGTAGAGGTCAAGGCAGTGGTCCTCGACATCGACGTCTCTCAAAACCGCATCTCCCTCGGGATGAAGCAGCTTGAGGAAAACCCGTACGAGAAGGTGCTCGAGAAGTATCCGCCCGGCACGGTGGTCGCTGGGACCATCCGCAATATCGCCGACTTCGGCGTGTTCGTGGAGATCGAGCCCGGTATCGACGGTCTCGTTCACATCACCGACCTGTCGTGGACCCAGCGCGTGCGTCACCCCTCGGAGATCTTCAAGAAAGGCGACGAGGTTCAAGCGGCCGTGCTCAACATCGACAACACGGGAGAGAAGCCCAAGATCAGCCTCGGCATCAAGCAGCTGTCTTCGGACCCGTGGGATCGCATCCCCTACGACTTCCCCATCGGGAAGATCACGGACGTCAAGGTTCTCAAGCTCACCGACTTCGGTGCGTTCGCGGAACTTGTGCCCGGCGTGGAGGGGCTCATCCACATTAGTGAGATCAGCGAAGACCGCGTGGATGATCCACGAGCGGAGCTTGAGCCAGGTCAGGTCGTGCGTGCGGAGGTGATCCAGCTCGATCCCCAAGAGCGCAAGATCGGACTGTCGGTCAAGAGCGCGAAGCGTCAAGACGACCTGGCCGACGCGCAGGGCCTCGAAGATGCGAGCGCCGCCGGCGCAACCCTCGGCGACTTGCTCGCGGGCAAGCTCGGCGACGCTGCCACCAAAGACTGAGCACCTGTTACGTAGGTGCCGTTTCAGACCCGTCCCGTGGGGCGGGTCTGTGCTTTTTCTGCTTCCACCGACCGCATGCGAGGCGGGCGAAGCTTGCGCGGAGAGAATTGCATGGGTTATGTCCCTTTCATGATCCGCGACGACGACGGTATTCGAACCATCGAGGGCACGACCGACGCGTCGAGCGCCAAAATCTGCCTTGTCGTGAGCCGGTTCAACGAGCTCGTCACGGAATCGTTGCTGACGGGTGCAGTGTCTGCGCTGCGCCGCGCCGGGGCCGACCCCGCGAACGTGACCGTCGTCCGGGTGCCGGGTGCATGGGAACTCCCTGGAGCCGCTGCCCAAGCAGTGACGTCCGGGTCGTTCGACGCCATCGTCGCTCTTGGGTGTTTGATCCGAGGGGATACGCTGCATTACGAGCTGATCGCGGGCCAGACGGCCAGCGAACTCGCGTCCCTCCAAACGCGCGCGGGGTTGCCTGTGGTGCTCGGGGTGTTGACCACGGACACGCTTGAGCAAGCGATGGATCGGGCTGGGGCGAAGTGCGGCAACAAAGGGGCCGAGGCGGCCCTGACCGCGGTGGAGATGGTGGAGGTCTACGCGGACCTCAAGGCCAAGCCAACGAAGGCCCAAAAACCTCGAAGGGCGAAGAGATGAGCGCGGCGCCAGCCGGCGGCGAATCGACATCGGGGAGAGCGCTCGGTCGAGAGGTCGCCTTCTTGGGCGCCTGCCACCTCGATCAGGTTGGGGATGGGCGAGGCGAGGCCGATGTGGCCGATTTTTGGGCTCAGGCACCGTCCGACGAGGGGGGAGCTTCGTTCGCACAGCGCCTTGAGCAAGATCCGGCGGCGCGAGCCTTCGCAGACTCTCTGCTCGCTGGGCTTCTCGGAGGCTGGAAGCAAGTGGACGAGGCGCTCGAGGCGGTCTCGCAGCGATGGCGGTTGGCTCGGATGGACCAAGTCGACCGTAACGTGCTGCGCATCGCCTGCACCGAATCGCGCGGGGATTTCGGGACGCCCCCGTCTGTCATCGCTGCGGAATCGGTGAAGCTCGCGGGACGATACGGGGCAGAGCGCTCCGGCAAGTTTGTCAACGGAATCGTGGCCGCGTTCGTGGCAGATGCCAAGGACGCCGCAGGGGCGTAGACTAGGGCCGTGGAAGGCATCCCCACGCCCCTCGAACTCCCTAGCTCCCCCGTGGAGGTGTTCGCGAGCCTTGACGCGATGAGGTTTGACGTGGCCTTTCTCCCGATCTTTGAGGATGTGCGGCCTCTTCAGGGCGTCTCTGCGTTCCTCGATTGGCGGGAGCGTGAGTGGCTATCTCGAATCTTGCTCGATCAGAGTTTCTCCGGGGAGGAGGGGACGACGCTTCTGACGCCGGCGCGAAGGAGCGGATATGTGGAACGGGTGGTGCTGTTTGGTGTGGGACCATGGCCGGCGTGGGGGGAGGCCGCGTCGTCACGGTTTTTGGAGCGCGCGCTTGAGGTCGGTGCGCAGCTGGGTGCAGGACCCTCGCTTCTCGAACTTCCTCGGTACTGGAGGTCGAGAGAGCGCGAGGCGCGGATTTTGTGGCTCGACAGGTTGATCTCGGACTCGGCGTTGGTGCGGGAGGGCCTGCTCCACGCGCCCCAGGTGGTTTTGTCGGGGCCTTTTAGCGATCTAGATGAGGTCTAGCGTGCGTGGCGTCATTGGCGTGTGTGTTCTCGACCAAATCCTCTATACTCTGCACATGCCGGCCAAGGTACTGGTGGTGGAAGATTCGCGAGCGATGCGCGAGTACGTCACCTCTGTCCTCGAAGGCACCGGGGGCATGGATTTTGACTACGCGGAGAGTGGTTTTCACGCGTTGCAACTGCTGTCGCATGTGAGCCCGGACCTGATCATCACGGATATCAACATGCCCGAGGTGAGCGGGCTTGAGCTCTTGCGGTATGTGCGAAAGTCGGAGCGCCTCAAGGACGTCCCGGTGGTGGTGATCAGCACCGATGGCCACCCGGTAGATCGTGAGCGCGCGAAGGCTGCGGGCGCGTCCATCATGCTCGAGAAACCGTTCGATCCCGAGGTGCTTAAGCGGGCGGTGAGCGGGTTGTTGGAAGGTCCGCCCGGGTGACGTCGCAGCTGACTGCCATCTCTGAAATCCAAGATCTCGTCGAGGCGTTTTCGAGGAGCCTCCTCCAGATTGAATCAGAGCGCAGTGAGGGGGGGGAGTCAGACCCGGATCTGGTGAACGCCGCGTTTCGGGCGGTCCACACGCTGAAAGGGATCGCGTCGATGGTGGAGGTCGATGAACTCGTGGTCATGAGCCATGAACTTGAGAACTGCCTCGACGATATTCGGCTCGGAAAACGCCTCCTCGACACCGCCAGCCTGGATCTCTTGTTCGCGGCGGTGGAACTGTACACAGCCTCGCTCGCGCACGCGGTGGATCCGTCGAGGCCCGTCCCAGACGTGAGTTCGTTTTTGTCTCGTCTCAAGGAGACAGGAGCGGCGCAGGCTGCCCCCACATCCACGGAGGAGGAGGTGTCTCTCGACTGGCTCCATGAGGATGTGAGGAGCGTGTTGACGGAATACGAGGAGTTCCGTTTGCGTGAGAATATCGGGAACGGGAAGGGAATCTACTCCATTCACGTCTCCTTTGACCTCCTGGATGTGGACGGGGGAATCGAACGACTCAAGACCAAACTCAAGACCCTCGGCGAGGTTTTGACATATCTCCCGAGCGCCGACGCGAGCCGTGACGATCGCATTGATCTCGATATTTTGGTCGGTTCTGCGAATGAGTTTGATCTCCTTCGGGAGACCCTCAAGGGAGAGGCGGCCTCCATCGAGCGCCTCAACACTGGAGGTCCATCGGTGGCGCATGAAGCGGCGGTGCCCGCGGCGCGAGCCCGCGAGAGCACGCGTCCAGAGCGGGCCAGCGCGGCTGGGGGGGTGTCCCATCAGTCTGCGCCCACGGCGGCCTCCGCTCGTGCCGGCGACGCGTCGGAGATGACCGCGGTCTCCCTCGAATCCGAGCAGCAGTCGAAGGTGGCGCCGTCGCCCGCGGCAGCCCCCGCGCCCGGGGCCGCTCCGCCTCCGCAGTCCATTCGAAGCGTCGTACAGACGGTGCGGGTCGAGCTGTCACGGCTCGACGCTCTGATGAACCTGGTGGGGGAACTGAGGGTCATTCAAGGGGACTTCGCGCGCACTATCTCCCGCGCGGAAGACACGCTACGGACGGTGCCGGAGGTGAAGATGCTTCATCATCAAACCCGGCAGATGGCGCGCAGAATTGACGAGCTTCGGGATCGCATCCTGGACGTCCGAATGGTCCCGGTGGGGCAGATGTTCGACACCCTCGCGCGCGTCGTTCGCAAGCTCAGCCGCGAGCATGGCAAAGATGTGCGCCTGGTCGTCTCGGGTGAGCAGACCGAGCTCGACAAGCTGATCGTGGAGGAACTAAGCGACCCGCTCATGCACATGATTCGAAACGCGATCGACCATGGGATTGAGTCTGTGGACCGGCGGTCGGCGGCGGGGAAGTCGTTGACTGGGAAGATCACCTTGACCGCGCGACAACGCGGAAATTCCGTCGAGATTCGGGTGGAAGACGACGGCGCAGGGATGGATTGGCTCGCGCTGCGCGAGCGCGCCGTGTTGAAGGACCTTGTGTCTCAAGAGGAGGCGGAGGTGATGACCGCTAGCGAGGCCCTCCGACTTATCTTCGCGCCGGGTTTCTCCACCCTCGACGACCTCTCGCAATCCAGCGGACGTGGGGTCGGGATGGACGTAGTGAAGACGAACATCATGCGCTTGTCGGGACAGATTGACGTGGAGAGTGAAGTGGGGAGGGGGACCACCTTCCGTCTGACGTTGCCGGTGACCTTGGCGATCATCCAAGCGCTGGTTATCAAGGGGGGCGATCAAATGTTTTGTGTCCCCCTCGGGAGCGTGTTGGAGTCTTTGATGTTCGACCGATCGGAGATCGAGACCATCGAGGGGTTCGAGGTGATCAGCCTGCGCTCCGAAGCCTTGCCCATCGTGTACCTGGATCGCATTTTTGGCCTCCCGCCCGTGTCGAAGGATGGTCAACTCTATGTCATCGTTGTCGGGCTCGCCGAGCACCGGGTGGGCCTCGTCGTCGATGATCTTTTGGAGCAAAAAGACGTCGTCATTAAACCGTTGGGGCCGGGCCTAGACATGGTGCCTGGGGTCGCGGGCGCCACGGAAATCGGAGCAGGGAAGACGGTGTTACTCCTCGACCTCGCCGCGATTGTGTCCGACGCGGTCCGTGATTTTGGCGCAGGCGATCGCCGCCGCATGGAGGTGGTGAGAACATGACAGAATCGGTTCCTGGTATTTGGCAGGCCTTGCTGCAAAGCGGCGAGGCGATGGCGACCGAGGCGGATTATGAGCATGGGTACAGCCGTCGCCTCCGCGACGACCTCGTACGGATGGTCTCGTTCCGTTTGGGCTCGGAGATTCATGCGGTGCCCATTCGCAAAGTCCGGGAGATTACGCGCTGCTTCGCCGTGACGATGGTGCCACGTACACGGGGATATATTCGAGGGGTGGGGACGCTTCGAGGGGAACTGATCCCGGTCCTCTGCCTCGCGTCACGCCTCGGACTCCCCGCAGCGGAGGTCTCGCGCAGATCGAGAGTCCTGGTGGTGCAGATTGACTCAGACGTGTTTGGCCTCCTCGTTGATGAGGTGCTCGACGTGGTCTCCTTAGAGCCGGAGTCGCTCCGAGAGCCCCCGAGCGTCCTCGGGGGGGCGGGCTCTGTCAGCAGGGACTTTGTCTTCGCGCTCGCACGTAAGGAGGGGAACTTGCTCATCGTGTTGAACCTCGCGACCGTGGTGGATCCAGAAGACTTCGTGGCCCCAGAGTGGCGGAAGGGGCCGGGGGAGCGCTGATGTCGGATCTGAATGTCATGGAACCGTCGGTCGCCGACCAGCTCTCGCTGGCGGTGTTCTACGTGGGCGACGGGTTGTATGGCATCGACATCATGAAGATTAAGGAGGTGATCCAATGCCGGCCCTACAGCGTGCGGACCGTGCCGCACGCCCCGCACATGATCGAGGGGGTGATCGAGCTTCGGGGGGTCGTGGTGCCTGTCATGGATCTGCGAAACCGGCTTAAGCTGGACGCCGCTACGGAGGTGGCGAACTCCAAGTATGTCGTGGTGAGTGTCTCTGGGAAAATCCTCGCGTTGCGCATGGATCGAATCCTCGGAGAGGTGCGAATCAATTCGGAGAATGTCAGACCGTCCCCCGCGCTTTTAGATGGCGGGGGAGAGGACGCGACGCGGTTCTTTAGCGGTGTCGCGCGCATTGATGACGGGCTCGTGTTCGTCCTCCACCTCGAGGGGCTCGTGGCGCTCAATGATGAGCCCTCAAAGGCGGCGGCGCGCCGATCCTCGCAAGATCAGGAGCGCTATTGATTCACCGGCGAGGGCTCACGCCGCTTGGTCATGGGAGGTGGTCGCATTTCTTGTTGAGTGGGAGCCTCACAACCGCGAGAATAGGTGGGCATGTCCGATAGCTCAACTGACACGGATGAACCGCTCGCGGGTCTCGGCAGCGACGCGTGGCGAGACCGCAAACGCGCGAGTGATGCGCTCGTACAAGAACTCCACCGCATGCAGACGCAGGAGGCGCCCGACGCGGCGCATGGGCTCTTCTCAAAGATCGTCGATGTTGTAATCGCTCCCTCGACACCTAGCGCCCGCGCCGCCGCGAGCGAGGTGCTGACGCGGCTCGGAGGGGCCTCTGTTCCACATCTTCGTGCCGCGCTCGATCGACACCCCGATGCCACGCGGCCCCTGATAGAGGTGCTCGGCATGGTGGGGGGAGCCGCTGAACTTCCCCTGTTCTCCGACTACTTCAAGCGCGCGGACGGGGACGAGAACCTCCGGTGTGCCCTCGTGACCGCGATCGCCCGGCAGCGCGGTGAGCAGAGCCTCAAACTGCTTCACGAGATGTTGGAAGACTCCTCCGAGGTGGTCACGCTGCACGTCCTTGACGGCTACACGAGCGTAGGCGGCACCCCGCCTGCGGGCGTCCTCGCGGAGCTGCTGGAGCGCCCGACCTTGCGTCGGAGCACCATTGAGGTGCTCGGGAACAGCACCGAGGAATCAGCGTTGGCGTTGGTGTGGTCGCAACTTTCGGACGGGCTCCCAGGGATTCGCGGTCTCGCCGCACGCTCCATGACACGACTCATCTCGACTCGGTTTGAGGCAGAGGCGGACGCGACCGCGTACTTGGGATCGCTCGAGATCGATGAGGGGACCCTGCATGGCATCGCGTCGCTGCTCGAACACACCGACGACCGCGCCGTTGTGGCCGCGGCGAAACTGCTGGCGTTGATCGGCAAGGAGGAGTCCTTCGGGAGACTGTTGCAGGTGGTTCACCTCGACGAGGTCCTCGAGGCGGCGAGGCGGTTGCTGGGTAGAGTTGGAAGCACCGGGCGCGAGGAACTGTCCGCCGCGCTCCAACGTGACCGAGACAACCGCTGCTACGCGCAATGGGTGGAGCTTGTGGGGGCGCTGTCCCCCGACGAAGTCGACGACGACCTGGTGTCGCTCCTTGAGCGCGAATTGACCGGTGCAGATGAGGTAGTCGTCGCCAGCGCGATTCGGTCGCTCGGGAGCGTCGGGGCATCCAGCCACCTGCCGGCGCTCCTCGAGTGCTGCGGCCGGGACGATGGCCTCGGCGATATGGCGGCGGATGCCGTCGCGGACTTATTGACGCGAGCGGGAGAACTAGAGGTGCCGCTCTCGGCGCTCCAAGGGAATCGATGGCCTTCGTCTGGCTCGCTCGCGAGGAATTTATGTCGCGTCGCTGGCCGGCTCGGTAATGAGTCGAGCGTCGCTTCGCTCGTTTTCCTGCTCACGAGCAGTGATGTGGACGTTCGAGTCGCGGCCGCGCATGCGCTGGGGGAGATCCCAGGTGCACACGAGGGGGCGGGGGCGCTGGCGTTTGCGCTCGCGGATGAAGAGGCCCACGTCCGCGCCGCAGCGTGCCGGAGCTTAGGGGCGCTGGGCAGGATCGAGAGCCTCAACTCTTTGCTCGCAGCAAGCGCGGACGCCTCCTCGTTGGTACGCGCAGCGGCGGTGCAGGCGCTTGTTCAGCTCAACAACCCCGTCGCGGCTACGCGGATGCGAGAGATCATCCTGGAAGATTCTTCACCCACCGTGGTCGTCCACGCCGTGGAGGGGCTGCAGGTTGTGCAGGATGAGCAGACCCTAGGGCTGGTGATGTCGCTGTGCACATCATCCGACACGGAGGTGGCGAAGGCGGCCGCCCGTGTGTTGCGCGGTTTCCCTTCGCATCGGGCGACGGCAGCCTTGATCGGTCTCCTCGCGCACGAGCGTTGGGACGTGCGCTGGGCGGCCGCGGAGTCGCTCGGCATGCGAGACGACCCGACGGCTGTGGGCGCTATTCGTGAGGTGCTGACCATCGAGGCGGACGCGCTTGTGGCACGCACACTCCAGGAGACGCTAAACCACTTGCTGGACTCCTCGTCTCAGGAGGAGCATGGCTGAGGATCCGGACTCGCCGTCTAGCCCTCGGTTGGATCTCAATCACGCTCGACTTATTCGTGAACTTGTGGAGGACAAGTGTGGCCTGGCCTTCGGGCTCGACTCGGTCATGTTTTTGGAGCGGCGGATAGGTCCGCGACTGCGTGCGGTCGGGCTCGGCTCCTTCAAAGACTACTATCTTCATCTCAAGTACGATGAGGGCGGGGGCGAAGAACTCGGTGTGCTCATCGAGCAGCTGACCAACCACGAGACTTATTTCTTTCGGGAGCGATATCAACTTGATGCGTTTCGAGATGAGGTCCTGCCACGTCTTGCATCGAGGCTCGAGGCGATCCGCAGCATTAATGTATGGAGCGCGGGCTGCTCCTCTGGAGAGGAGACCTATACCCTTGCGATGTTGCTCGCGGAGGAGCCTTCTCTCCGCGGTTGGCGGATGCGGGTGTTCGGGACCGACATCAGCCGGAAGGTCCTAATGACCGCGCGGCGAGGCGTGTACGGCGAGAGGTCATTTCGTGTCATCGAAGACAAGGAGCGCCGTCGGTTCTTCGAGCGGACTGACGCGGGGTGGTGCGTGAATGAAGAGGTGCGTTCGCTGACCGCGTTCGGACATTTTAATCTCCTTAACCGCGACAAGATCACGCTGTTAGGGACCTGCGACGTCATCTTTTGTCGGAATGTTCTGATCTACCTGTCCGCGGAGGCGAGGGCTCACGTGGTGGAGACATTCTATCGGCGCTTGCGCCCAGGGGGTTACTTGTTGCTCGGACACAGCGAGTCGCTGCTCAACGTGACCACGAAGTTTGAGATCGTGAGTCTCGAGCACGACCTGGTCTACAAGAAACCGGAGGACGCCGATGGCTGATTCGCCTCCAATTCGGGTGATGATCGTCGACGATGACGCGAGGATTCGCGCGTTGATCGCGGACACACTTGGCAAGTACGCAGACATCACCATCGTCGGCGCGTCGACGGATGGCCACCGCGCGTTGCTCGACACGGAGCGGCTGCGACCCGACGTAATCACACTCGACCTCGAGATGCCGCAGCTTGACGGGTTCGCGTTCCTGCGGCTGCTGATGGCGCGACGGCCGACTCCGGTGGTCGTCGTGTCGGGGCGGGGAGATCACGAGAAAGCGTTCCGGGCTCTCGAACTCGGCGCGCTCGACTTTGTCGCCAAGCCGGGCGCGACGCCGGAGGCGACGCTCGTTGACATGGAGCAGAGGCTGCTTCGATGCATACGATCGGTGCGACGATTGACCCATGTGCGGGTGTCGGAGCGTGCGAGGACCGTCCAAAATCCACCGGCACACGTGAGCCCGACGAAGCGCGAAGAGCGACAGCGAGCCGCGCGGGCTGTCGCGTGCGTCGCGTCTTCCACCGGTGGCCCCGGCGTCATTGAGGCGGTGCTGACGGCGGTGGCGCGGGGAGGGACCGGGGCGATCGTGATCGCGCAGCACATGCCGGCGTCGTTCACCAAGTCCTTCGCGACGCGGCTCAATCGTCGGTGTCAGATGCCCGTGCGGGAGGCTCGTGACGGGGAGCGGCTGGTGGCGGGTGATGTGCTCGTCGCGCCGGGGCAGCGCAATATCGAACTCGTGCGCGACGGCCACGAGGTTGTGGTGCGGCTGTCGATGGCGCCGGAGACCAAGGGGGGCATGGCCTCTTTGGCGCCGAGCGGCGACATGCTGCTGGCATCTGCGGCTTCAGCGTTTGGGACCGCCGCGTGTGGGGTTGTGATTTCAGGCATGGGCGAGGACGGCCGGGAGGGCAGCCGAGCGATCGCCGCGGCCGGCGGCATCGTGCTCGTGCAAGACCCGTCGCAGGCGGTGCTGTCGAGTATGCCAACGTCGGTCCTGGACGGGGGGATCACGGCCCGTGTTCGTCCTACATCCGAACTCGGGGGAGAGATCGTCCAGTTTTTTGAGCGCTTTGCGTGAGGCTTTACGAGCGGGCTGGTCGGATGGGCAGGTCCGTGCAATAAGTGTCGCGGAGGATGTATGCCCCAAGCTCTCGTCGTAGAAGACAGCACCCCGATGCGGGAGATGATGGTTCAGGCGCTCAGCCACGTTGACGGGCTTGAGATTGTGGAGGCGGCCGACGGTCTCGACGCGCTGCGCAAGATCGCCAAGCGGCAGTTCGACATCATCTTGACCGACATCAACATGCCGATTCTCGACGGACTGAAGCTCGTGAAACGGCTCCGCAGCGACGAGAACTATCGCTCGGTCCCCGTAATCATCGTCACGACAGAGGCCGCCGATGAAGATCGGCAGCGCGCGCTCGCGCTAGGGGCCAACGCTTATCTTACCAAGCCTGTGAAGGCCGCGGAGGTCGCTGCGCTCGTTGCCCAGCTGCTGGTTCCTGCGGCAGCGCCTGAAGCCTGAGAGGACCGTCGGTGCGCAAATTTGGACGCGAGGACAGCCCGGCGTAGAGTCGGGTGTTGATGGGCCGCAAGACCGCGCTTGAACCGGACGCTGCAGTCGAGGAGTATCTCGCCTATCTCCGTGTAGAGCGGGGGCTCAGCGTGAATACGCTGGCGGCTTACGGTCGTGACCTGCAGCGACTCACGGAGTTCTTTGAGGCGCGCGGCGTCGACGACCTGCGCCAGGTCACCTCCGCATCGCTCGCGCGGTTCTTGCGGGCGCTCTCCGAGGATGGGTTGGCGCCTCGGAGCCAAGCGCGGCGATGGGTCGCGGTGCGGGGCCTGTTCCGATGGCTGCGTAGCGAGCAGTTGATCGAGCACGATCTCACCCAGCAGGTGCGTATGCCAAAGTCAGGCCGGAAGCTTCCAGACGTGCTCTCGCGGGAGGAGGTGCGTGCGTTGATCGCCGCGCCGGGAGTTGACGCTCCTCTCGGGCTGCGTGACACCGCGCTGCTCGAACTGATGTATGCCACGGGCTGTCGAATCAGCGAGGCAGTCCAGCTGACGCGCGACCGGCTGCAGCTTGACCAGGGGCTGGTATTGCTCGAGGGCAAGGGGAGCAAACAGCGGCTGGTTCCGGTGGGAGGCTTCGCGACGGTAGCCATTTTGGCGTGGCTCGACGAGGGGCGTCCCGTGCTTGATGCGCGGCGTAAAAAACCCCCCAAGCACAGTCCGTACGTGTTCTTGACCAACCGCGGGCGCCCGCTCTCTCGACAGGCCGTGTTCATGAGGCTGAGGGAGCATGCGGCCAACGCCGGGATCTCTCGTGATCTGTCTCCCCACAAACTGCGCCACAGCTTCGCGACACATCTCCTCGAAGGGGGCGCGGATTTACGCGCGGTGCAGACCATGTTGGGTCACGCGGATATTTCGACCACGCAGATCTATACCCACCTGACGCAACGGCACCTCGCAGATGCCCACGCGCGCCATCACCCGAGGGCCTAGCGGCTATTCTGGAGCCGGAGGGGCCCCGGCGCGGCACGGGAAAGGCCTCGTCAGCCTGCCCCACGACGACGCGGTCGTACGGGGTGGGGGATCTCCTCTACCGTGGGATGGCCGGATCCCCCGCGGCCTGCGGCGCGTTGACGATCCCTGGGCGATCCTGCTAACGATGGGGTGAGGCGCTCCTGGCGCGTTCACCATGCTCGTCGGACTCTCCATGCAGCAAATCGACCTCCCACGCCTCGTCGCGTACGTGGTGTTTATGGTGACGGCGGTGGGGATCCATGAATTCGCGCACGCGTGGGTGGCCACCAAGCTTGGGGATCCGACACCCAAGGCACAGGATCGCCTCACGCTCAATCCGCTCAATCACGCAGATCCAGTCGGCACCTTCGTCATGCCGATCGCCGCTTATGTCATGAGTTTCCCGCTGTTGGGCTGGGGCCGACCGGTGCCAACGCAGCCGTATCGGTATACGCGATCGGTCTCCATGCGCACCGGGCTCGCGCTCGTGGCCGCGGCGGGTCCTCTCGCCAACCTCGCCCTCGGGCTCGCGACCGTGGTGCTTTCGGCGTTGGCCGCTCGCGTGGGGGTGCTCAGCTCGGTCGCAGCTTCGCTCTGCTTCGATTTCATCGCGCTCAATATCGTGCTGTTTGTGTTCAATCTGCTGCCGATCCACCCGCTCGACGGAGGCAAGATCTTGTCCGCGTTGTTGCCGGCGAAATTTCGCAAGATCGACGCCTTCACGGAGCGCTACGGCGGTATGCTTATCTTGGGACTGGTGCTCGTGGGCGGTCAGTTCCTCGCCGTGATGGTGCGTCCGTTCATGGGGGCGGCGCAGTCCCTTTGGAAGGTGTTGATCGCGTGATGGAGCAAGACGTAAACGCAGAGGAGATCGCTGGACACGGGGAAGGAACGTCGTCGTCAAATGAGGACGCGCAGTCCGGCGAAGCGACCCGTCCGTCGAAGACGTCGCGCCCGCGTCCGCTCTCTGCGCGGGGCGCGTTGAACACGATCGGTGACGGGATCGCGGTGCGAGAGGGATACGCGGTGACCCTTGAGATGTTCGAAGGTCCGCTCGACTTGCTGCTCCACCTGGTGCGTCGTCACGAGCTGGATGTCTTGGACATTCCTATCTCCTTTGTGACTGAGAAGTACGTGGAGTACCTCGAATTCGCGCGCTCCATGGATATCGAGGTGGCCGGGGAGTACTTGGTCATGGCGGCGACGCTGGCCTACTTGAAGAGTCGCGAGCTGCTGCCCCCGGATCCTACGGAGGACGCCGACGACCCGTTGCTCGATCCGGAGGTGGACTCTCGCACCGAGCTCATCGCGCGGCTTGTGGAGTACGAGCGCTTTCGCACCGCCGGAGAGGAGCTTGGCAGCCGACCGGTGATCGGGCGGGATGTCTTCGGTCGGGGCGGCGAGCTCGATGTGACCCCGCCGCCGCCCGACCTGGCGCCGGTCACGTTGTTTCGGCTCGCAGACGCCTACCACCGCGTGCTCGAGCGGGCGCGAATCTCCAAGAGCCATGAGGTGGAGATTGAGCCGGTCACCGTGCGACAGCGCATGCAACAGCTGTCCTTGATCCTCGCAGAGGAGTCGCAAGTCAGCTTCGAGCAGCTGTTTTTGTCGCAGACGTGGAACTCGGTGGGAGAGCTGCGACAGATGCTGGTGGTCACGCTCATGTCCGTGCTGGAGTTGGTGAAACTCGGCGTGCTTGGCATCCACCAGGTCGACGGGAGCGAGTCCATCGTATTGGAGAGGACCGGCGATGCGGAGGCCTTGTCGTCCGCCGCGGCGGCCTTTGAAGAAGAGCACATCCCCCAAGGTGACGGAATATGACGGAGCAAGTCGGAGAGCCCCAAGAACCCCTCGATACGCCGGTGCAGTCCTCTTCGGAGACTGCCCCCGATGCCACCCCCTCTCCCTCGAAATCCATCGATGAGTTGGTCGCTGCGCTCGGAGAGGACGCGCCCGCAGGCGCAGGCGAAGACACGGGCGACACACCGCCGGGAGACGCGGACGCATCATCGGCGCCGGAGGAGGTTGAGCTCGTCGAGACGCTCCCCATGGAGCCCGACGATGATCTCTCCGGGGTCGAGGGCGAGGCGTCCGCGCGGTTGGTGAGCATTGTGGAGAGCCTGCTGTTCGCGGCGAATCGCCCGTTGACCGTTCGAGTGCTCCGCAAGGCGCTCTCCTCGGAGCCGTCGAAGCGGCAGATTCAGCTCGCGCTGAAGCAGTTAGAGGTGGAGACGGCGGACAAAGGGGTCGTGCTGCGGCAGGTCGCAGGAGGATTTGTGTTGCGCACCAACCCAGACAACGCCTCGTATGTGCAGCGCTTATTGCAGGCCCGGCCTGTGCGTCTGAGCCGCCCCCAGCTCGAGACGCTGGCGGTGATCGTTTACCGCCAGCCCATTACTCGGGCGGAGATCGATCACGTCCGAGGTGTCGACAGCGGCGCGGTCCTTAAGCTCCTTCTCGAGCGCGACCTCATCAAAATTGTCGGCCGGAAGGAAGAGCCGGGGCGACCGATGCTCTACGGGACGACCGTGAAGTTCCTGGAGTTCTTTGATCTCAAAAATCTCCGCGACTTGCCGGACCTCCATGAATTTAGAGAGCTCAGCGACGTGAGCAAAGATCGTCTTCGCATCTCGATGGACGAAGATGAACTTGAGGTCTTTGGGCAAGAGGTCATCGACTTTGCGCGTGCCGGTGGAGAGGAGTCGAGCGACGCGGAGACGACCGATGAGGTGACCGCGGCCGCAACACTTGAGGTCGCCGAGGACAGTGATGAAGAGCGCGCGACCGAGGAGGTCGCAGAAGACGCCGCCGAG
>JBDQGY010000057.1:0-19616 GCA_040265175.1 Nannocystaceae bacterium
CACCACCGCGGCCGCCGCCTTGGTGGTCGGCGATCCCAACGGCGATCTTCGAGCGGCCCGCGAAGAGGCGGCCGTGGTGGTGCAACGCCTCAAGGCCCTCGGCGTCGCCGGCGTCACCGCCCTCAAAGGTGCCGCCGCCAGCCCCGAGGCCCTGCTCGCCGCGCTCCCCGCCGCCGCCTGGATGCACTACGCGGGCCACGGCGATCGCGAGCGCGCCGGCCTGGGCAGCGTGCTCGCCTTGGCGGAGGGGCAGCGGGTGGGCGCCGACGACTTGTTGGCGTTGCCGCGGGTGCCGGCCACCGTGGTGCTCTCCGCCTGCGCCGTGGGGGACGTGGACGCCAACGCCGCCGGCGGCGGCCTCAACCTCGCCTCGGTGCTGCTGCTGCGCGGGGCGCAGCGGGTGGTGGCCCCCACGGTCCCCGTGAGCGACGCCGGCGCCGCCACCTACAGCCGCGCCCTGTACCGGGCGCTGCCCGGGCCCGGCGGGGAGCACCTACCGCGGGCGCACGCCGCCGGCCTCGCCGCGGCACGCGCGGTCACCACCGACGCCGGCGCGCCAGATCCCGCGTGGACCGCGTTTCGCCTCTGGACCCGCTAGGGATGGCGTGGGCGGCGGGCTACTCCACCAAGTCCGCTCCGCACGGCTTCGGCGTCCACCTTCCCTTTTTGGAGCATGATTTTTCCTTCGACAACTTAACGACTCCGATTCCGGTGAACACGAACACGGACACGGACACGGACACGGACACGGACACGGACACGGACACGGGGTGGGGAGATGCTAGGATGCCGTGGTGGCGGAATCTCCACACAATGAGCAACTCTTCGATGTGCTGAGTTGGCGAGATGCGAAGACAATGGTCTGGTCGCAGACGCCGGACGGTAACACCGCTGAGGTGTTACACGTTCTCTTCCGGGAAATTCTGCAAGAGCTCAGCGGCAAAACCGACATCGGCATGGTCATCGATCTGCGAGGCTCGGGGCCACCGGACGCCGCGGCGCGATCGGCCATCCAAGGGCACTTCACTTCGCTCGCGCCGCAGCTGCGGGGGATCGCGTTGGTGCTCGACCAATCTCCGGTGGCCTCGTTCATGGGGACGATCGCGCGATTCATGGTGGGGCATATGACCGGACTCAGCCTTCGCGCTCACACCACGATGGAGGAGGCTCTGGCATGGATCGACGAGGTCGAGGGCGGGGCATAGCGGCCACCGTTGGCGTGCGGTTCGCTCCGGCGAAACACGGGGCGCTCGGTTGGGAGGCGAGGCGGTGCCAACGAGGGCGGCGTGTGGCTTCCGGCTCCGTGGCCGACCCGGGATATGTGGTGCACATGCGTCGATTTCACCGGGGGGCGCGCCAAGCCCGCAGCGCCAAGTGGAATCGTGGGGAGACCTTATTCAGAAACAATATTCACTGTTCGATGGAATAAGTCCATAGAAAGACTTCACCGTTTTTTTGCAAGAAGATCGTCGCACATGCCGTAGTTTCGTGCCTACCTAAAAGGACGCGGGATGAGGATTCAAGTCTTCACAAAATCAACATCTCGTGTCTTCGGATGTGTACGTTGCTTTCTTCGTCGACCTTCACTACTTCAACGATCGGCAACGTGAAGAGTTGGCTACGCTCTTACGAGAGACAGATTGTTGAGAGTGAAAAGAATAGCAGGCGGCAAGACGCACCAGTCCCAAGCCATGACGTTGTTTGAGGAATACACGCTGCTTTTTCGTGTGACCCGAGCGGGGCACACCACAGAGTACTATTGCGTCATCTTGCAGCAGATGAGGCGGCGTCTCGCCGACAAGACGGGCGTTGGGACTGTTGTCGACGTGCGGGCGTCGAGCTCGCGCGATGCCGCGGGACGTGCGGTCCTGCGAGATCAGATGCAGCGCATCACGCCTCAGGAGCGCGGAATCGCCGTGGTGCTGAAGGACTCTCCCACCGCTGCTGTCATGCGGCTCATCTCGCAGTCCTTGGCGGGGCCGCTCACCGATCTCAACGCGACGTTCCATGATTCATTCGAGTCCGCTCTCGAGTGGACTACTGGGATCGGAGAGGCCGCGTAGATGGGCGCTCGATGGCAGCAACGCGTCTCGATGGGGACCCCCTGTTCGCGGAGGAGGAGGCCCCGAGATGGGTGAGCATAGCAAGGCGGACCCGTCCACATCGCACGACCATCTGCGCTCTCCCGGGCGCGGCATGAACTTTGGGCGGGCCTCCATCGCTCGCATCGCCTCGGTGCTCGTGCCGTTGCTCGCGGAGATCAGCCGCGGCGAGACGTCCTTGCGGGCCGAGTTAATCTTTGATCTTGAACGAGAAGATCCGGAGTGGGCGCGCATCATGACCGCGCTGCTGATGCTCCATGGAGATATTGACTACCGCCTCAAGGCAGCTGAGCTCGCGGGGGCTCAGCGTCATAACTCCGCGCGCTACGTGGCGGTGGGACTTTTGCTTGAGGCGGTGCTCGACCAGAACTTTGGGTGGCAGGGCTCGTCTCAAGGGGCGACCGCGAGACAAGGGGCGAGGTCGTTGAAGCCGGAGCTCGCGGCGCTTCGCAGCGCCATCGAGGCGATGCCCGCAGGAGCGACCGCGGAGCGGGCGCGTGATGCCATCCGAGCCTTGGAGGCAGGCCTAGAGACGGGTGATTCGCTCACGTGGACAGCCGAGCACGAGCGACGCGAGGCAACCTTCGGGATCACACTCGCCAAGCTGGAGTTGACGGCGGCAGAGGCGTTCGCGTACCTCGGACGAGAGCACGGCCTCGAGGTTCCAGAGGTGTCCGCGGAGGCGGAGCTTCAGTGGACGATGGTGCCCGCGGGCACCCGGTTGTGGTGGCTCCGCGTTATCGACATTTGTTTTGGGATCTGCGCGCGAGAGAAGCTGGGGTTCACGGATGTGGAGTGGGTGCCCTCTAACGGCAGCGAGGAGGCCCCCGTATCACTTCGTATCGCCATCGACGCGGACGCTGAGGGGCTCCAGGCGGTGGGGCAGCGCTTGTCGCAGTGGGTCGCGCGCCTCCAGCCGGCACTGTCGCGCTCGGGCGGGGGTCATTTGTGGCGAGTGGAGCGCGAGGGCGGAAACTTCATTGTCGGTATGGAGTCGACCACGGTCGAGCATCCTGCGCAAGTGATCGAAAAAGTCCTCCAGCGGAAGATGCGGGTGGTCGTGGTCGACGACGAGCCGATCATCGCGAGCGTTGTGCACCGCGTCTTGTCGCGTCGACTCTCGGTGCCGTGTGAGTTCCAAGTGTTCACCTCGTCGGAGGAGGCGCTCAAGTCATTGACGAGCGGTCCTGAGACGGATCTTGTCATCTCCGACGTCAACATGCCGTCCATGTCAGGGCAGGAGCTGTACGCGCAGAGCGTGGAGGCGAACGACGCTCTATCTCAGCGTTTCGTCTTTGTCTCAGGAATGGAACTCCCCGCGCAGTTGCTGGAGTCGTATCGACTGGGGATGGTGGAATTTGTTCGCAAACCGTTCCGCCCTGAGGAACTGTTGGACGCTGTGAACCGGGTCATGGAGCGGATCGCTTCGTCGATCGCGGCGCAATAAGAGGGGCGCGCTCAGTCCACGCTGAACCGGATGAATCGCTTGGCGCCGGGGGCCTTCACCCCGATCACTTCGATCCCTGCATCGTCGCCAAGGTCGGCGATCATGTCCGCGTCGCCCACCACGACCACCACGTCGATCTGGGCACCCGAGCGAACGTAGGGGGCGTCATCAAGCTGCAGCGACATCCGCACAGCGCCGGTCTTCGCGACCGTCACCGTGATCTCGTCGCCCGCGGGGATGAGTCCGCCGTCCGGACCCCGCACGAACACCTTTGCACCCACGGCGGCGGCGGCGACCTGGTCGGGCCTCAAGACCCACTGAACCTCGCCCGAGGTGGGAACCTGCAGCGCTAGGGGGTCTTCTTCCGTACCCGAGCCAGCACCTTCGGCAGGTTGGGAGTCACTGCCGCGGGAGGACTTGGGGCTTTTGGTGACCGTGAGGGTGTAACCCACCGTGGCCGCGTCGAAGACGCCGAGTGCGTCCCCGCCGTCAACCGAGTCCTCGGGCGGCGAGGTCCGCAGCACCACGAACGCGGCGGCGGCGGCCACGGCGAGGGTGACGAAGGCACCGGCGCGCCTACGTCGAAAGGCGCCCATGGAGATCACGTTGCTCTGCGTGGCGGCGGCTCGCTCCCCGTGAAGCTGGGCCTCCACGCGGTCTGCCAGGGACGCGCGAAAGACATCATCGGCGGGGGCCGAGAGCTCCAGCAAGAGGGCTTGGGTGTCTGCGTCCTCGTCGATCGCGTCCGACGGGATCGCATCCGCGGTGCGCTCGCCCGCTGCGACTTGGCGCAGCAGCTCGGACTCCGCCTCCTCATCGGCGCGGCGCATGCTGTGCAGCGCCTCCACAAACTTGTCGTCGTGTTCGCTCACCTCAACCCCATTTCTTGCCCGATGCTGCGGGCCTGCTTTCGAAGACGACTGCGCCAGGCGTAAATCGCGTCCCTCGACATGTCGGTCTTCACCATCACATCTTCCACGTCTTCTTGTTCCACGAACAACAACTGAAACAACAGCACACCGCGTTCGCCCAAGTGCGGCTTCAGCCGCGACCACAAGGTCGAGAGTGCGTCTCGGTCCTCATGATGAAGGGCATCCCCGTCATTCCCGGCGATCACGTCGATCTTGTCGTGCTCGGTGGGGTCGTCGGCCCAGGGGTTTTTTGTGTTGCTGCGGAGCATGCTGATCACCTTTCTCTTCGCGATCAATCGAACAAAGCTGACGAGCTTCCGCCCTTTTTCTGGATCCCAGGCCCGGAGGGCGCGGCCCTCATGAGCGAATAGCGCACAGAAGATCTCCTGGGTGGCGTCGAGGACCTCTTGGCGGCCGTCACGGCCACGTCCGGCGCCTCCACGAACGAGGGCGCGGGCCACCTCGGCCTGGATCGCGGGGGTGAGCGTCGCGACCAGGCCGTCAAGGGCCACACGGTCTCCCCCCAGGGCCCGTTCGATCGTCGCTGGGGTGATGTCCTCCATTTGCGCTAGGAGAGTATGGGCTTGAAGTGAGGAGGCGCCTAGCGCTTCACAAGGAGACTGCGCAGTCTCCGCGATATGCGACGGGCCAGCAGTCTCAAAATCGGCCCGAGACCCCGACGCCAACCATGTCTCGACCGAAGTAGGGCGTCGCGGAGTAGATGATCTGGCGACGTCGCTCGTTGCGGATGCGGTTTGCCGCGGCGATCAGCCCGCTACCCGCGCCGATCATGACAATGCTTGCGGGGAACAGTCCCGCGAACATGGTGTTGGCTTGTCTGGACGAGAGGGATGAGCTTTCGGAGAACAGCAGCGGGCTGGTGATCATCATGAGGCCGCCGGCGCTCGCGAGGATGATGCCGGTGGTGAGTCCGCGGCTCTCCGCTTCCAGGGTGTCGGGGGAGAGCCCTTCCGCGATCCGGGCGTTCGCCCGCCGGCTCAGCCCGATGGGGAGCAGTGTCGCGCTGGTGATGGACAACGCGAGGCCGCCCGTCCACCCCGTTGCGACGAACCCTGCATCACGAGTGGAGTAGGCACCTTCTCCAGCGGCGCCTGCGTAGGAGGCGCTGACGAACGCGGCTCCCCAGGCCACGGAAGTGACGCCAAACACGATGCCCGAGATCATCAACGCCCGCGACGTTCCGCGCTCAATCTTGGCGAGCTCGGCGGATCGGGTCGGTCTGATCGGAACGTTGGCAGAAGCAGCGGCGGCGGTGGCGGGAGCTGGAGTGGCGGCGGCGGGAGCCGGAGCGGCTGGAGTGGCGGCGGCGGCCGGAGCAGCAGGGGTCGGAGCAGCCGGGGCCGGAGCCGGAGCGGCCGGGGTCTCTTGTGACCGAACTTGCTGTGCGGTCGGAGTCTCGGCGGTGGAGGACTCGCCACTGGCGGGGGCGGGGGCGTTCGCACCCAGCGAACCATGGGAAAAACCTGTGGCGTGTGCGGTCGCGGGGGCGGTCACGGTGACCGCCAAGGAGACCATCGTCGACAGAGCCGCAAGATGCGTTCGGGAGAACATAGGGCCACTCTAGTGTAGGTGGTGTCACACGTCGAGGGATTTAGATTCGACGGAGATGTATAAAATTGGCGCAGCGTAGATGGCTCGTGGGAAGACAAACAGCGTGACAAAAATGTCGCGCATCACTGTGTCCCGCTTCCATTCGACGGGCCGTCGAGGCACAATTGCGTGCGTGACTCCGTGAGCACGAAGGCGACGGTACGCGACTGCTGATGAACCCCGTGTCCCCTACATCCAACAACTTGTGTCTTGGTCCTCCGCGCAAGATCGCCATGGTGATCACGCGAGGCGACACGGTGGGTGGGTCACAAACCCACGTTCTGGAGGCGACCCGTGCGATGCGAGCGAGCGGGCATGACGCGCGAATTTGGCTGGGGTGTGAGGGAGAATTTACCTCGGTGCTCGACCGTGCATGCATCCCCTACGAGGTGGTTGAGGGCCTCAAGTGGTCGATCTCGCCGGTCGCGGATGTTCGGGCCTACCTCCGACTTAAGCGCGCACTTAAAAAGTTCTCGCCGGATCTCATTAGCACCCACTCGACGAAGGCGGCGGGGCTCGGCAACTTGGGGGGACGCGCACTCGGGATTCCGGTGGTGTTCACGGCGCACGGGTGGCTGATCGCCCCAGGAGCTTCGAGCCCTCGACAATTGGCGCTTCGATGGGGACATCGTCTGATCGCTCGCCTCGCGTCGGCGACAATTTGCGTCTGCGACTACGACCGCAGGTTGGCCGTTGACCATGGCCTGGTCTCGGATGATCGTATTGTCGTGGTGCACAATTCGGTCGCGGACGCGGAGGAAATTCCACGCGCGGACGCGGCGGTCGCCCCTCCCCACCTGATCACAGTGACTCGGCTCGCTCCGCCGAAAGATGTGGGGACCGTATTGGAGGCGCTCGCAACGATATGCGATCGAGCCTGGACGTTTGAAGTGGTTGGCGACGGTCCGATGCGTGAGGCTCTCGAGACGCAGATCGCGAGGCTCGGTCTCGAGGATCGAGTGCGCGTCTCGGGGACCTGCAATGACGTTGCGAGCCGCCTTGGCCGCGCGCAGATCTTTGTGCTCTCTACGGATCGGGAAGGCTTCCCCATGAGCGTGCTCGAGGCGATGCGCGCGGGCCTGCCCGTGGTCGCCTCCGACGTGGGGGGGATCTGCGAGGCTGTCTTGCAGGGGGAAAGCGGCCTCATGGTTCGCCCGAGATCGGTCGAAGAGATGGCGGCAGCCCTCACATCATTGATCGAGGACGCCGCCTTGCGGGCCTCCTTTGGCGCCGCTGGACGCCGTCGATTTGAAGAGCACTTCGGGTTTGAGGCCCAGATCCGCGCGCTGTGGGGGACGTACGCGAGGGTGATCGACACGCAGCGCGGCTGAACCGCGCGATCCATCGGTCGGCGCGCGAACGCCTGGAGGGACAGTTCACCCACGCGGCGCGGTTTCTGGCACACTCCGCGGCGATGAAGATCGAAAGTGAGTCCTCCATCGCGCATCCCGTTGCACGAGTGTTTGACGCCTACCGCGATCGGCTGTCCGAGGTCGCCGCCTATCTCGAGGATATCCGTGAGATCAAGGTGATCTCACGGAATGAGGAGGGAGATGTGACCCGGCTGCACAACGAGTGGGCGAGCGATAAAGATGTGCCCACGGTCGCGGCCAAGTTCATCAAGCCTGAGCATCTGTTATGGGATGATTTCGCGGTGTGGCACGCGAGAGACACCCGCTGCACCTGGGAGATCAAAACCCGGGCGTTCACGGAGGCGGTGCGCTGCACGGGGGAGACGGCGCTCGTTCCCGACGGTGAGCACACGCGGGTCGTGTTGCGGGGAGAGTTGTCCATCGACACCACCGCCATCGCAGGGATCCCGAAGTTTTTGGCCGGCCGGATTACCCCGCAGATCGAGAAATTTATCGTCTCGCTCGTCACGCCCAACCTAGAGCGCACCAACGCGGCCATCGGCCGATTCTTGGACGACCAGGCCTCGGGCTGAGGCGCTCGCGGACGGCGCCGCTGCGTTTCGTCGCAAATGGAATGTAGGTCACATCGAGCCACGTGAGCGGAGTGAGATGTGACCGCACATCCTTGCGCGATGGTGCTAGCGTTCTGGCATGCGAAGAGTTGCCGCGCGATGTTGTGTGCTGACGGTATTGGTGAACCTTGGATGCACCGCCTCGGAAGAGGGGGGCGACTCGTTGACCATCGGGACTGACGATAGCGGACCCACCGGCGCGGCGACCATCACGACCACGACGGACGAGGGAGAGACCCAAGGAGATGGAGACGGGGACGGGGACGGGGACGGCGACACGACGACCACCGGAGACGGAGACGGGGACGGAGACGGGGACGGAGACGGGGACGGCGACCCCACGACCTCGGGAGACGGGGACGGAGACGGGGACGGAGACGGAGACGGAGACGGGGACGGAGACGGCGAGCCGTGCTTTGAAGTCGACTATCAGTTCTCCGTACAGCCGCCAAACATCCTCTTCGTGCTCGACAAGTCCGGGAGCATGTACGACTACTGGTACGACCAGGGGGATCTGACCCTCAAGTGGACGAGTCTGTACAACGTGGTGGAATCGGTCACCACGAGCTTCGAAGACCACGTCAGCTTTGGCGCGAAGCTCTACCCCTCGCTCAATGGAAGCAGCTGCCAGGTTGACACGGGGGTGGAGGTGCCGCTCGCACTCAACAACGCCTCGACGATCTTGTCGACGATCCCAGGTCCCCTTGACGCCATCAACGGGAGCACACCAACGCAGGTGGCGGTTGAAGAGGCCTACGCCTACCTCAACGGGGTGTACGCGAACGATCCCCAGCAGACGCCTCCACAGGCGGTGGTGCTGGTGGCGGACGGCGCGGTCTCGTGCTCACAGAGCGCGTCTGCGACGGAGGCGGCCATCGCCGCAGCGTACAACCAGTCGCCCAACTCCATTCCCACCTACGTGGTGGGGATCAATATCTCCGCGTTTAACGACGATGAGATGAACGCGTTCGCGCAGGCGGGCGGGACGGCCCTTCCGGGCGCGGTGAGCTTTTATCAGACCACCGACGGGCAGGCGCTACAGGCGGCGATGAACACCATCATCGCCGACGCGCAGAGCTGCGATGTGATCTTGGACCCGCCGCCGTTCGGGGCCGACTTGATCGGCGTGACGCTCAATGGGACGACAGTGGGAGAGATCACGGACTGCACCACCGAGAGCGGCTACTACTTCCCCGACGCGCCGGATCTCGGCCGGATCGAACTGTGTGGAGCCGCGTGCGACGAGCTGAAACTCTCCGGGGACGTGAACGTCGCGTACATGTGCCCCGGCGGTGGGTGAGTGACCGAGACCGGCGGAGGTGACCGAACGGCGAACGCGTCGTCTATGGATGCAGGCGAGCGCGAGCGACGCCGTCTTCAGTAGCAGTCATCAGCCGGGGCGGTCAGACATTTTTTTTACGAAAAGAGGGATGCGGGGTGGTGCGCAGGTCGGCAGAGTTTCGTTACTGTCTGCCCCGATGTTTGAGCCAGCAGAGACCACCGAAGTAATTCAAGTTCAGCCCGAACTTGCCGGTCGCATCGGCGATGTTGCGTCCGCGATTCCAGTACCGGCTGCGCTCGAGCCCTACGTGCCGTTCGCCCTCAGCATCATCGGTGCCGTTGTCATCTTGGCCATCGGGATGTTTGTGGCGCGGCGGCTCGATGGCGTGGCGCTCAGGGCGTTCCGGGCACGAAAGGTTGACGAGGCCTTGTCTCGTTTCTTGGCCAGCATCGTGCGTTGGTCTGTGCTCGCGATGGCACTGGTCGCGGCCTTGGGGGCGGTGGGGATCGAGACCACAAGCTTCGTGGCGTTGTTGGCGTCGGCGGGGCTGGCGGTCGGGCTCGCCTTACAAGGAAGCTTGGCGCACTTCGCCTCTGGCGTGATGTTGCTTTTGTTCCGTCCATTCTCCATCGGCGACGTCACCGAGGTCGCCGGCAAGACGGGTGCGGTGGAAGAGATCGGCCTGTTCGCGACCACCTTGAGCACGCCCACCGGTGACACCATAACCATCCCAAACTCCGCGATCACCAGCGGCGTGATCACCAACCATACCCGTGTGGGTCGACGGCGCGGGACCATCTCGATTGGCGTCGCGTACGGCTCCAAGATCGAGGATGTCGTCGCGACGCTTGAGAAGGCTGCCCGCTCCGTAGACCTCGTGCTCGACGACCCAGGACCAGGGATCGCGTTGACCGACTTTGGCGCGAGCTCGGTCAATTTCGCCGTGATGGCCTGGAGCAACACGGCAGATTATCTGGGCATGCTGCACGCGGTGAAGGTGGCCGTTTACGATCACCTTAACGCCGCGGGGATCGAGATCCCCTTCGATCAGCTTGTCGTCCACAAAAGCTAGGCGTCCTGCCGGTGGCGTCGTTGTCACCTTAAAGGTGAGCGATTTGCAGTGGGTCGGCGCCCGCAGCGGCGATGGGCGAGGCTGGATGGGCGGGGCCAGGTAGGCCGAGGGTCCGTCGGCCCCGCGAATGTTCAATTTTGGGTACAATCTCGTGATGGCGCTCCGACGAGAATCCAAGGCTGTGGCGCGACGAATCGGGTGGTGTTGGAGGTCGGGAGCGCTTGCGGCCTGTGTTGGCGGCGTGGGCACGCTCCCGAGCGCGGCCCACGCCGAGACGCTGGCGCTCTGGAGGGCGGCGCCGTCCGCGGCAGAGCAGGCGCAGGTGCTGTTCAAGTCGGGGGTGAGTCGCTACCAGATGTCCGACTACAACGCCGCCATTGAGAAGTTTTCGCAGGCGTTCGAGTTCTCGGTGGAGATTGAGGACCGGGCGCTCCGCGTGCGGGTGTTGCACGCGCTGCAGTTTAACCTCGCCCGTGCACATATGAAGAGCTACGGGATCGACAAGGACCTCTCGCACCTGCGGACCGCGCTGGACTTGCTCGGCAAGTACCTCGCTGATGAGGACCTCGGCACCGACCAAGAGGCGAGCGCTCTGGCAACGGAGGCGCGGGAGGAGCTCGACACGAGGGAGGAGGAGGCGCGGGCGCTCGCGGCCAGCGGCCAAGCGAGCGACAACGACGAGCAACAGGGGAGCGAGGCGCTGCTCGCCCCGGGTGAGGACGCAGACAACCCGGGTGCATCGGGGGACGATCGCGGCGCGGCCACGTCGGCGGGCCGCGGCTTGCTCCTTGGTGGATACGCCTCGCTCGGGCTGGGCGTGGCGAGCCTGGGGCTGATGGCCGGAGGGATGGTCCTCGCGTCCAAGTCCAACGGGGCTTACGTGGACGCCGGGACCGGGAATGATGTGGACGCGGAGCGCACCCGTGGAGAATTGGGCAACGCCTTGGCCATCGCCGGCGGCGTCGGGGCGGGGGTGTTCCTCGCCACCGGGATCGGCATGGTGATCATGGGGCGAAAGCAAAAGGCGCGGGCCAGCCAGATGGCGGCGCTGCAGTGGGTGCCGGTGTGGTCTTCACGGCAGCTTGGACTTAGCCTGAAAGGTCATTTTTAGTTATGCGACACCTGTACGGGCACCGATTACTCTTGTGGAGTTCGCTCCTCGCCTCCTCCGGTTGTTTGTTCAGCCCCGCCTCCCGTGAGGGAGCGCCGTGCGACAGCGACGAGGCCTGCGATCCAGGAGACGTATGCGATGTCGTCCTCGGGATCTGCGTGCCGGAGGGACAAGCCTCCGACAACGGCACCGGGAGCGAGTCGAGCGCGGACACGCTGGCAGAGTCCGGCGAGGGAACGATGTCAGGGGATGGCGACGGAGATGGAGATGGCGACGGGGACGGAGACGGGGACGGGGATGGCGACGGAGATGGAGATGGAGATGGCGACGGAGATGGAGATGGAGATGGAGATGGCGACGGAGATGGAGATGGCGACGGGGACGGGGACGGAGACGGAGACGGCGATGGAGATGGGGACGGCGATGGAGATGGGGATGTGTGTGGCGACGACACGATCAACGGCGCCGAGGTCTGCGACGGCTTGGACCTCGGCGTGGAAAGCTGCGTCACCCAGGGCTACGATGCTGGCAGCCTCGCGTGCCTGGGCGACTGCTCCGGCTATGACTCGGCAGGGTGCAGCTTTATCTGCGGCAACGACCAGCTCGGCGGCACCGAAGTCTGTGACGGCGCCGAACTCAACGGTCAAAACTGCCAGTCCCAGGGCTTTGACACCGGCACATTGGCGTGTGCCCCCGGCTGCGATGGGTTCGACACTTCCAGCTGTGCCTTTGTTTGTGGCGACGACGGGATCGATCCGGGCGAAGTGTGTGACGGCACGGACCTGGGCATGGCCGACTGCCAGAGCGAGGGCTTCGACACCGGCACCTTGGCCTGCGACGGCGGCTGCGGCGCCTTCGACACCTCCGGGTGTAGCTACGTGTGCGGTGACAGCACGGTAGATCCGGGCGAGGGCTGCGACGACGGCGGCACCGCCCCCGGCGACGGCTGCGACGCCTCCTGCCAGGTGGAGCCGGGTTGGTCCTGTGCGGGCGAGCCCAGCGTGTGCGCCGAGGACTGCGGCGACGGCACGGTGCAGACGGCCACCGAGGACTGCGACGGCACCAACCTCAACGGCCAAGACTGCCAAAGCCAGGCCTTCGACGGCGGCACCCTGTCGTGCACCGCGGCCTGCGCCTTCGACACCTCGGCCTGCTTCGTGTGCGGTGACGGCACGACCAACGGCGCCGAGACCTGCGACGGCGCCGACGTGGGCGCCGAGACCTGCGAAACACAGGGCTTCGACGCCGGGACCCTCGGATGCGTGGTCGACTGCAACGACTACGACACCAACAACTGCACCTACACCTGCGGGGACGACGGCATCGACCCCGGCGAGACCTGCGACGGGGTCGACCTGGGCGGTCAAACCTGCCTCAATCTCGGATTCGACGGCGGCGACTTGGCCTGCAACCTCTCCTGCGACGACTACGTGACCACCGGGTGCTACGAGTGCGGCGACGGGGTGCTGAACGGCATGGAGACCTGCGACACCGCCGACTTCGGCGGGGTGACCTGTCAGAGCCTGGGCTACGACGGCGGCTTTTTGACCTGCAGCCCCAACTGTGACCAATACAGCGCCGCCAACTGCACCTACGAGTGCGGCGATGATGGGGTCGACCCGGGCGAGACCTGCGACGGCAACGACTTGAACGGCGCGGACTGCATCAGCCTGGGCTACGACGGCATCGACAATGGCGCCACGCTCACCTGTAACCCCAACTGCGACGGGTACAACGACGCCACCGTGTGCTACCGGTGCGGCGACGGGGTGAAGAACGGACCGGAGCTCTGTGATGGCGGCGACCTCAACGGAGAGAGCTGCGCGTCGCTGGGGCTGGGAGATCAGACGGGTGGCAGCCTCCAGTGCAACAACACCTGCACTGGCTTTGACTCCAGCGGGTGCTCGTTTATCTGCGGCAACGGCGTGCAGGCCGGGTCGGAGGAGTGCGACGGCAACGATCTCCAGGACTTCGACTGCACGAGCTTCTTCAAGAACAACGGCACGCTCACCTGCAACCCGGACTGCACCTTCAACGAGGACATGTGTCCATACTGCGGGGACGGGGTGGTCAACTGGACCGACGAAGAGTGTGACGGCGCTGACTTGGGGACGGAGACGTGCGAGAGCCAGGGGTTCAGCGCGGGCACGCCCACCTGCGAGTCGAACTGCTTGTACGACTTCGCGACCTGCACCACCTGCGGGGATGGGAACGTGGAGGCGGGGGAAGAGTGTGAAGAGCCGCCCGACGGGGATGACTCCGACGGGTGCACGGACACGTGCCAGTGCGCGGCGGGCTTTAGCGCTTGCAGTGTCAACGGCGACGCCACGTGCGAAGACCTCTCCTCCGATCCGAACCACTGTGGGGTGTGTGGAAACAACTGCGCCAGTGACGAAGCATGCGTGACCGGCGCCTGTGTCCCTCGCTCCTTAGAACTTCGCTTCAATGATGACGGGAGCGCTGGGCCGAGCACCAAGCCCCTCTCAGTCGCCGTGGACGACGATGGGAACGCCACTGTGTGCTACGGCGGCGGCTCGCTCGGAGCGACTGTTTTGAAAGCGTTCGACTACGACGACTCGTCCACGATGGCCTCGCTCCCCTCCGCGTTGCCGGGCCCCATCGCCGTCACGGGCGTAGAGAGATGCGAGATCGACGTGCGCTTTGACGGGAAGGCGAGCATGCTCGCGACCGATGGCAACAAGCGGGGGTATCTGTACGAGGACCATCAAACCCCGTCCGGTTGGTCATTCACTTCGACGCAGCTCTTGACCTCGGGGGGCAGCAGCCAGTTTTTCGAGAACCCTAGGCTGCAGCGAGATCCCGACGTGGACGGGAATTCCACCTACAACGCCTCGGTCTTTTGGGGGTTCAGCCCCACGAACACCAGCTACCCGACGATGGCGTGGAGGCTGAGTCCGTTTGACCTAACTCCGACCTCGGAGGGGCTGGTGCCGGGAACGAGCCTGCGCGGGCTCCGCTTCGAGCGGAACGACCTCGGCGTCGGCTATGTGATGCGCGACTACGAGACTGGCGTGGGATTCGGATCCTCCATGGACTTCGCGGCGCTCAGTCCTACCGACAATTTGACCACATCGATCGTCTTGAATGACTGCACCATGAATGACGCGACCGGCTGGATCGATCAGTTCGACATGAGGGTGGAGGAGCGCACTTCGGTCGGATGGTACGCCTGCGTTTTCCGCGACACAGTCAACTCGTTCACCGAGCTGCGGGTGGGGGAGCTGAGCCCCAGCGGCTCAACGACGCTGGCGAGTCGGTCGCTCGCTGGTGCGAACCTGCCGCTCGTTCGCGTGGTGGTGCAGCCCGACCGCGAAGCCGATGCCCCCGGAATCAACGGCGCCATCTTCATCAACGACAGCGGCGGTCTCGACTACGTTTTATTGGAAGACCCGGGCGACACTAACTATGCCTCCTATGGGGGCACGCTCGCCGCGGGCACGGACATCCGATCCTTTGACGCGGCGCTCGACGCCAATGGAGATCTGCTGTTGCTCTACAGCAGCGGCGCCGGCACCGGCTCTGATCCCAGAGTCGTGACGTTCGCCGAGTTTCGTTGGGTGCCGCCGTTGTTGGGCCCTAGCCCCATCAAGACCCAGGACCTGGCCACATTCGCCACCGCTGATTCACGCACATCCCTCAAGCTCGACGTGACCCCGAGCGGAGAAGCCGCGTTGATCTACGTGGGCGGCGATGGTGGCCTCGACTTCGTGACCTACGGTCCGTGAGGCGGAAAGCCCGGCGCCTCTGCCCGCGTCAGGCTGCGGGAGCACGTAGTCTTACTGACCCGACACCCGGGGTGACCCAAAACCCCGGGAACCCCGAGACCCCGTCGAACGGAGAGACAGCTCGACGGGGACGGCGTGGGGATGTGAGTGACGGCTGGTGGTCACGAGAAGAGACGCGCTGTTAGCGCAGTGGTGCATCCCCTTTTTCACCAACCGTCGTTCCCACCGCGAAAGGAGGAATACGCGGGGAGGGTACGCCGAGCGACTCGTCCCAAAGGAACCAGACCATGGGACTCCCACGACATGAACACAACCGCCCTCTCTGGAGCGCACGCGCCGCGCGGACCGGCTGCGTCGCGCTGTTTTCCCTCGCTTCCTGCCTCAGCTCCGTGACGCACGTCCGCGCGGGATCGAGGAGCGCGGAGACGTTGATCGAGATCGACATGCCGGAGCTTACGCCCAAGGCGTGGGGAGACTTGGAGTTGGCGGGGAAGCTGTTTCTTCAGCAGTGGCAAAAACAAAACGTCAACCTGATTACTCCAGATCCAGTCGTCAAGATTGATATTTGTTCGCTCATCGGATCGACCACACCCATCTCGTCCCCGATCATGAAGCCCAAAGAAACGCCCAAAGCGGCGCCCAAGATGCCCGTCGTCTTTGAGGGTAATATACCACCGGCGACTTCCGAACCCGAGACAAAGTGGACGCGCGTGTCGCCAGAGTTCTTGTTGGACGACTGACGCGCTCCACCTCGTCGAGGGCGGCGGTGAGAGCGCCCGAGCATTTCTGTATCGCACCAGATGCGAAGGCGCGGCGTCGAGATATCAACGCTGACGCCTGCGTGGCGCGTTGGACGTGTGGCGCGAACGATGGCAACGCCCCGAGGGGGTAGTCGCGCCGCGTGGTGTGGCCTTCATCACCTCCATGCAATCCACGGTGGCGGCGGGGTGCAAGGAGGCGGACGTCATGTGGCGGCTGTGGCGGCGGTGCGCGGCTGGGCGCCAACGAACACTGGTTTTCCGTCCAAATCGCCCGCGTTTGTGACCACGAATTATTTTCGCCAAAGCCAGGCTGCGCCACGAAGGGAGGAATGCACTACAGCGTTCGGTCCACGATGAACACAGCCTCGACATATCTGACTCTCCGTTCGATTCGGTGGAATTGCTCCGCTGATTCGTACGCAACAAACCCGTCGCAGCAGGGCCTCGTGGGGAGTGAAACGCTTCGCGTGCATTCACACAACACAAGGAAAAGAACACAATGAGTACAGAAATAATCCAAACAACGAGACTGCGGACTGCACTGACAGCTTCCATCGCCGCATTTGCATTCGGCACATGCGTCTTGTCCACAACGTACGCACAGGCGGCGCCCACCGAGGCGGAGATTTTGACGGAAGAGGCCCTCCCAGAGGAGCCCGAGTTCTGGCCTGTTGTCGCGGTAGGAGTCGGCTTGTTCGCAGTTGGTTTTGCGGTCGGTTGGGCGAACGAAGCGTACAAGGGGAAGGCCGAGCCACCGAGCGTACAGATCCCTATTCAAACTCCGATCAAGGGTCTGATCAAGGGCGTGGACATCATCAAGTTTGCCGGAACCGTCCCGCAAATGAGCGGGGAGACCAAAGCCGCGATTGGCTATACGGACGAGTTCCTCGACTAGGGAGTCAAAGACAATGAAAACAACACAAAGCAGAAACTATCAAAGCTTGGCGTGTATGGCGGCCTTCGCCATGACGTTCGGTGCCACCGGGATAAGTGAAGTCTACGCGGGGGAACGCGCTTCCTCTACTGACTCGTCACCGGTCATGCTGGACGTTGTGGAGAATCCCGCGGAGCCAACGGGAGTCTGGCCGTGGCTTCTGGCGGTTGGCAAGTTCGCCTATGACGTCGGCAAAGACGTTGGGGGAGCGGCTGCGAAGTGGTGGTACGCCGAGAGTACGACTCCACCCGTGGCTGCAGGAAACCCGATCATGACGCCCCAAGTGCCGTCGAAGGTGGTCCCCATGGTGGAGGCACCGCAAGGCAAACCGTTCCTGCTCCAGGCACAGAAGGGCAGCATTCCGAGCGGTTACGACTCAGAAACGAAGCTGACTCGAGCGACCCCGGAGTTCTTGCTCGACGGCTGACTCCAATCCTCATCGTTGGGGCGGTGGAAACGCCGCCCCAACACTCTCATTTACCAGTCACATCCAACAACGAAGAAAACACCATGTCTCGATCAAAAACCTCCCGTCTCGCCACCATCATCGGAGTCTTGGGCCTCGGATGGGTCACGGCTCACTTCACCGCCACGACGCTCCACCTCGCAGCGGGATCGTTGGTAGGTCTGTCGTTTGGAGGCCTCACGGCGTCCTATATGAACCCGCTGTTCAGTCAAAAGTGGGCACTGTTTGCGCCCGATCCGCCGCTTCAGAACCGCTCGTTCCACTACCAGTGTGCGGATTCCAGCGGAATCGAGACGACGTGGATGGGGTCACTCAAGAATCTTACTGAGCAGCATCAACGACATCGCATCACTCCCTCAAGCTATCTCCGTCGCATCGAGACTGGAGCCATGCGCAGCGCAGTGGGAGGCGTGCAGAGTGAGTATCTACAGAAATTTATCCAGAAAGCCGCCGGCCAGGCCGAGGGTCAAGAAGATGAGGTCGTCTTGGCGACGATCGCCGAGCTCGCTACTCAGAACACCATCGCGGTGACCAAGGAGCGCCGGGTCGCGTATCGGGTGGGGCTGCATCACTGCCAGGAACTTGTGGGGGAGCCGAACTCGATTCGCATCCGCTCGACCTGGTCTGACATACCAAAGTTCTCCCAACGCAACGATGACAAGTCCCCCGTGGTGCATGCGTTCACGCTTCCATGGGCCACGCCCGCGGAGGTCGCCACCATGGTCGACCAGATCAAAGATATACGCGTCACCGTTGAGGATGCGCGCGAGATGGTCCGTCAGGCAAGGGCGGCGAGGGAAGACGGCGCGGAAGCCGAGTCGGCCCCCACTCCCACCCCCGCCTCCACACCAGAAGCGCCCGGCGATGAGGGACGACTGGCCATGTCGCAGTAGGTCTCGTCATTCACACCATTTAGAAAATGAAGCAGAGAGCAAAGTAGAGAACAACCATGGAACTCACCCAATCATCACCCAGCACCAACCTTTTTTGGCCCATGGCGCCTGCCCGGCACCGCACGGGCGTACGACTGTTTCGATTGGTCGTGGGCCTCACGTTTCTCTACCAGCTGGGCATTTTGTATGGTCAACGGGAGTTTATCTTCGGTGTGGAAGGACTCGCGCCGTACGCAGACTTCGTCGATGAGCTAGGTGTCGCGCACTTCTCGCTCCTCGCGCTCAACGCCAGCGACACATGGTTTCAATTGGTCTACCACGGCACCTTGCTGGTGCTCGGGCTCTGGACCGCGGGCTACGCCACGAGGCTGACCACGCCCCTGGTGTGGCTCGGCGTCCACAGCATCCACAGCCGCTACTACGCGCTTTGGGACGGCGGCGACAACCTCATGCACATCGTGTTGTTGTTCGCGTTGCTCTTGGACCTGCGACCCGCGGATGTGGCGGCGAAGAGGCGCTCTCGGGCAGGCGATGACGGGATCGTCGGTGTACGCGATGTGCTCCACAACGTCGGGCTCCTCGCCTGCGCGCTGCAGGTGTGCACCGTGTATGTGGTGGCTGGCATGACCAAGCTCGGCGGCAAGTACTGGATCAACGGCACGGCCTTTTACTACGTGCTCAACTCCAGTGAGTTTGGATTCTCGAGCTTCGCGGGGCCCATGATTTGGAATTCACCGGTGCTGCTCACCGGGATGACCTGGGCGCCCGTGGTGATGCAGCTGGCGTTCCCCTTTATTTACCTGTTCGGCAGCCCCATGAGCCGCAGGGTGCTCGTGTTGACCGCCATCTCCTTTCACCTCGGGATCTTCTTTTTGATGGGGCTCGAGACCTTCGCCATGTTCATGATCGCCGCGGAGCTTCTGCTGCTCTCCGATGATGACTACGCCTTCCTTCGCCGCGCCGCTGTCCGGGCGATCGCGGCGCCTCGCACGGCCTACCGCGCGCTCACCCGCCGTCCTCAAGAGGTGGGGGCGTGAGGGGTCGTCCAGCGAAACTGTCGTGGCGCGCGGCAGTGTGGGTGTGCGGGGTCCTCGGGGCCCTGGGTATCCTGGGCGGATGGTGGCTGGGTCAGCCGACCGAGCCGACCGCCGCACCCGCCCCCTCGCTGGTGGAGGCGCCCAGGGTCACGCCCGTCGCTCACGCGTCAACACAGCGACCGATCCCGGCGCTCGACGACCTGACGTCTCCCACGTGGGGGCTCGGACAAGGTGTGGTGTGTGGGGTGGCGCGTGACGC
>JBDQGY010000058.1:0-19476 GCA_040265175.1 Nannocystaceae bacterium
GCGTCTACACCGACGATGGAGAGCCGATCCAAGGGGGCGCTCCCAAACTCAACGCCCCCACCGTCGCGAACCGGGAAGCGGTTGAAAACAAGCCCCGCGGCCTGAGCCTCGAGCTCGTCCGCGACGAGGACCGCCTGCAAGAGGTTGTGCGCGATAATGGCACCGGCGCGCTCTACGCACCCTTTCGTCGGGCGATGTTCAACCCGGACATCGCCATCCGCGGCAAGGTAGGCAAACGCGAGTTTTGGGTGGGTGCAGAGACAGACTCGTCCTTTGGCCACGCCAAGGTCGACATCCTCACGCCCCCCACGAAGGAGTCCGACATCAACCACCTTGAGTTCATGATGCGCGCCCTCCTCGACGAGCTTCTCTCCATGGAGACCGCCTCGGTGTTCTCCATCGCAGCTTTTGACTCCGTCGACTCTGCGGCCATCTACAACTCCTTGGGATTTAAGGTTTCGGCCAAGCTCACCGACCACATCGTGCGACCAGGGGGCGAGTATTCCGGCGCTCAGCTTTGGCACCGCCGCATCGGGGCCTCGAACGCCCCTCGCATGCCGTCGTTCATCTAGCGCGAAGCGCGATCTGCGTAGTTGCGGGCGAAGATCCCGATCTCAAGCTCCGCTTGGGCCGGGCTTCGTCGTTCATGTCGATCGAGCCCGAGCGATCGACGTGCCGCGCCACGAGGTCGAAGGTCGGGAGTCTGAGGGCTTGACCTGCTCCGTAGGCGCCTTAATCTCTCATGCGCGCCAGACGGATCCTGCCTCCGTGACCAGGCCACCCGAAAGAGGAATCAATGACCGTGAACACCCAGGCTGAAACCCACGAATTCCGAGCGGAGGTGTCTGCTCTCCTCAAACTCGTCACGAACTCGCTGTACACAAACCGCGAGATCTTTTTGCGCGAGTTGATCTCCAACGCCGCAGACGCTCTCGACAAGGCGCGCTTCCAAGCCCTGGTGCGCGACGACCTCAGCGACAAGGACTTGGCCCCCGCGATCACCATCACCGTGTCGCCCTCCAATAAGACCCTCGTCATCGAGGACACCGGAATCGGCATGACGCGAGACGAGGCCAGCCAAAACCTCGGCACCATTGCCCACTCGGGAACGCTCAAATTCCTCGAGGCGGCCAAGAATGAGGGCAAAGCCGACGTGAACCTCATCGGTCAGTTTGGCGTGGGCTTCTACTCCGCCTTCATGGTCGCTGACGAGGTCGTCGTGACCACCCGCTCCGCCCTCCCCGGCGCCGAGCCCGTGCAGTGGACCTCCACAGGCGACGGCGGCTACGAGCTTGCCAGCGCGAACCGTGAGGTCCGTGGATCCCGCATTGAGCTGCGCCTCAAGGATGACGCGGCCGAGTTTCTTGAGCGCTACCGTATCCAAAATATCGTCCGCCAGTACAGCAACTACGTCCTGCACCCCATCCACCTGGTGGTCGAGGGCGAAGAGGTGCCCGAGGGCGGCCCCGAACAGATCAACGCTGCCCGCGCGATCTGGACCCGCAGCCCTTCAGACCTCAGCGACGAGGACTACCAAGAGTTTTATACCCACGTCATGGGAGGCTTTGTGCTGCCGGGGGACACCCCACGGGCGCGACTACACTTCACCATGGACGCGCCGATCCAATTCAGCGCGCTGCTGTTCGTGCCCGGTCGGGCGCCCATGGACTTGTTCGCCGAAGACCGCAAGTCGGTACAACTCTACGCCCGACATGTGCTCGTCGATGACAACACCGACAAGCTCCTGCCCCCATACCTGCGTTTTTTCCGTGGCGTCGTCGATTCGGAGGACCTCCCGCTCAACGTGTCGCGGGAGATGCTTCAAGAAAACAAGAACCTGTCGGCGATCCGCCGACAACTCACTCGCAAGGCCATCAAGATCCTCACGGAGACGGCGTCGGAGCGCGCGGAGGACTACGAGGCGCTGTGGACAGAGTTCGGCGCCGTGCTCAAGGAGGGCTTGCACCAAGACGGTGGGCATCGAGACGAGCTCATCGCCCTCACGCGCTGGTACTCCGTCAACACAGAGGGCCTCAACTCGCTGGCGGACTACGTGAAGACGATGCCAGAGGACCAGCCCTTCATCTACTTCATCGCGGGAGAGCACGCCGAGACCTTGCGCACCAGCCCTCACCTCGAGGCTCTTAAATCCCGGGGACACGACGTGCTGCTCATGACCGACGCCGTCGACGAGTGGGTGCTCCAAAGCATGACCGACTACGAGGGCAAGACCTTCCGCAACGTGATGCAAGGGGACCTCGACGGCGACGACTCGAAGGCCGAGGACACCGACGCTGAGGCGACGCCGGAGCCGAGCGCCATCGATCCGCTGCTGAGCGCCGCGAAGACCCTGCTCGGAGACAACGTCAAGGAGGTCAAGGCGTCGACCCGCCTGACCAACTCCGCCGCCTGCCTCGTGGACGCCGACGGAAGCATGAGCCGAAACATGGAGCGGATCATGCGGCTCGCACGTCAGCGAGTGCACGACACGCCGCGCGTGTTGGAGTTGAACCCCACACACCCGCTGGTGGAGCGCGCGAACGAGCTGGCCCAAGAGTCTCCCGGTGACCCACGCCTGGAGACGTGGGTGTCACTACTCCACGATTTGGCGAGCCTCGCGGAAGGCTCCATCCCCGACCCCGCGGGCACCGTACAGCGGCTGCAGACCGCCCTGGAGGCGGTCGCCAAGGCGGAGCGCGCTGGCTAAGCCCGCGCATCGTTCGCGCCTGAGAATACCGACGGCGACGCCCTTTGACTGGCGCCTCGCCGTCCGGGGTCACGGCTGGTACCAGCTCGCGCCCTTCGAGTGGGAGGCGCAAACCAGCACGTTGTTCTTCGCCATGGCCCACGAAGATGACGTAGTCGAGGTGCGTATGCGACACAACGGCGCGGCGATTGTCGCCTCGTTGCAGTCCCACCGCCCACTCTCTCGCGGCTCGACCCTCCGGGTCCGCGCGATCATTCAACGCATGTTCCGGCTCGACGAAGACCTGTCGTCGTTTTGGCGGATCTGCGCGAAGACGCCGCGGCTGAGATGGGTGGCGAGGTTGGGCGCAGGTCGGCTGCTGCGAGCGCCGAGTATTTTCGAAGACCAACTCAAGATTCTCTTGACCACCAACTGCACGTGGACGAACACCAAGACCATGAGTCGCACGCTGGTTGAAGCGCTAGGTAAGCGCGGCCCCACCGGTCGCCGTGCGTTCCCCACCGCGGCTGCCTGCGCGCGAAAGCCCGCCGAATGGTGGCGTGAACGCGTCCGAGTCGGCTACCGCGCCACAGGCTGTGTAGACCTGTCCCGGCGAGGGAGGCGCGACGATTCGCGACTCAATCCTGGCGCCGGCACCTCCCACGAGGAGGTCGCGGTGCTGCGACGCGCTCTCCAACAGCGCCCCGGCTTTGGACCCTACGCGGCGGGTCAAGCGCTGCGACTGCTCGGCCGCTACGACGACCTCGCGCTGGATGCCGCCGTGCGAAGCCATCTCAGCGAGGGCCGCTCCGACGCCGCGATTCGCTCCGCCTATGCTGCCTTCGGCCCGTTCGCGGGCCTCGCCTTGTGGATGGACTTCTCTCGCGCATGGCTGGACCATCCTCATGTCCCCTCGATCGCCTCCAGGAGTCGGGTGTAGATGGCGGAGGTTATCGAAGCCGGCGTGCGGGTGCGCTTCGTGTGCGACTACGTCGGGCCGCGTCAGACCTCCGACGACGCCGGCCCTGCGGCGCTCGCCGCGGCCGTGTTGGAGCTCGACGCCCTCGGCTGCTGCCCGCCGCTCAATGATGGTCTCGCGGCGGGTAACGCGGCGATTCGAACCACCGAGGGAAACTTGCTCGTCACTCCCTCGGGGCGAACACCAGGCAGGCTCTCCCCCCGTGAAATTGTCGAGATCGTCGATGTGGATCTCGACGGCTGGCGGGTTCGATACCGAGCGAGCGCTGCGACGCTTCGCCCGACCTCGGACACGATGCTTCATCTCGCGGTGTTGCAGACCGCCTGGAGCGACCGATCTCCGACCGCCTCTCTTCACGGTCACGTGCTCGAAGACGCTCAGGACGCCCGGCATCTCGGCCTCCCCTGCTCGGTGGAGGAGACGCTGTTCTCAACCCCCGCGGACTATGAGGCCACGCTCCAGTTGCTGCGCGGGGCCCCCTATCCGACACATCACGCCTGGATCCGACGAGGTCACGGGTTCATCGCCGCCCACGACGACTTGTCCCGCGCGCTCGCCGTAGTGCGCGACCTGCTCCGACGCCGTGGCGACCCATCAAAAAAATAGCCCGCGGTGAATCTTCTGGGGAGCCCGTGCGTCTGCAGGAGTTTCTTGCGGCACTCGGACCGGCCACGGTCGCCCATATCCCAAAAAAAATGAAAAAATATTCGCGCGCTGTAAGCCGATTGCTGCGTCGGGCGTTCCTTCCCTCGAGTCCACAAAAGGAACCCTCGACATGCGCCACACAAAACGACACCGACCCCACCTTTTCATCTTCTCCGCCGTATTGACGGCCCCGCTGCTCCTCACGGGGTGTGCGAGCGAGATGATTCAAGACACCGAAGACACGGTCTATGTCTCCCCCTCGGAGTCCACACGGTACGCCTACGACGTGGAGCGCGAGGCGCCGCCCGAAGGTGACGCAGAATACGCGACCGTCGATGAGACCTCCCCCTCGTCCCATCGTGAGGATGTGCCGCACCCGGCGACTCCGGCCGAAGAATCGATCGCGGTCGCCGGCGAGACACAACCCGGGATTACAATGAGCCTCCAAGGCCGCGGGGCCAATATCGATGGCGGCGGACTCGGGACCTCCTCTCGCCGCGATCGCGGCTCGACGCGGCGCACGAGAGCCAAACAGGCGAGGGCACCCCGCCGAGGTGGCGCCATGAAGAGTAGGCCCAGCCCCATGGCAGACCGCCCGCTCGCTGGAGTCGCGGTCGAGCATCACGGACGCATCGGGGCTCCCGCTGGGCACTCGGCGGAGGCCTACGACCACATCGCGGAGCGCGAATACTCCCAGGTCGCAGACGCTCCCCTGTCCACGTTCAGCATCGACGTGGACACCGCCTCCTACGCCAACATGCGGCGCTTCCTCAGCCGAGGGCACCTCCCCCCTGCAGACGCCATCCGCGTCGAAGAGCTCGTCAACTACTTCAGCTACGACTACTCGAAGCCGAGGGGAGACACCCCCTTCGCCGTCAACGCTGAGGTCGCCGACTGCCCGTGGAATGACGACGCGCGCCTCGTCCAAATCGGGATCAAAGGGAAAGATTTTCACGCGGAGCAAGCGCCTCGACGCAACCTCGTGTTTTTGCTGGACGTCTCCGGCTCGATGAACTCCGGCGACAAACTCCCCCTCCTCAAGGAGGGGCTGTCCATGCTCGTAGAGAACCTCCGCGCCGACGACATGGTGTCGATCGTCGTCTACGCCGGGGCCTCGGGCGTCGTGCTCGACCCAACCTCCGGTGAAGACAAGCGATCCATCCTCGACGCGCTCCACCGTCTACGCGCGGGCGGATCCACCAACGGAGCCTCCGGCATCGAGTTGGCCTACGACCTCGCCCAACGCAATTTCGATCCCGCGGGGATCAACCGCGTCATATTGGCGACCGACGGGGACTTCAACGTCGGCTCCACGAGCCGCGGGGAGCTCACCCGCCTGATCGAGAAAAAGCGAGAGCGCGGCGTCTTTTTGTCGGTCCTCGGCTTTGGCACGGGGAACGTCAAAGACTCGACCATGGAGATGCTCGCCGACAAGGGCAACGGCAACTACGCCTATATCGACTCCGTTCGTGAGGCAGAGAAAGTCCTGGTTAAGGAAGCTGGTTCCACGCTCGTAACCATCGCGAAAGACGTGAAGATTCAAGTGGAGTTCAACCCCGCCGAGGTCGCCTCGTACCGGCTCGTCGGGTACGAGAACCGCGCCCTCGCCAACCGTGACTTCAACGATGATAAGAAAGACGCTGGGGAGATCGGCGCGGGGCATACGGTCACTGCGATGTACGAGGTGATCTTGGCGGATGGCCGCGGGGTGCGGGGCGACGTCGATCCCCTCCGCTACCAAACCGAGCGCTCCCCTGACGAGGACGCCACCTCAGGAGAGCTCTTGCACCTGAAGCTTCGCTACAAGAAACCTCAAGGCACTCGGAGCAAACTCGTCTCTTACGCCGTCCAAGATGAAGGCGGTGATCTGACGTCGGCCTCCAACGCCTTCCGATTCGCCGCGAGCGTCACCGCCTTTGGCCTCATGCTGCGTGACTCCAAGTTCTCGTCGGACAGTTCACTCGCGGACGTCTACGCCTTGGCGTCTGGCGCGTTGGGCCGAGATCAAGAGGGCTACCGGGCGGAGTTTCTCAAGCTCGTTCGAACGGCGGCGTCCCTGCGTGGAGAAGGCCTCGCGCCGGTGACCGCGGTCGCTCGCTAGCCGGCATGTCGACCCAGACTGGCACGCCGCGGCGGTTCTCCGTCGCGGCTTTGTCGTACGCCACCCCTGACCGAACGATCAGTTTGCGGGCGCCAGGCTCGAGTCGAGTTCGAGGTTTCTCGAAAACTCCAGCCGGTACGTCGGCTCCACCGGAATCACGCTCAAAAGAGACTCGAGCAGTTCACTGCTCGACGGGCGATAAAAGGTCGCCACGTATCGATACCCGAGGGGCTCGAGCTCCTCCTCGGGCTCGGCGTGCAAAAAGGAGCCCTTCGGACCGATCCAAAGGGTTCGATGTCCGGTGAAGGTCTGGAGTCCTTGCGCGAGTCGTTCCGCGACGAGCTGGATACCCTGGTACCGCATGGTTTGAAGCTGACACGACCACGCACCCCGGCCAAGAAAACAACCAAATCATGACCGTCCGAGCGTTCGGTACCTCCACGCCACCTAGGCCGCGCGCCGCCCCCAAATCTAGAGCGCGAACATCACCGCGCCGCGCACACTCACCCGAGTCCGAGCGCCTCGACTTGCGCCTCGTCCAGGCCGAAGAAATGTCCAACCTCGTGAAGCAAGGTGATCTCCACTTGCACCGCGAGCTCTCCCTGCTCCGGGAACTCCGCGGCGAGGTTGTGTGTGAAGAGGACGATACGTGAGGGGATAGGACCAGCGTGGCACGCGTCTGCGTCGGCGAGGCCCTCGAACAAACCCAACGCACGAGGGTCGAACCCCGTCGCCACCAGCGCTCTCGACGGTCGCGTCTCAAGTACCACCGGGACGTTCTCAAGCCGGCGACCAAACTCCTCTGGGAGCGCTGTGAGCACCCGTGTGGCGATGGCCCGAATCTCGGCTTCGCGCGCTTCAAGCAGCGCGTCGTCCTCCCCGACCTCCTCTTCGTCCATCGCCCGCACCCGCAGCGCATAGGACACAGAGCGTTCGTGATCTCCCAAGGTCTCGAAGAGCATGAACAGGCCATGGCACGCGTCCGAGTGGTCAGGGTCTGCGCTCAGCGCCGCCTCAAACTTCGCGATCGCCTCGTCGTCGCTGCCTTCGCGCCACGCCGCGACCCCTTCAAGATAGTCCAACTCCGCGTCGTCACCGATCTCTTCCCTCAACAAGCGCAACGACGCTCGCGCCCGCTCGAACTCTCCCTCCACGATCCACGACTCGATGTCGAGCAACACCTCGTCGTAGGACTCTGTTCCCGTCTCGTCACTCCCCATGAGCATGGTTGTACCGAAGATCGCCGTGACCGTCTGTATTGTCGGCGAGAGGAGCCGAGCGCTCCGACTGCGGCCGCGCACGCATCGGATGAACAGTCCCCCACATCCAGGCGTGGGCGTACTTCGTTCTAGTCCCCGGCGCGAGCGCGGCGAATGGCCACCTCCATCCGTCGCGCCGCCTCCAACATCCTCGGGCCTGGTCGGCCGGAAAACCGCTCGTCGAGGGGGTACACCCTTCCACATGACGCCGCCTCAAGCGCCTCAAGTCCGTCTCGACGCCGCAAGCGTGCGGGGTCGAGTTTGTCGGCCGGGACCCCGCACCATGACACGAAGCAGACCTCCGGCGACGCCTCCAAGAGCTCCGCGGCGGAGATCTCCACGGAGGCACCAGGGCGATCTGCGAAGACATTGACACCGCCAGCGAGCGCGATCAGTTCGTTGCTGTAACAGTCCGCGCCCGGCGTAAACATCGGTCGCGGCCACCACTCCAAGTACACCCGCACTGGCGGCCCCTGCCTCCGCCGCTCCAAGGCCCGACGCTCATCGCGCATGTTCGCCACCACTGCGTCCGCCGTCGCCGCCACGCCCATGGCGGCGCCCACCCGGCGTACGTCCGCCATCACATCGTCAAGGCTCCGGGGCGCGAGCACAATCTGTGGGATCGCTCGAGCCTCGAGACCCACTACATTTCGCTCCATGCCCGGCACGGTCAGCGAAGACAGGACGAGCGCGGGCTCAAAACTCGCGAGGCGATCGAGGTCCGGCGCCAAGTCGGGTCCCAACTTCGGCAAGAACCTAATCTCGGGTGGATGATCGCTTGAGTCCTCCGTTGCGATGACGCGATCGAACACACCGAGCGCGTCTACCAGCTCCGCGTTGGACGGCGCCAAGGTGACGACCTTCGACGCCGCGGCAACGCCATCCCCTCCCACGTCCGCCGTGTCGAGGTCCTCGGGCGCGATGGTCCCCTGAGCGAGGATGCTGCCCCCGCTTCGAAGATCGATCGAGCGCTGCCCTCGCGCGAGCAACCATGCCGTGACGGAGCGGACGAGAGTTTGACTCTTCGAGGCGCGCGCGCACGCCTCTTGCTGCATCAGCCCACAGACCAATTCGCCCCCCGTGCCGTCCTCAAATCGCAGGTCAAAGCGCTCGGCACGCGGGTCTTCCGTCCACGCGCCCCCGGGCCGCGCCTCACGCTTAATGGCGACGTGATCTCGGGCTTCCCATCGCGTTGTCGGACGTCGCACAGGCGCAGTGTATCCGCATCCCCCGAGGGAGCAACGACCCGTCGACGTCCACCGCGGACGCACCAAACCCGGCGCGCTCTCCGTGCTATCGTTGCTCCGTGTCCGACGTCTCGCCCCTCACTCCGGCCCAGATCGACGAGCTCAAAGAGGACCTCATCGCGCTCGAGGCGGCCTTGGCGGCCCATCTCTCGCAGGTTGGCGACTCCGCCAAAACCGTCGACCTCGACACACCCATCGGGCGACTGTCTCGAATCGACGCTATGGCCCAACAACAGGTGGCCAAAGCGGGCAAAGCGGCCGCTCAGCGCCGGCTCGGGCAGGCGCGCGCTGCTCTGCGACGCATGGAAGAGGGAAGCTATGGGATCTGCGTCCGCACCGACGAACCCATCGGCTACGAGCGACTCAAGATTCGCCCGGAGACGCCGTTGTCGTTGGCGGGCCAGCAAGAGCTGGAATCCGCGCCCACCTAGGTGATGCGTTCGCCGGGCTTGCTGCGCTCGATGTCGAGCTCGAGCAACGTGCAGTCGTCATCTGACGCTCCCGAGGCGAGGATCATGCCCTCGCTCACGCCGAAGCGCATCTTGCGGGGCTTGAGGTTCGCCAAGACGACGACATGACGCCCGACGAGGCTCGCGTCCACGCCGTAGCTCGGCTTAATCCCAGAGAAGATCGTGCGCGTTCCCAAAGGACCGAGATTCACTGTGAACTTCAGCAGCTTGTCGCTGCCTTCGACCGCCTCGGCAGTCAGGACCTCCCCTACCCGGAGGTCCATAGGCAAGAACGCGTCAATCTTGATTTCGTCCGCCAACTCCGGGACCTCGTAGTCATGCTGCGAGGCGGCGCCCGTGGCCTGCAGGTCTTCTTTGCTCGCCTCCATGACCGTCTCGATCACCTTCGCGTCGATGCGCTCTGCGAGCGCCTCGTAGGTGCCGAGAACATGGCCGGCCGGGAGACGGTCCTTGGCGTTCTCGAAGTTGATGGGCGCGTCGAGCTGGAAGATGCGCTGGAGTTTCTCCCCCCACGACGGGATCACCGGCGACAGCACCGCGGCCACGAGCTTGCTGGCGTGGATCCCGACGCTCAAGATGGCGCGGGCCCGCTCCGGGTCTGACTTGGCGAGCTTCCACGGCTCTTGCTCAGTGAGGTAGACGTTGGCGGCCTCTGCGATCTCCATGGCCACACGCAACGCCGACGCGCTCTCAAACTCGCGGTACAGCCCAGGGACCTTCGCGAGCTTCGCCTCGGCCTCCTCGAGCATCGCCCGCGCGTCCTCGGGAATCTCCGCCACCGCCCCGTCGAGTTTGCCGGTGAGGAATTTGGTACACCGACTGGCCAAGTTGGCGGCCTTGTTCACCAAGTCCGCGTTTACTCGGGCGACGAAGTCCTCCAGGTCAAGGTTGAAGTCGTCTTGAGAGGACGAGAGCTTGGCCGCGAAGTAGTAGCGGAGGTACTCGGGAGGCAGGTGCTCGAGGTAGGTGCGTGCGAGGATGAAGGTGCCTCGCGACTTCGACATCTTCTCGCCGTTCACAGTGAGCCAACCGTGAACCTGGATACGCGAGGGCGTGGTGTACCCCGCAGCGTGCAGCATGGCGGGCCAAAACAGGGCGTGAAAGTAGACGATGTCCTTGCCGATGACGTGGACGATCTCGGTCTGGCTGCGATCTGTCTTCCAGTAGGCGTCGAAGTCCTTGCCGTTGTCGGCGCACCACTTATCGGTGGCGGCGATGTACCCGATGGGCGCGTCGAACCACACATAAAAGTACTTTCCAGGGTGTCCGGGAATCTCGAACCCAAAGTACGGCGCCTCCCGAGAGATGTCCCAGTCCTTGAGGTCCTCCACCCAATTGAGCAGATAGTTCCGCACAGAAGCTTGGATCGCGGTGCCCGATGTCGCTCCATCTTCGCCTAGCCAACCGAGCAAGAACTCCTTGTGCCGCTCGAGCGGGACGAACAGGTGCTCCGAGTCGCGCACCTCAGGTACAGTGTGCGTGCCTTTGTCGTGACACACCGCGCAATACGGCGTCTTGAGCTCCGTGGGCTCGTAGGTGGTGCCACAAGACTCGCAGTTGTCTCCGTACTGATCGGTGGCGCCACACTTGGGGCACGTCCCCTTCACGAAGCGATCCGGTAAGAACATGGTGTCCACCGGGCAATAAAACTGCGCGACCGAACGAGACGAGATGTCGCCCTGCGCGTTCATTGTGTTGAAGATCTGCTCTGCGTGTTTACGATTCTCCGGCGAGTGCGTAGAGTGAAAAATGTCGTAACCGATCGAGAAATCGTCGAACACCGCGACGTGCTCTTGATACGCGCGCTCAATGAGCGCCTCAGGTGTGATGCCCTCTCGCATCGCGCGGAGTTGAATGGGCGTGCCGTGCGTGTCGTCGGCCCACATAAAGATGACGTCGTCACCGGCGAGCTTACGCGCCCGCACGTAGACGTCCGTTTGAACGAACTCAAGCATATGCCCGAGGTGAATCGAGCCATTGGCGTAAGGGAGAGCCGCGGTGACGAGGACGCGAGGAGCCATGCGCGGTCGTTCTAACACGGGCGCGCCGAGGTCGCGACCATGGGCACCCAAGCCGCGCTAGCCTCGAAGCCGCGCCCACATGCCGCCCACTTCATGGAGCGTCTCCGGCCCCGCCGCTTCCTCGAAGCCTCACAGTGCCCTTCACGCCGTACGTCGGCCGTAGCGTCACCGAGGGCGACAACCCGATTGGGTGGTCCCCATCGATCTCCAGGGTAAATCGAGACAACAGCACCGCGAGGAGGATCTTGGCCTCCATCTTTGCGAACGCATCACCGATGCACTGGCGCGGGCCCCCCGAGAACGGGAAATAGGCGTATCGAGGGCGTGACTTGACCGCCTCCGCTGAGAAGCGCTCTGGATCGAAGCGCTCTGGGTCCGGGAAGAAGGCGGGGTTGCGGTGGCTCACAAATGGAGAGAAAAATACGTAGGCTCCCTTTTTGATCGGGAATCCTGAGAGTTCATCGTCTTCTTCCACGGAGCGCGCGACGAGCCATGCTGGAGGGTACAGGCGCATCCCCTCATCGAGCACCTGACCCAGATAAGTCAAGGAGCCGAGGTCATCGAGGCCCGGGGAGCGCCCGTCGAGCACCTCGTCAAGCTCCGCGTGCACCTTCGCGAGCACCTCCGGGTGCCGGCCCAGCAGCAACAAGGTCCACGCCAGGGCGTTGGCGGTGGTCTCGTGCCCCGCGAGGAACATCGTCATAACCTCATCGCGAAGCTGCAGGTCCGTCATCCCCTCGCCCGTCTCCTCATCTCGCGCTTCGAGCAGAAGCGACAGCAGATCGTGGGGGTCTTCGGCCCCCTTCCGCCTCCGCTCGATGACGCCGTACACCACCTTGTCGAGTCGCTCCATGGCCGCGCGCGCGCGCCGAGCCCGAGGTGTCGGCAAGAGCTCATCCACCGGGAGGAGGCTGGTTACAGTGTGCTGAAAAAACGACAGCAGCTCACCGACATCCTCCCCCATCTGTTGGGCTTGATCGCTCACGTCAATGGAGAGCACTGTGCTCGCGACGACCCAGAGGGTGTAGCGCATCATGTCATTGGCGAAATCAAGCGACTCCCCACGGGCCGCCTTCCCCTCCCACTCCTGGGAAAGGGTGCCCGCGAGGGTACCCATCACCGACGCGAACCCGGCGATGCGCTGACGATGAAACGCGGGCTGGGAGATTCGTCGCTGCCGCCGCCAAAACTCGCCCTCAGAGGTCACGAGACCCTGCCCCATGAAGATGCGCATCTTGTCGTAGCCGCGCGTGCTCTTGCCATAGCTTCGGTGGCCGTCGACGAGCACGCGCTTGATGTCTGCGGGATCTCGAATCAAGTAGGCCTGTTTGGGACCCATGCGAAACGACACGATGTCCCCGTGCTCGCGGGCGAGCGCGAGGAAGACACCCACGGGGTCCCGGCTAAACCGCGGCAGCAGCCCGAGCGGATGCCAGGTCCGAATGTGCGGCGGCCGAATCTTGGACCCGCGCTCCGGAGAGCGTTGCAGTGATTTGAGGATAGAAATGAACTCCCTGTTCACCATCATCCACACCTTCACGCCCGTTTTTCAACTCCCGCGGCGCACGTCCGCGCGCGGGACGCGGGCGGACCTTGGCGCGCCTGCGATGCGCGTCCGTCGTGGGCCACGCCTCCGACGAACGCGCATTCAACGTCCACCGCGGACCTCGTGCGCTGCGACGGTCCGCGACCTTGTCCCACCGATAGGACCACCGAACGAGCCTCCGCGCTGCACCGGCCGCGCGAGACACCGTGGGTCCGGCGGGCTAGCCACCGTTGGTGGCGATGAAGAAGACGGTGCCAAACGCGAGGCCGACCAACACGACCGCACCAATGATCACCGAGAGGGGGTTGAGTTCTTGCGTGTCTCTGTAGTCAGCCACGGCGGGACTATACCTGCTGACGGCCGCGGAATCGACCCCCCATCCACGCCACGCAGTCGACGCCATCTCAATCCGCCGGCCGCGCCGAACCTAGGGGTCCCTAGGAGGCCGCGCCCAAAACCGCTTCGACCTCACTGATCAGCGCCCGCTCCCGCTCGTCGAAGTGGTCGTCGGCCTGCGCGGCGTCATGCAACACCCTCAAAAGGTCCGCCCCTGCCTCTGCCGTCAGCTGCGCCGCGAGCTCCGCGATCGGCGTGGTCATGTCGAGCCCCTCAAGGACCTCATCTCGCGCCGCGTCGTCGAATTCGAAGCGGTCCATCTGAGCCTCCAAGAAGGCGTGCTCTGCGTCGGAGACCTCTTCGTCTACCAGCACGAGATGGGCGATGATTTGGCAGTAGAGCTTTTGCTGTTCGCGTTCCATAATCGCCTCGACGGTACCACGAGCGCCCGGCCGCTCTCCGCGCGCAGCCGGTCCACCGCCGGGCGACCAACTCCGCGCTCCGCCACGAACGCCATGAATACGCCCTCCACGCGGGCCCGTTGACATCACGGGAGAAACCGCGCATCCTGCCATGGTGACTGACAGTCAGTCAGGTGCTCGAAACCCAGCCGCCAAGGCCCGACGGCGTCAGCTCATCGAGGTGGCTCGGCGCCGCTTCTTAGAGGATGGGTACGCCCACACGAGCGTCTCTGCCATCGTCAAAGAGGCCGGCGTCGCCCAGGGCACCTTTTATTTGTACTTTCCAAGCAAAGAGGCGGTGCTCGTTACCCTCCGCGGCGAGGTCCTCAAGGACTACCTCGGCGCGCTCACCAAGGGCGCCGCCGGCGTCGGTCCCGCCGACGAACGGCTCGTGAAAGGGCTGGCAGAGATCTACCGCGCGGTGCGGCGCCATCGAGCCTTGGTCACCGTATTTCGTCAGGCCACCTCGGGAGACGAGATGGAAAAAATCTGGCTTGAAGGACGAGAGGCGCTGGCAGCACCGCTCGCGGCGCTGGTGGAAGAGGGGGTGCGGTCGGGCTGCTTCGACGTGGTCGACCATCGACTGGCCGCGCACTTCATCTTGGCCATGTTCGCCGACATCCTCTACGAGGCCATCGTCTTCCGTAAACCTGCCACGGGAAAGAAGACCTTGGCCTTCGGCTCCCAATTCATGCTCCGTGCGCTCGGGGTAGACGCGCAACGCAGCGCACAGCTGATCCAAGAGGGGAACAAAATACAATGAGCGTACACGCAACAACTCGCTACCGATCGGTATTTCGCGCCGACCTCTTCGCCGGAACCACCGCCCTCGTCACCGGTGGCGGCAGCGGGATCGGGCGCTGCGTCGCCCATGAGCTTTCGTCTCTGGGCGCCACCGTCATCATCACAGGCCGCAAAATTGAAAAGCTCGAGCGCGTCGCCGGCGAGATCACTGAGGACGGCGGCACAGTCCACTACGCGGCCTTCGACATTCGCGACGAAGAGGCCGTGGAGGGTGAGATCGCCGCGCTGGTCGACGCGCACGGCCCCATCAAGCTTCTCGTGAACAACGCGGGCGGTCAGTTTCCAGCGCCCGCGGAGGTCATCAACAAAAAGGGCTTCGAGACCGTCGTCCGCACCAACCTCACGGGTGGGTTTTTGATGTCCAAAGCCTGCTTCCTTAAGGGCATGAACAAACACGGCGGCGCCATCGTAAACATCATCGCCGACATGTGGAACGGCATGCCCGGGATGGCGCACTCGGGCGCCGCCCGAGCGGGGATGCTCAACCTCACCAAAACCCTTGCCTACGAATGGGCGGGGCGCGGAGTCCGAGTCAACGCCGTCGCCCCTGGCTGGGTTGCGAGCAGCGGGCTCGACACCTACAAGGGGCCAGCCAAGGCCATGATCCCACAGCTCGCGGCGGCGGTGCCCCTGAAGCGCTTGGCTACCGAGGCCGAAATCAGCGGTGCTGTGTGTTTTTTGTTATCAGAAGCGGCCGCATTTATCACCGGCGAGTGCATCAAGGTAGACGGCGCAGCCTCGCTCGCCTCCCACGTCTGGCCCGTCCCCGAGCACGACAACGCGCCCCCCTTCGAGGGTTTTCACCGTGCCGTCACCCCAAAGATTTTGTCCAAGGAGTAACCGTTGCCCGTCCTCCAATCGCACCTCGACACCTCCACGGAGACCTTTCAACGCCAACGCGCCGAGATGCTCGGGCTGGTCGCTGAGATCCGTGACATCGAAGGCAGAATCCGCGCCAACTCCGACAAGGCGAAGAAGAAATTCGACAAGCGCGGCCAGCTGATGCCCCGAGAGCGGGTGGCCCGCCTCCTCGACCCAGGGAGCCCCTTCCTCGAGTTCTCCACGCTGGCCGGCTACAAAATGCACGACGACAACGGCAAAAAGGATGTCGCCGGCGGGGGCAACATCATCGGCGTCGGCTACATCTCCGGGATCCGATGCCTCATCACCGCCAACGACAGCGCGATCAAAGGGGGCTCCATCACCCCCATGGGGCTCAAAAAGAGCCTTCGCGCCCAAGAGATCGCGCTCCAAAATCGCCTCCCTGTCGTCAGCCTCGTGGAGAGCGGCGGTGCGAACCTCCTCTACCAAAGTGAACTGTTCGTGGACGGTGGCCGCGTGTTCGCCAATATGGCCCGCTTGTCCGCGGCGGGCATCCCCCAAGTCACAGTCGTCCACGGGTCATCCACGGCCGGCGGGGCCTATATGCCAGGGCTCTCGGACTATGTCATCGCCGTGAGAGATCGGGCCAAGATCTTTTTGGCGGGCCCCCCTCTCGTGAAAGCCGCACTCGGCGAAGACGCCACCGATGAAGAGCTCGGAGGCGCCGCGATGCACGGGAGCATCTCTGGCACCGTGGACTATTTGGCGGAGAGTGACGACCACGCCCTCAGCGTCGCCCGCGACGTGGTCGCGCAGCTCGGTCGCGGAGCCACCTTTCGCCCCCCCACTGAGGCCGCCTCGGGGCCCCCACCCCGCTATGACAGCGATGAACTCTGCGGCCTCGTCCCGGTGGACGCGCGGCAGCCCTACGACGTTCACGACGTGATCGCGCGCCTCGTGGACGACTCCGACTTCCTCCCATTCAAACAAAACTTTGGAGAGGAGACGGTGTGCGGGCACGCCAGCGTCGATGGCGTCGCCGTGGGCATCCTCGGGAACAACGGCCCGATCATGCCCGAGGGCTCCGTGAAGGCGGCGCAGTTCATCCAGCTGTGCTGCCAAAGCGACACTCCGCTGGTCTACTTGATGAACACCACCGGGTACATGGTGGGCAAAGAGGCCGAACAACGCGGCGCGATCAAGCACGGCTCGAAGATGATTCAGGCGGTCTCCAACGCCACCGTCCCGCAGTTCACCTTCATCCTGGGAGGCGGCTACGGGGCCGGCAACTACGGCATGTGCGGACGCGCCTACGACCCCCGCTTCATCTTCGCCTGGCCCAACAGCAAGGTCGCCGTTATGGGGGGCGCCCAGGCGGCCAAGGTCATGGAGATCATCACCAAGGCCAAGTTCACGCGGATGGGTATGCCCCTCGACGAAGACGCCTTGGCGGCCATGAGCGGCGAGGTCCGCAAGAAGCTCGACGCCGAGGCCACCGCCTTGTTCGCCACGGCGCGGATCTGGGACGACGGCGTGATCGACCCTCGAGACACCCGCGCGGTGCTCTCCACCTGCCTCCACATGACCCGCGAGGCCCACGCGCGAACCCTTCACCCCAACACCTTCGGCGTCGCCCGAGGCTAACCCTTTTTGACTGGAGCCAAGACCATGAGCATGTGGACTGAAGAACACGACATGATCCGAAAGACCGTTCGCGAATTTGTGAACAAGGAGATCAACCCCTACGTCGACGAGTGGGAGGCTGAAGGGATCTTCCCTGCGCACGAGCTCTTCAAAAAAGCCGGCGACCTCGGGCTCTTTGGCTTATCTCGACCCGAGAAGTTTGGCGGATCCGGGCTCGACTACAGCTACTCCGTGGCAGCTGCAGAGGAGCTCGGGCGCTGCCACTGCGGCGGCATCCCCATGGCCATGGGCGTGCAGTCCGACATGTGCACCCCCGCCCTCTCCGTCTTCGGCTCCGACGAGCTGCGCGAGGAGTTCTTAGCGCCGTCCATCGCCGGTGACCTCGTTGGTTGTCTCGGTGTCAGCGAGGCGGGCGCGGGTTCGGATGTCGCGAGCCTCAAGACCCACGCGCGCTCCGACGGCGACGACTACATCATCAATGGAAGCAAGCTCTGGATCACCAATGGCATGCAGGCCGACTGGATGTGCGCGCTCGTCAACACCGGCGAGGGCCCCCCCCACAAGAACAAATCCATCATCATCATCCCCATGGACACCAAAGGGGTGAAGCGAGCGCGGAAGCTCGACAAGCTCGGCATGCGAAGCTCGGACACCGCCGAAATCTACTTTGACGACGTCCGGGTTCCGAAACGCAACCGCATCGGGGAAGAGGGCGCGGGCTTTTTCTACCAGATGCTCCAGTTCCAAGAGGAGCGGCTCTGGGGCGCGGCCAACATGATCATGGGACTCGAGGGGGCGGTCCAAGAGACCATCGAGTACACCAGCAACCGCAAGGCCTTCGGCAAGTCCATCTTGGACAACCAAGTGGTCCACTACCGACTCGCGGAGCTCTCCTCCGAGGTCGAGAGCCTGCGAGCGTTGGTCTATCGAGCCACCGAACTCTACGTGAGCGGAAAAGACGTGACCCGCCTGGCCTCCATGGCCAAACTCAAGGCGGGCCGACTCGGTCGCGAGGTGTCCGACTCGTGCCTGCAATTCTGGGGCGGGATGGGCTTCATGTGGGAGACGCGAATCGCCCGTCTGTATCGCGACGCGCGGCTCGTCTCCATCGGCGGCGGCGCCGACGAAATCATGCTCAGCATCATCTGCAAGCTTGACGGCACGCTCCCCAAGAAGAAGAAAGCATGAGCCCCCTCGAACTCCCACCCACGGACACCCTTGAGCTCGTCCACGCGGACGGGGTGGTCCACGTCACCCTCGCGCGCCCAGAGGCGCGGAACGCCATGAGCGCGGTCATGGTGCGCGAGCTCGTGAGCGTCTTCGAGGCCGTCCGCGACCGGCGGGATGTTCGGGTGGTCGTCCTCCGCGGAGCCGGCGGCCACTTTTGCGCGGGCGGTGACATCAAAGACATGAGCGCGGCGAGGAGCGCCACGATCGCCCCGGGCGCCCCAGATCCCATCGCGGTCATGAACCGTAAGTTTGGAGCCGCGCTTTCCGTCTTCAACGCGGCCCCGCAAGCGGTGATCGCCGTGTGTGAGGGGGCGGTCATGGGCGGGGGATTCGGTCTCGCGTGCGTGGCGGACGTCACCATCGCGGTCGAGGGCGCGAAGTTCCGACTGCCAGAGACCAGCTTGGGCGTTACGCCCGCCCAGATCGCGCCCTTCATCGTTCAGCGGGTGGGTATTACGCACGCGCGCCGCCTCGCCGTGACCGGCGCACGGCTCGGTGCGCGTGAGGCCGTCGCCCTCGGCATCGCCCATCGCTACGCACAAAACACTGAGGAGGCCGGGAGCCTCCTCGCCCAGGTGATCAACGAGGTCCACAAGTGTGAACCAACCGCCGTCGCGCTCACCAAGCAACTGATGTTAACGGTCGCAGCGGTCGAACTTGAGGAGGTGCTCGACCAGGCCGCGAGCGACTTCGCCGCCGCTGCCCGCAGCGACGCCGCCGTGGAAGGGATGACCGCGTTTATGCAGCGGCGACCCCCCTCCTGGGCGCCAGCGAGCAAGGAGCCCACATGAACACGCGCCCCTTCCATCGCCTGCTCATCGCCAATCGCGGCGAAATCGCGGCGCGAATCATCCGCAGCGCTCGCGAGCTTGGTATTCACACCATCGCCGTCTTCAGCGACGCAGACGCGGACGCCCCCTACGTCACCATGGCCAACGAGGCCGCTCGCCTCGGCGCCGCGACCCCGAGCGCCTCCTATCTGACTATCTCACGCATTCTCGAGGTCGCCGAGGAGCGCGGCGCTGAGGCCATCCATCCGGGCTACGGGTTTTTGTCCGAGAACCCTGACTTCGCCGCGGCCGTTGAGGCGGCGGGGCTCGTGTTTGTCGGTCCTTCGTCTGCGTCCATCTCGCTCATGGGGGACAAGGCCGCCGCGAAGTCGCGGATGCAAAAGGCGGGGGTCCCCTGCGTGCCCGGCTACGACGGTGAGGCCCAAGATGACGCC
>JBDQGY010000059.1:0-19418 GCA_040265175.1 Nannocystaceae bacterium
CCCATGGGCGACGCGGGCCTCACCGGCCGCAAGATCATCGTGGACACCTACGGCGGCATGGGTCGCCACGGCGGCGGCGGAACCCCCACGACCGCGCAAGAGCGGTTTGAATGGGTGCAGTACTACCACGACGGGGCCGCGCTCGTAGAGCGGGAGCCCGGGAGCGGAACAGGGATGTCGATCGCCATTGGCGATCTCTTGGATGCCTTCGGCGTGGGTGCTGCCGCGGGTGCATGGGACGTGGCTGGGATGGTGGGGCTGTTCGCGGGTGCCATCGGCGAGCACATGATGGCCATCCGTCCATCCGCGGCGGAGCCCGTCACGGGCCAGTGGAAGCTGTGCGGTGACAACAAGCCGTACCCGTACATCCGCTGGGACGAGATCAACACGGGCGCCCAACTCACGGGCCCAGCTCAACTCTCGAATGGGAGCACCGCAGCGCTCGGACCCGCGCCTTTGCTCACCCAGTCCCAGCTTGGAGAGCCCACAAACGCGACCCGAAAGGTGCAGTGGTTCCCACGGTTCATGGGTCTGCGGATCCATCCGATGCAGACCGACGACCAGGATCGTGAGGACCTCTGCCAGTCGTTCGGTGACCATGGGTCTGGACCCAGCAATCAACTGGCCAACTGCATCACAGGAGCCAACGCCCTCCCGGCGGACCTCGCCGCCGAGGTAGCTGGCCACGATTTCTACTACTGGCCCTACGTCGATGGGTTTCCGGGGTACGGGGGCTTTAACTCCCTGGAGAATATCCTCTACGCCGACGCGGGGCTCAACGGCAACGCGGACTCCAACTGGGCGGATACCCTCGATGCAATTTGCGCGGGGTTCTCGCCGGTGCCTGGATGGTGCGCGACCTTGTCCGGTACGGACCAAGCAAAATTTGACGCGGTCGTCTTGCAGGCGGTGGACAACGAGGCGTGGGATGTTCCCACCCGACTCGGCGTCTTCGCCGACGCCACCACAAACAACGCGGTGAAGCGGACGATCTTCGCGCCATTTTATCAGGGCAACGTGCTCAACGGAGATGGGAAGTATCCTCTGGAGGAGTGGTTCCCCACGGACCAAGATGAGGCCAACGAGACTATTTTGAGTCTCACCTCGTCGGTGGCGGAGGGAGGCATCGACGCCATGGGGGCGACGGATTGGTCGGCCGTGATCGGCCAGACGACGAGCAATGTGCAGTGCGGCGCGGCATCGACGTTCACCAACGGCGGCACGATCTCCAACTATCTCGGTTTTCAACAATGCGACGATGACACCGCGGATCGCTGCGCTCCGCTGACCGCGATCATCATCACTGATGGCGATATGGACGAGGACACCTCCACTGACGTACAGAAGGTCCATAAGTCATTCGCGGGGCTCCGCAACAATCGGAAGGTCAAGACATACGTCGTGGGCTTTGTTGCCGCGGGCAAGCTGAACGCGCTGGGCGATGAGACCGTGAACGCCATGGCGTGTGCCGCCACAGGAGGGGGCACGCAGCAAGGCGACAGCGCCCACCCGTGTCTGGCGGACGCGGACGTGGCGCACAACTTCGACACCTGCAAGGACCCAAGCGACCCGGAGAGCGAGTGCGCGTTCATGGCCGCAGATCCAGCTGAGCTGGCGATCGCGCTGTCAGATATCGTGACAGCCTCGCTCGCAACCAGCGTGCCAGCCGGTGCGGGGGCTGCGGTCAACACGTTCGGTACCACGGGTGGTAGCGCGGACGGTATTACTCAGACAGCGATCTCGGCGCGCACGGAGTGGCCGGAGTGGAAGGGCCATGTGGAGCGCGAGCTGTGCGACGACCTGATTGAGGACCCAGCGAATCCGGGTGCCTTCATCACTGCACCGTATTGCACCGCGGCGGATGTTCCCGTCCTCGGCGACACCTTTGGTCCCTGCCCGTCGTCACGGCAGTGGGACGCGGGAGAGTGCCTGCGACAGACGGATTGGGATGAGCGGAAGATCTACATCACCGACGCGTCGAATAACCTGCAGGAGATTTATGATGGCACCAGCGCGACGGCGGCATTCGTCGCGCAGCTCAACGCGGGTGACTTGGCGATCCCTGGCGGCCCGTACGACGCGGCCTCCGCCACGCCGATCGCCGAGTTCATCCTGGGCAAGGGCTGGAAAGACGACTGGAAGCTGCCTGGGCTCGCCGCCTCGTCCCCTATGGTGGTCCGGCGCGTGCCAGAGCCCAACCCGCTTTACGCACCCTCGGTAGGCATCAGCGACCCTCACTGCGCGGGTCGTCTCCTCGCCACGCCCGAAGAGGTTGACGGAGGTCTTGTCGACTTCGCCGAGGACGCCTGGGATCCTGCGCTCAAGATCACCGGCGGCTACGGCAGCCACTACGAGTATCAAGAGGCCGTGCTCCAAGGCGATGACCTCGGCTTGTTGCACGCCTTCCAATTCGACAGCGGCAACGAGATGTGGGCGCTGCTCCCCCGGTTCGCCCTGGCGTCCGCGGTCGCGCAGTACAGCTACGGCGGCGACGCCATGGGTCAGTCCGACAGCGTCGACGAGCATCTCTACGGGATGTCCGGCACCGTCAACCACGGCTGGGTGCATGATCCCGCCGCCAACAAATGGCGTCACCTCGCGGTGGTCGGCATGGGGGAGGGTGGCAAGCACCTGATGGCCCTGGACGTCTCCCACATGAGCCCCGCATCGGGAGACGACCCCGTCGAGGTGCTTTGGACCAGCGACGACTGGTCGGACTACGAGCTCGCGCTTGGGGAGACCTGGGCTCGGCCGGCGCTCACCTATCACATCGACGAGCTTGGAGAGAAGCCGAAGAGCTACTTGATGATCGGTTCTGGCTATCCAGACGCGACACCGACGAGCGCGTATCAAGGCCGACGGATGCTCTGGGCCGACGCGCTCACCGGTGAAGTTCTTGATTATGCGGACCTTCCGGCTCCATCTGTGACACCGTTCGAGTCCAACTTTGGCGCGGTCGTCGATCCGGCCGTGAGCACGCACTGCGTGTCGCGCTTTTGGGGCGAAGCCCAAGAGGCGTACATCGCGGACCCCGCGGGGCGCCTCTACCGATGGGATGTGGGGGAGGGCAAGAATCACGAGTCGGACAGCGGGAGCACCTGGTCGAGCAATGGGAATGAGGCCACACCGGTGGAGACCTTCTACGCCTGCGAAGGGGCGACCTCACCGTGCTCGTTGTCCTCGAGCAATCGCGCGGATCCTTTCTTGTTCTCGCCGGCGGTCGTCTCGCTTAATCGTATCGATGAGATCCCCGGAAACTCGGGAGATGGAATCGGCGTCGATGATCAAGACCAGTTCTTGGTGGCGATGGTGAGTGGGAGTCCTTACGACGACACGCTCGATGCCAACGCAGGCTCGAATCTGTACCATCCGAGCCTGTATCTCATGGTGGATGACCATCGCGCGTCGAAGAACGGCGGCTTTAACATTACAGGCCCAGACGTTGAGGTCGCGCCGGGGGATGATCCAAACTTCATGCGCGAAGTCATCACGAACATCCCGCGGACTCGAAGATTTTTGCCGTATCCGGGCTTCGCACCGTCGGGCGATGCGCCGTGTCCCAACAGCGCTAATTGGGTCGACGGTATGTGCGAGGAGGAGCAGCTCTTCTCCAAGCGAGTGCGACCCATTCGGGCGCCCCGGATCTCGGTGAGCGGACTCAACAAGCTCACGGGCTGCACTGACTTGAATGATCCGACCACGTGCACAGGGAGCGTGCTTGAGACTGGAGTCGAGATCTACACCATCGAGTTCACGGTGTACGAGTCTGGAGTAAATAACTGCGAGGAAGGCTGGTATGATGAGGACAACGAGGTCTGGTACTACGACCAGGGCGCGAGCTACGTCATCAGCTACACGCTGGGGGTCACGGATGAAGACGGCTTTGACCTGAGCGGAGGGGTTGGCTACCTGGGCAATGCGGATGGCGGACTGAAGTTCGTGGATGTCACACAAAACCTCGACGGTGACTGCGCAGACGGAAGCTGCGGCCCGAATCCAGGAGTCCCGAGCAACCCACCCTGCGATCCCAACACCGACATCCCACCGCCCGACGTGACCTACACGATTCCGTTGACGACGTCGGAGATCGAGGGCTTCACCCGCGTTCAGATCAACGCGGCAGCACCTCCAGTTCCGCTGCCCTAGAGGACCTTTTGCGAAGCTCGCCGCAGCAGGGCGGCGGGATCGACTGGTGCCATCTGCGCATGGTCGGCACTCGTCCGCGGGGGACTCACGGGATCGTATCTTGGCTCGTCCCCTCGAAACCGGCATCAAATGCAGAGGCTTCTTCGAGCCGTCCGTTTTTTCTTCGGGATTCGCGCAGTCTTCTGTGATGTCAATGTCACTGGAATTTGTCGCTGGTTTCGTAGCACCGATTGCAGACTCTGGATCACATCGAATCAGTGTCGATGAATTATTTGTGACTTCCGGTCCTAGTTTTTCACCGCATCGGTATCAGATTGGATCGTCGGCGAGGGGTTATGTCCTCATCGTCGACGTCGAGGGCGCACGCGTAACGAGACGCGCATCCGTGGACTGCAGCCGTCAGGCAGAAAGCAGTACGTTTTGTCTGTAGTGGCCGTTCGTTCGGCCGCGGACGGCACTCCGCCCTGATGCCGTCCCGCCAGTATGCCCCGAGACCGCGCTTGATTTCCTCTTTGCATCCGAAACCCGATCCCACGATGAAGTCTGTCCAAACTCCTCGCACGTCCAGCGCTCCGCAACTCCCAACGCATGGCGGCCCTCATCCACGGTGGCTTCGGGCTGTACGCCTTTGCATGCAGCTCGCGTGCGGGTTCACGCTCTTGTTTGGCCTGAGCCTGAGCGGCACCTCCCAGGCGCGACTGCACGCGTACTACGTGGTTCAAAATGTGAGTCTTGGCGGCATCACTCCGCGAATCCTGTTTGTGTTGGACACCTCTGGATCGATGACCTCGCGCGCGCAGGCGAACCCCGAGTGGTGTGATTGGAACGAGTGCGAAGATGGTGACGGCGCAGACCTTAGCCGAATTGCCGCGGCCCGTCGCGCGCTCAACGAGGTGGTGTTCAACTACAAGGATCAGGCTCGGTTTGCGCTGATGAGCTTCTCGAGACACTCGTCGCCCGAGACGGCGGCGGATGTGCCCGATGACTGCGCGGGCTCTTCGGCGGGCGCACCAGCGAACCCGCGCTTCGCGTGGACTCCGGGATACGTCGACAATCTTTTCTTCAACTTCTTTTGGTATTACATGGACTACTGGTCCTGGTACTTCGGCACAAACTACACCTACGATGACCTGTACGACTTCGGGCTGTTCCCTGACCTAGAGACCATGGGGAGCACGTTCGGTTGGTGGTTCGGCCAGTACCTGATGCCCACCGATCAGCTGGGACAGCGAGGTACCTGGCGTCTGTGTGGCGACAATCGACCCCACCCCTATATTCGCTGGGACGATGTCAACGGCCCCTTCGGTTCTGGGGCCATCGTGCCTACGTCACCCTCAACCGCAGAACTCAGTCCTGCGCCGTTGCTAAGTTCGGCGCAACTCGCAGACCCCGACAACGCGTACCGCCGCGTGGCATGGTTCCCGCGGTTTATGGGGGTTCGTGTAAACCTCGACCACACGGATGAGCTCGATCGGCTCGACCTTTGCTCCGTACGCGGTGACTATGGCGAGCGGTCGACGAACAACATCACCCCGTGTCTGACGGGATCGAAGCTTGGAACCCTCGACCCTGAGGTGTCCGGTCACGACTTTTATTATTGGCCCTACGTTGACGGCTTCCCCGGCTACTCTGGATACTCGGCGATTCAGCGTACGACCTTCGACGAGATCTACGGGGGCCTGTCCAAGAACAAAAAGAACACCGCGGTGAACGAGTGGGGGAACGTGCTTGGGTGGGTGTGCAACTACTTCGGCGAGCCGTGGAACTGCAACAGCTTCGACACAGGCGTGCTCCGGATCGGCTCGGAGTTGATGGGGGTACAACGTCAACCCAACAACCTAATTAACGACAAGTCCGAGTTGTTCGTGCCGTTTTATCAGCCTGGCGTAGTAGCGGGTCTTTCAGACGGGTCGATCAAATATGATGAGTGGTATCCCATGACAAACGACGACGCCTCCGACGTGCTCTTGGGCATGACCTCTCATATGGCGGAAGGCGGCATGGACGTGGCGGGGACGACCCCGTGGCTGCAGGCCATCGGTGAGACCAACAGCTCGACGCCCGTCGTCGCGAACAGCCCCTTCTCCAACGGCGGTACCATCTCCAAGTACATCCAGTGGGTGCGCACTGTGGAGCCCGCGGATGTGTGTTCCCCCATCGCGACGGTGCTCATTACGGACGGCGAACCCACGGACACCTCCGGGAGTCCGCTGTCCTCGCAGTCCTGGAAGAAGTTGAACGGGAACCTCGCGGGTCTCCGGAACGATCGGGAATCCAAGGTGTACGTGGTCGGGTTCTTCATTGACCCGAGCTCCAACAACCCCGCGGGGAACCCCGCGATCAATGACATGGCCTGCGCGGGGACCGGCGCGGGCGACACGAACAACACCAACCCGTGCACAGTCGATGCGTCCGACGCCCATAACTTCGACACCTGCCGCGATCCCTCGGATCCAGAGAACGACTGCGCCTTTTTGGCGGATTCCCCCGAGCAGCTCGCGCTCGTCTTGACACAGATTGTGGAGGGCGAGTTGGCTATGGATGTCCCCGCGGGTGCTGGCGCGGCGGTCAATACCTTCGGGACCAGCGGCGGCGGCAGCGAGGGGATCACCCAAACCAACGTCGCGGCGCGGACGGAATGGCCGGCCTGGAAGGGGCACGTGGAGCGGGAACTTTGTGACGACCAAGTCGAAGATCCGGCCAACCCGGGCACGTACATTACGGCGCCTTATTGCCTGCAAGCGACCTTCGACGAACCTGAAGAGGCGTTTGGACCGTGCCCGCAGTCGCGGCAGTGGGACGCCGGTGAGTGTTTGGAGATGACGGCGTGGGCGGATCGCCGCATCTACATCACCGACGCGGCCAACAACACCCATGAAATCTACGACGGCGCGACGGCCACGTCCGCGTTCATCGACCAGCTCAATGCACCCGAGCTCGCGATTCCCGGGGCGCCGTTTGACGTCACGTCGGCCACGCCCATCGCCGAGTTCATCATGGGGAAAGACTGGAAAGACGGATGGAAGCTCCCCGGACTTGCCGCGTCTTCCCCGATGGTGGTGCGTCGCGTGCCGGAGCCCGATCCACAGTTCGCGCCGTCCGTGGGGATCAGCGACCCTCACTGCGCGGGCCGGCTGCTCGCCTCGCCGGAGGAGGTTGACAGCGAACTTGTTAACTTTGCGGAGGAGGCCTGGGATCCCTCGCTCAAAATCACCAGCGGGTTCGCGAGTCATTACGAGTACCAAGAAGCTGTGCTCATCGGAGACGATCTCGGTCTGCTGCACGCCTTTCAGTTCGACAGCGGTAACGAGATGTGGGCCCTGCTCCCTCGATTCTCCCTGGCTGCGGCGGTGTCAGAGTACGCTTACGGCGGCGAGGAGATGGGGCAGCCAGACAAGCTCGAGGATCACGTCTATGGCGTGTCGGGCACGGTCAATCACGGCTGGGTCTATGACGACGACGCTGGCAGCTGGCGACATCTCGCCGTCGTCGGGATGGGGGAGGGAGGCAAACATCTCATCGCGATGGATGTCTCGCATATGAGCCCGGCGTCCTCCGATGGACCCGTCGAGGTGTTGTGGACCAGCGACGACGCGGGTCTCAAGTCATTTTACGAGCCGACGCTGGGGGAGACCTGGGCGAGGCCCGCGCTGACCTATCACATCGAAGAGCTTGGGGGACGGCCAGATTCGTGGCTGGTGTTTGGCTCGGGCTACGCCGACGCCGCGCCCACGAGCAGCTGGCAAGGCCGAAGGCTGGTGGTCGCCGACGCTCTGACCGGCGAGCCAGAAGAGTACGCCGACCTTCCGCTCCCGACGCAGAACGCGTACGAATCCATGTTCGCGGCGGTGGTGGATCCCGCGGTAGGGACCCACTGCGTCTCGCGCTTTTGGGGCGAGGCTCAAGAGACCTATATCGCGGATCCTGCGGGGCGGCTGTTTCGTTGGGACCTCAAGGAGGGCTTCGCGCACGAGGCAGACAGCGGCAGCGGCCGTTGGAGCGCGAACAGCGATATCGCGATGCCCGTCGCGACGTTCAGCGCGTGTGAGGCTTCGAGCGCGCCGTGCAATATCTCAAGCAGCAACTTCGCGGATCCATTTTTGTTCCCGCCCGCGGTCGTCTCTATCAATCGGATCGACGAGATCCCCGGGAATTCGGGCTCGGGCATCGGCGATGACGATCAAGACCAGTTCCTGCTCGCCATGGTGAGCGGCAGCCCCTACGACGACACGCTGGACGCCAATGACACGTCGGTGGATTTCCATCCCAGCATGTACATCCTCGTGGACGACCACCGGGGGCTCAACAAGCACGGGGGCTTCGCCATTCCCACGGAGACCGCGAGGGTGCCTGTGGGGTCCAACGCCACCTTCATGCGGGAAGTGCTGACAGACGTAGAGCGAACGCGGAGCTTCTTGCCGTATCCCACGTTCTCACCCTCTGCGACCACGCCGTGCCCAGGGAGCGCCTCCTGGGACGCAACGATCAATCGGTGCGTCGACACCGACACCTTCAGCAAGAGGACGCGGCCCATCCGAGCGCCACGGATCTCGGTGACTGGGCTCAACAAGCTCACCGGATGCAGCGACCTTGATGATCCCACGACCTGCACCGGCTCGGTGCTCGAGACTGGGGTGGAGGTCTACACCATCGAGTTTACGGTCTTCGAGTCAGGGACCAACGCTTGTGAGCCCGGCTGGTACGATCCGGCCGAGGAGATCTGGCACTTCGATCAAGGGGCGTCGTACAAATTGAGCTATTCGCTCGCCGTTCAAGACGCGTCGGGATTTGATCTCATGGCCGGCACCAGCCTGAGTTATCTCGACAACTCTGGCGCGCTCACCTTCCTTGGGGTTCAGCAAAACCTCGACGGTGACTGTGACGACGGGAACTGTGGACCTGTCCCCGGTGTCCCGTCGAATCCTCCGTGCGATCCCAACGATCTCGCGCCACCGCCGGACGTAACCTACACGATTCCGCTGACGACCTCGGAGCTGGAGGGCTTCACGCGGGTGCAGCGAAACACCGCGCCACCGCCCGTGCCCCTGCCGTAAGCGGGCGCCTCTACGACGGCGTTGCCCCGAGGCTCGGGTCGATCGCAGGGAACCAGGAGGCGGCCACGCGCACCGCGTTGGTGGCGGCGCCGAGCCTCAGGTTGTCGGCGGCGACGGTCATGCAATATCGCGTGCCGGAGGTGTCGTCGAGCTGTGGGCGCATGCGACCAGCGAGGGCGTGGTCGCGGTGCTGGGTGGTGGCGAGGCTGCTCAGGCCCTCACCCGAGGCGCCCCGCGAGAGCTTGATCCACGGAGCGCGAGCGCCGTCCTCAAGCAGGGTCTCAAGATTTTCAAGGGAGGTGGGTCGCTTTGTGGTGAGCCACACTTGCTCGTAGTGTCCGACGGAGACGGGGACTCGGCAGCATTGGGCGGACACCTCCAGGTCGTCAGCGGCGAGTATTTTTCGGCTCTCACGGACAAGCTTTAACTCTTCGCTGGAGAAACCTTCGTCGCCTGTGTTGCCCGCGTGCGGCACGACGTTGCCGGCGTATCCTGATGGATCGAAATTCGCCCCCAGTCGCTCGACTTGATCGTAGCCGGCTCTCGAGCACTCGAGGAAATCATCGAGCGTGGCCGCGCCTGCGCCCGAGATGGCCTGATAGGTGCTCACCTGCACGGAGGCGATGCCCCATCGTCTGTGGATGGGTGCGAGGGCGAGGGTGAGTGGGATCGTGGTGCAGTTCGGGTTCGCGACCAGGCGCGTTCCCTCGCGGACCTCGGAATGGTTGACCCCTGCCACCACGAGCGGGACGTGTGGATCGAGCCGATAGGTGTTGCTCTTGTCGACGACGCGGTAGCCAAGCTCTAGCAGCCGTGGACAGAAGTGGGCGCTGTGATGGTCGTCGAGGGCGACGAAGGCCAGATCTCCTCGTGGGGCGTCGGGGCCTTCGAGGGCGCTCGCGGCGCGGACCAAAACTGGGGCACCCGCGACAGAGATCTCGCGGGCCCGACTCGCGAAGAGGTGGAGGGTGGCCCCGGGCCACGCGCGGGCGATGAGGTCGAGCAGTTCTGTTCCGACCAGGCCGGTGGCTCCGAGGATGCAGATCTCCATAGAAAGTCCCATATCACGGGGGGCACCGGGTCCCAAGCGTGGCGCCTCGATCGATGAGATCTCGCGCTGCCGGCGGTGTCGAGAGGTTCTTCGCTGACTTGGCGGGAATGGTGGGTGTCGCGCGCTAGCGATCCGGGGTGCCAGGACCGGTTGCGAGATGCCAGTCATCCCTGTTAGCACCGGGATCATGACTGATTCGAAGTCCGCCGGCGCTCTCGACCACGCATTCACCACGCTGCCCGCGGATTTCCACGCGCTTGCTGTCAAGACGATTAAGGGTCTGTCGATGGATGCGGTGGAGCAGGCCAAGTCTGGACATCCAGGTATGCCCATGGGGACGGCGGAGATGGCGACGGTGCTCTGGTCACGATTTTTAGTCGTGGATCCAACGACGCCGGATTGGCCGGACAGGGATCGTTTTGTGCTCTCCGCGGGGCACGGATCCATGCTGCTGTACAGCTTGCTTCATTTATCTGGGCACGGTCTCACCCTCGACGACCTGAAGAACTTTCGCCAATGGGATTCTCCTACGGCGGGGCACCCCGAGTACGGGCACGCCAAGGGAATCGAAGTGACAACGGGGCCGCTCGGGACTGGATTTGCCACCGGCGTAGGCATGGCCCTCGCCGAGCGATTCATGGCGCACCGATACAACAAAGACGGTCACAACGTGGTGGATCACTACACCTACGGCATCGTGAGCGACGGCGATTTGATGGAGGGGGTCAGCGCGGAGGCGGCGAGTTTCGCGGGGCACCAGCAGCTCGGCAAGTTGATTTACCTGTATGACGACAACCAGATCTCCATCGATGGCGGCACGGAGATCACGTTCACCGAGAACGTACGGGCGAGGTTTGAGGCCTACGGCTGGCATGTGCTGGCGGTGGACGGACACGACGCCGCGGCCATTACCGGGGCGCTCGAGGCGGCACGCTTGGAGACGGCGCGTCCGTCGCTTATCTGTGCGCGCACGGTGATCGGTCACGGCGCACCTTCGGTGGCGGGCACGAGCGCGACCCACGGCGCGCCGCTCGGCGCCGAGGAGGTCGCGGCGACCAAAGCGGCCATGGATTGGCCCGAGACGCCCTTTCACGTCCCCGGCGTCGTCCGAGAGGGCTTCGGACATATCATGGGGGCGCGGGGCGAGGCTCGCCGGGCTTGGGAAGGCCGTATGAATGCCTACGAAGCCGCTTATCCCGAGCTGTGCCGGGAGCTTCAAGAGCTCCAAGGCGGCGCCCTCCCGGAAGGTGTGTTCGACGGGCTGCCCACCTACGAAGATGGAGAGTCGGTCGCGACCCGCAAGGTCGGCGCGAAGGTGCTCGCGGCGTTGAGCGCCGCGCATCCAACCCTGGTCGGTGGGTCCGCGGATCTCGCGGGTTCCAACGGCGTAGCGCTCAAGGACGTCCAGGCCATGCAGCCCTCCACACCGACAGGTCGGTCGATCCACTTCGGCGTCCGCGAGCACGGCATGGCAGGCATTTGCAACGGCCTCGCGCTCCACGGCGGCGTACGCGTCTACGACGCGACGTTCTTGGTGTTCAGTGATTTCATGCGTGGCTGCGTGCGGCTCTCGGCCCTCATGGGCTTGCCTGTGACGCACGTGTTCTCCCACGACAGCGTATGGCTCGGGGAGGATGGGCCTACCCACCAGCCGATCGAACATGTGATGAGCCTCCGCATGATTCCCAATCTTCACGTGATGCGTCCCGCGGACGCGCGGGAGACGGTTGGGGCGTGGAAGCACGCGATGACCCGTACGGACGGACCGACGGCGATCATCGTGACCCGCCAGGGACTCCCGACCTTGCCAGGGAGCCGAGACGATGTCTCGCAGGGGGCCTACACGGTGTGGGAGGCGGAAGGTGAGGGCGAGCTCCAGGGCCTGCTGGTCGCGACTGGATCGGAGGTCTCCTTGTGCGTGGAGGCTGCGACCACGTTGGCGGCGGAGGGCGTGCGGGTTCGTGTGGTCAGCATGCCGTGTTGGAAGGCCTTCGAGTCCCAACCTCAAGAGGTGCGAGACGAGGTCCTCCCACCGACGATCATGCGGCGGCTCTCCGTGGAGGCGGGTACGACCATGGGTTGGGCGAGCTACGCGTCGGCCCAGCACGGCATCGATCGCTTCGGCGCCTCGGCGCCGGGAGCCATCGTCGCGCGCGAGCTCGGGATGCACGTGGACGCCGTGGTGGCGCGCTTCAAAGGCTTGCTCGGCTAGCCTGGCACGGGCGACGGCAGGACAGTGTCTCCTCCCATGGTGAGAGAAGCTCGCGCGTGGACCGACTGGCGTCTCGTTAAATGCTTGAGATTACAGGACAATCGTTGAACTTGAGGGTCTTCTGTCTCACTTCCACGAGTGCGCAAATCACGCATTGCCCCGGGCGGCCGGTCGACGACCCCTGGTGGGTGCGAACGGTCACGAAGCCGAATGCACAAAACGACATGGCGACCATCCATGGCGGTGTGCATATGGCATAGTCCGCGCGCGCGGGGGACAGCGAGCGCCGCTGAAATTTGGCACCTGCTTTACCCCGCATCGGAGACGTGACTATGGAAGACCTCAGCAAAGTTCGCAATATCGGGATCTCGGCACACATCGACTCAGGCAAGACCACCTTGACCGAGCGCATCCTGTTTTACACCGGCCGCATTCACAAGATTGAGGAGGTCAAGGGCAAGTCGGGCGTTGGCGCCACCATGGACTCCATGGAGCTTGAGCGTGAGCGCGGGATCACCATCCAATCCGCGGCGACGTACGTGGAGTGGGGTGACACCCACATCAACATCATCGACACCCCCGGGCACGTGGACTTCACGGTGGAGGTGGAGCGCGCGCTGAGCGTGCTCGATGGCGCGATCTTGGTGCTGTGTTCCGTGTCGGGCGTCCAGTCCCAGTCCATCACCGTGGATCGCCAGATGCGACGTTACAACGTCCCCTGCGTCGCGTTCATCAACAAGATGGATCGCGCGGGCGCCGACCCGTTCAAGGTGACCAGCCAGCTTCGAGAGAAACTGAAGCACAACGCCGTGATGGTGACCTACCCCATCGGCGCGGAGGAGAACCATGAGGGTGTCGTGGATCTCGTGACTCGTGAGGCCGTCTATTTCGACGGTGACAACGGCGAGACCATGCGACGCGAAGAATGTCCCGCGGAGCTGAAAGACGACGTTGAGGAATATCGAAGCTTGCTCGTGGAGGCGCTCGGCGACTTCTCCGACGACATCGCGGAGAAGTTCCTTGAGGGCGAAGAGGTCAGCGCAGAGGAGATGTACCCCATCATCCGCGAGGCGACCCTCCGACGCGATCTGACGCCGGTGTTTTGCGGCTCCGCCTACAAGAACCGCGGCGTACAGGTGCTGCTCAACGGTGTGGAGCGCTACCTCCCGACGCCACCCGACGTGCAGAACACCGCCTTTGACCTCGACAACAACGAGGCCAAGGTCAAGCTGCTCCCCAAGACCGACCTGCCGCTAGTCTCCTTGGCGTTCAAGTTGGAGGACGGCAAGTACGGTCAGTTGACCTACGTTCGCGTCTACCAGGGCATCATTAAGAAGGGCGAGTTCATTCACAACATGCGCACGGGCAAGAAGGTCAAGGTTGGCCGTCTCGTGCGGATGCACTCCGACAAGATGGAGGAGATCGAGGTGTCTGGCCCCGGAGACATCGTGGCCCTGTTCGGCATCGAGTGTGCGTCGGGCGACACCTTCACGTCGGGCGAGCGGCTGTCCATGCAGTCCATGTTTGTCCCCGACCCTGTTATCTCCTACTCGATCACCCCGAAGGACAAGAGCGGTCAGACGAACTTCTCGAAGGCACTCAACCGCTTCGGCAAAGAGGACCCCACCTTCCGCGTGAGCCGCGACGACGAGTCGGGTGAGACAATCATCGCGGGGATGGGTGAGCTTCACCTCGACGTGTACATCGAGCGGATGCGCCGTGAGTACAAGGTGGACACCATCGTGGGTGAGCCCACGGTCGCGTATCGCGAGACCATCACCAGGGAGTTCGACTACAACTACACCCACAAGAAACAGACCGGTGGCTCGGGTCAGTACGGTCGCGTGGCGGGGAAGATGAGCCCGATCTCGCTCGACGTGAACGATCACCTCGAGGAGGGCGCGGAGCCCGTCGACACGCACTACCAGTTCCACGACAAGATCGTGGGCGGTGTGATCCCTCGCGAGTACATCTCGTCGTGTGACAAGGGCTTCCGTTCCGCCATGGAGCGCGGCGTGCTCATCGGCTTCCCAGTCACGGGGATTTCGATGGTGCTCGACGACGGCGCTGCCCACGCTGTGGACTCCTCCGACATGGCCTTCCAGATCGCCTCACGGGCGGCGTTCAAGGACGCGCTCCCCAAGGCGAAGCCGGTCATCCTTGAGCCCCTGATTAAGGTGCAGGTCGAGGGTCCCGAGGAGTTCCAGGGCGGCATGCAGACCAGCCTCATCCGACGCCGCGGCGTCATCGTGGGCTCCGAGACGAGTCACGGCAGCGTGATCATCGACGCCAACGTCCCCCTCGCGGAGATGTTCGGTTACTCCACCGAGCTTCGCTCTGCGACGCAGGGGAAGGCGGAGTACACGATGGAGTTCGCCAAGTACGGTCAGGTTCCGTCGAGCGTCCAAGAAGAGCTCGTCAAGAAGTACGCGGACAACAAGAAGTAGTCGCACTCTGGTGACTTCGAGCGCACGCCTCGGCCTTCACGGTCGGGGCGTGTGTCGTTGATGGCGCAGCCGCGCTCGGTCAGCTGAGCGTGGGCGCATGATACCGTGAGGACGTGAGCAACTATGATGAGCAGGCCGAGGCGACTGGATGGAATGACCGATACGCGGAGGGCCGGACGGGTTGGGATCTCGGCGAGGCTCCTCCTGCGCTGGTGCGAGAGATCGCCGCGGCCGTGGAGCGCCACACACGGCGCGGTGTCGACACGCCGCTGAGGGTGTTGGTGCCCGGATGCGGTCGGGGACATGACGCGTTGGCGTGGGCGCGGGCGGGGGCCCAAGTGGTCGGGATGGATTTTGCCCCGCTCGCGGTGAAGGAGGCGACGGCGCTCGCGGAGTCCAAGGGCCTGCCCGTACGCTATCTTCAAGCGAACGTGCTTGAGCTGCCCGCAGAGCTTGTGGGGTCCTTCGACCTCGTGTGGGAGCAGACCTGTTTTTGTGCGATCCCGCTGGAGTCACGCCGTGGATATGCTGCCGCAATGACCGAGGCGTTGAGTGAGGACGGCGAGCTGTTGGGGATCTTTTGGAACCACGGCAATGAGGGAGGTCCTCCTTTTAACGTCACCCCTGACCACGTCCGTGAGGCGTTCTCTGGGCTCCTGGTCGAACGTGCACAGCACGCCGTGGAGGATTCCGTGCCGGCGCGGACGCCGGAGTTCATCCTTCGACTGGGGCGCGGCAGCTGACCGTGGAGAGGCGGCCTAGGTGTGCTCGCGGGTCTCGGAGAACCGGATATTTGGAAAGCGCTCGAGCACCTTGGCGAGGTTCCATTTATTCGGCGCGAGGTAGGACAAATCCCCGTGCCCGTCGATGTAGAGGTTGGGTTCGCACTTGCGCCGAAAGTCGCTCATGTGCTTGGCCACCTCATGCTTGGTAAAGCCGTCGAGGACCGGGCTCACCCATCGAGTGGTCGTAAAATCGACGGCTTCGTAATCTGCCTCGACGGTGTACTCCGCGGAGAGCCGGTGCTTCATCACCTCGAGTTGCAATTGTCCGACCGCTCCCACGACCCAGGTGCTGCCAAGCAGCGGCTTGAACACCTGGATGGCGCCCTCTTCTGAGAGTTGGGTCAGCCCCTTCTCGAGTTGTTTGGCCTTCATCGGTGACTTGAGTAGGACCCGCCGGAACATCTCGGGTGCGAAGCTCGGGATCCCGGTGACGCGAATCAGCTCGCCCTGGCTGAAGCTGTCGCCAATTTTGATGGTCCCATGGTTGGGGATTCCGATGATGTCTCCCGCATACGCCGTCTCCACCAACTCACGCGAGCGCGCCATAAACATCAGGGCGTTCCCCATGTTCACGTCGCGGCCAAGCCGACAATGAAACGCCTTCATCCCCCGCTCGAAACGACCCGAGCAGATGCGGAGGAACGCGATGCGATCCCGGTGTTTCGGGTCCATATTCGCTTGAATTTTGAAGACAAAGCCGGTGAACGCGGGCTCATGCGCGTCGATGTTCCGGGTGGGGACCTCCTCGCCGGGTGGTGGGGGCTCCACGGCGCACTTGCCCGTGATCGCCTCGCGTTGCTCCGGCGGTGGCGCCAGGCTCACGAAGGCGTTGAGGAGTTCACGGACACCGAAATTGTTCATGGCGCTGCCAAACAGCAGCGGTGTCTGCTTGCCCTGCAAGAACGCGTCATGATCGAAGGGGGGGGCGGCCCCCTCAAGCAGCTCGATGTCCTCACGAAGCGAGGCGGCGAGGTCTTCTCCTACGAGCTCGTCGATCTTGGGGTCGTCGATCCCGTCCACGGGGTGCCCGTCGACGACGCGGTCATCTTCACCGGGCTTGAAGAGGTGAAGCATCTTCGCCTCAAGCTCGTAGACACCCCGAAACTGTTTGCCCATGCCGATGGGCCAGGTGCGGGGGATGCATGGCATACCGAGTTTCTCCTCGATCTCGTCGAGCAGGTCGAGGGGCTCTTGGCACTCTCGATCGAACTTGTTGACGAATGTGATCACTGGCGTGTCGCGGAGTCGACAGATCTCAATGAGCTTCTCAGTTCGAGACTCGACACCCTTCGCGCCATCGATCACCATCAGGGCGGCGTCCACCGCGGTGAGCACCCGGTAGGTGTCCTCGCCGAAGTCGGCGTGGCCGGGGGTGTCGAGGAGATTGACCTGCGCCGGCCGAGCATCGCCGGCAGCACCGGGGATGCCGTACATAAAGGTCATGACCGAGGTGGTCACCGAGATGCCACGCTCTTGCTCCATCTTCATCCAATCGGAGACCGCGTGACGGCCGGCCTTCCGGGCACGAATTGCGCCCGCCATCTGGATGGCGCCGCCAAACCAGAGCAGCTTCTCCGTTAGCGTGGTCTTGCCAGCGTCGGGGTGGCTGATGATCGCGAAGGTGCGGCGAAGTGCGACTTCGCTGCGAATCTCGTCCGTGTCGGGCGCGCTCACGATGTGCACCGTACCAGCCTCGGCGGTCATTGAAACCCCCCGCAAATCAGCCCGGGTCCGCCGTGGAGGGGTGTCTTGGAGTACGCGTCGCGTTATGGTCACGCACCGCTAGATGCTGCGTCGTCGCCCGCACCACGCTGCCTCGCGCGCTCTGGACGAGCGCTCCCATATTGTTGGTATGCTATCCTGCCGGGGGATGCGACACGGTCAATGGTTGGCGTCGTTGTCCCTGTTGGGACCGCTGTCATGCGTCCCCGCGGGATACGCGTTGGGATGGCAGGATGGGCGCGACACGTCCGAGGAGCGACCCCGCTCGCCCGCGGTAGGTCCGTCCGGCGAGGAAGGGGCAGGCTCGCAGACCGGGGACGGCGATGGGGACGGCGACGGAGACGGCGACGATCCGTGCGTGGGCGGCTCGCGACCCGGCACCGTGTGTCTTTGGGCTTGGGATGTTGTCGCCGCCGGAGGGATCCCCACGGGGATCGATGAGGCGCCGATAGGTATTGGCATGCACAGTACGGTCGCAGCCGCCATGTTCACCGGCGATGGGATCAATACGTGGTCGGTGACAGCGGAAGGGTCGCTCGTTTCTGCCTCGAGCCCCGAGTTTGGGGATGGCTTCCGTGATGTCGCCTTCGCCGACATGAACGGCGACGGCTGGCTGGACCTCCTCGGCGCCCATCCGCAGCTTAACCTCATCACGCTGTTGCTCGGGAGCAGCGAGGGGACCTTTGGACCGTGGCAGACCTTCACTGTGTCGAGTAGTCCGCGCGCTCTCCTCCCGGTCGACCTCACAGGAGACGGACACGAAGAGGTGGTGGTGGTCCGGAAGAGTGGAGGCTTCAGCGTGTTGACCTACGGAGTCGAGGGGCTGGCGTCGCTTCAATCCTGGGACGCCGCGGGTACTTTTTACGACGCCGCGACCGGCGATCTAAACGAGGATGGTGTCGCGGACATCGCCCTCATTGACGAAGCGGGTGACCAGATCCTCCTGTTTTATGGGGCGGGGGACGGGACGCTCGAGCACGGGGGTGCCGTCGCGGTGGGAGATGCGCCACGCGGGGTCGCGCTTGGGGACCTGACCGGGGATGGTAAAATGGACATGGTGGTCACGACGTTCGGCGATGATCGAATGACTAGTTTTGTGGCCCAAGCCGGCGAGGAACCGGGGATGTACGAGGAGGTATCCAGCGTACCTCTCGGCGTCGGGCCCTACGGCGTTCGCCTCGCAGATATGGATTTGGACGGGGTGCTCGACGCCGTGACGCCGATCAGCGGACTAGGGGCTGTGGGTATCGTCTTGTCGGATGGCGACGGAGGGCTGAAAGAACGGATCCCATTCCTCACGGGCGCGAGCCCCATCGACGTCATCGTCCGAGATTTCGATGAGGACGGTATCCCAGACCTCCTTGTATCCAACGCAGGAGCGCAGTCCCTGCTGCTGATGGGCTCTCATCCACTGGGATAGGGTCGCATTTAGCTGATCGCTCGCGCCATTTATGATCGAAATGTCATAATGAAAATGGCGCTATTCATTCGTGCAGAAGGTCGTGACTTGCTATGGTGAGGGCATGACTTTGACTTCTCTACATAGGCTTCTCGCGCTCGGAGGTCTTGCTTCGAGTCTCTTGATGACGAGCGGTTGTTCGGACGTGCGCTGGCCCGAGTATGGCGACGCGGAGACCGGTAGTGCAGGCGACGCCGGGTCAGCGACGATGACGAGCAGCGGAGACGGAGATGGAGACGGAGACGGAAATGAAGCTGGGGACAGCGGCGATGACGACTCGTCAACAACGTCCGGTGACTGTACGAGTTTGACGTACTCGGACAGTGGAGACGGAGACGGAGATGGGGATGGGGATGGAGATGGAGATGGAGATGGAGATGGAGATGGAGATGGAGATGGAGAGACGACGGGTGACGACGGCACCACGGGAGGAGACGGAGACGGAGACGGAGACGGAGACGGAGACGGAGACGGAGACGGAGACGGAGACGGAGACGGAGACGGAGACGGAGACGGAGACGGAGACGGAGACGGAGACGGAG
>JBDQGY010000060.1:0-19373 GCA_040265175.1 Nannocystaceae bacterium
ATTGACGGGCCCTCCGGCGGGCCGCATCGCCCGTCACCTCGATCGGACCTGGGCGCTCGCGGACGGTGGCGCGACACCCCGGCCCTCGTGCGCTGTGCACTCCGTCAACCATGTACCTACCGCCGCGGGGCTCGCCTCGTCTGCCTCTGGCTTCGCCGCGTTGACCCTGGCGGCGGCGACCGCGTTCACAGACGGCGCCGCCCCCCCGCGCGAACAACTGAGCGCTCTCGCGCGGCGCGGATCTGGCAGCGCCGCCCGCTCACTTTGGGGCGGCTTTGTTCGACTCGATCGTGGCGACGCCGCTGACGGCAGCGACTGTGTCGCCGGACCCGTCGCTCCCCAAGACCACTGGGACGTAAAGCTGCTCATCGTTCATACCGCCACCGGCGCGAAAAAGGTGGGATCCACGGGGGGGATGGAGCAATGCCGCAAAACCTCTCCGTACTACGATTCCTGGGTAGCGTCTTCGCAGCGCGATCTCGAGGACGCCACAGCTTATCTCCAAGCGAGAAATCTGAGCGGACTCGGTGCGGTGATGGAGCACAGCTGTTTCAAGATGCACGCCTCCATGTGGGCCGCGCGGCCTCCTCTCATTTACTGGAACGGTGTCACCTTAGAGGTGCTCGGCGAGGTGCAACGCGCGCGAGAAGAGGGGCTCACCGGTTGGGCAACGTCCGACGCGGGGCCCCACGTCAAAGTGCTCTGCGAGTCGAGCGCCGCGCCTCGACTCATGGGGCGTCTGCGCGACGTCCCGGGCGTGGTGGCGGTGGAGAGCCTCGGGGTGGGACCCGATCCCGTCGTGGAGGTTGTGCAATGACCGTCATCAGCGCCCCTGGCAAGGCGTTTTTGTTCGGCGAGTATGCCGTCTTGGAGGGCTCGCCGGCGGTGGTGGCCGCCGTGGATGTACGCGCCTTCGCGTGGGACGTCATCGAGCCCGACGCCGAAGCAACGTCGGCAGAGGACCCTCGGCAGGGGTGGGCGGCATGTGAGCCGACCCCCGAGGTAGTGGCCGCGATCGGGGTGACCAACGGGTGGCTCGTGAAGCAAGGGCTTGCCTCCGTCGAGGCGCGCCCTGCTCTTGACAGCCGCAGGTTCGCGCCGGGGCTGCGAAAACTTGGCTTCGGTTCAAGCGCCGCGGTCACAGTGGCGACGATCGGCTGGATGTTGGAATCTCGAGGACGGCGCCTCGCCAACGAAGACACGCGGGCGCAGGTCTACGCGCTCGCCGTGGAGGCCCACCACCAGGCCCAGGCTGGGGGCAGCGGAGGCGACATCGCGGCCTCTACATTTGGAGGTCTCGTCGCTGTTCAACGTGGAGAGGTGACGCCGCTGACGGCGCCTTCATGGCTCCACATGTCATTTTTTGACGCGGGTGCCCCTGCGAGCACGCGCTCCTTGATCCGCGAGGTTCGCGAAGGTGCAGACGCGGCCCCCACGGAGTACACCGCCGCCATCGAGACGCTCACCGCCGCCGCTCGCCAAGGGCTTGAGGGCCTCCGCACGCGGGACACCACCGCCGGCTACCGCGCCGTAAAAGACGCCTGCGCCACGCACGCGGATGGCTTGGCGCAGCTTGAGTCCCTCGCCAACGTCGAGATATGTACTCCGAGCATTCAGCGGGTCGTGGAGCTCGCAGTATCTCTCGGGTTGTGTGCAAAACCTAGCGGCGCTGGTGGGGGTGACATCGTCGTTGCGTTCGCGACCAACCAGGCCGACCTCGACCGACTCTCTCGGCGTGTATGGACCGAACTCGGCGTACGACCCATCAGCGACATCGAGGGGGTCGCACCCGGCGTGTCTGCCGAAGACTCGGCGCCGGTCTCCAGCCGGATCGCCGGGTTATATCGTCGCTCCGTACATGGGCGGCAGCGGGCCGTCGCGCGCATGGCTGGCCTCAAGGAAGACACCCTCGCCTCGACGCACGACGCCTTCGGGCTCGAGCAGGCCGATCATATGATTGAGAACGTGGTCGGCCTGATGGCCCTCCCGGTAGGCGTCGCCACCAATTTTACGATCAACGGCAAAGACGTCCTCGTCCCGATGTGTGTGGAGGAGGCGTCGGTTGTGGCCGCGGCCTCCAACGCCGCCAAAATGATCCGCGAGGGTGGCGGTTTCATCGCCCACTCAGATCCACCGTGGATGATCGCCCAGATTCAGTTGGTGCGCGGTTCCACTGCGACCGCAAGCGCTGAGGAGGTGCGAGTCACGGTCCGCGAGCACGAGACGACCCTGCTGTCACTGGCGGACGACGCACACCCGCGACTCATCGCGAGAGGCGGTGGCGCGCGGGAGCTTCATGTTCGTATCCTCGCGCCAGACACAGTGGTGGTTCATCTGCTGGTTGATTGCAGGGACGCCATGGGCGCCAACCTCATCAACACGGTGGCGGAGGTGGTCGCGTCTCCCCTGGAGTCCTTGACCGGCTGGACCCCTTGTCTGCGGATTTTGTCCAATCTCAGCGACGCGCGCGCCTCTCACGTGCGCGCGTGCGTCCCGCCGAGCGCCCTCGCCTCGGCGGACTGGAGCGGTGAAGTGGTTGTGGACCGCATCGTCGAGGCGTCCCGCTTTGCGGAGCTCGATCCCTACCGCGCCACCACCCACAACAAGGGCATTATGAACGGTGTAGACGCCGTGGTGCTCGCCACCGGCAACGACTGGCGCGCGATGGAGGCCAGCGCCCACGCCTACGCTGTGCGCGGGGGTCGCTACCGGCCCCTCGCCGTGTGGACTCGCGACTCGCGCGGCTGGCTCGCGGGGTCCATGAGTTTGCCAACAGCCATCGGAGTTGTTGGTGGTGCAACACGCAGCCATCCATCCGCCCGAGCCGCGCTCGAGGTCCTTGGAGCCCCCCACGCCAAGCAACTCGGGCTGGTGATCGCATGCGTCGGGTTAGCGAGTAATCTCGCGGCCTTGCGGGCATTGGCTACAGAAGGAATTCAACGGGGTCACATGGGCCTGCATGCGCGTTCCATCGCCGCGGCGGCGGGCGCCACGGGCGACGAAGTGGCACAACTCGCGCGCCAGCTCATTGAGTCTGGCGAGATAAAACTCGAACGTGCCCGCGCGCTGCTCGCGACGATTCGTGCGAGTTCGGCGCCATAGCATGCTACACCCCCCCCCAAGGGTCCATTCTGCCATGCCAATCACTCCGAACGCGACCAGCACCCGTCTTTACGCCGTCCCTGAGCCCGCCGTCACCCACACAGCGGAGGCCAAAGCATTCCCCGACGGCGCGCCGAAGGGCCCCTGGACCACCGAGACCGCCTACCGTTATTGCGAGCGCATCGCCACGTCGCACTACGAGAACTTTCCGGTCGCGTCGCGCTTCGTACCGAGTCACCTTCGACCGCACGTGTGGGCGATTTACGCGTTCGCACGCACCGCGGATGACTTCGCCGATGAGCCGCGATTTGAGGGCCGCCGCCGCGAGTCGCTCAAGGCGTGGGAGCGGCTGCTTGAGGCCGCGTACCACGAAGAGGCGTCTCACCCGATCTTCATGGCCTTGCGTGACACGGTGCGCCGGAACAACATCCCTATCGCGCCCTTCTCCTCGCTACTCAACGCCTTTCAAATCGACCTCACCAAGACCCGCTACGGTTCGTTCAACGAGCTTCGCTCGTACTGCGCCAACTCGGCGAATCCCGTGGGACAGCTGGTGTTGTACGTCCACGGTCACCACGAGCCCGACCTGCACCGCTTCTCTGATGAGATCTGCAGCGCTCTCCAAATCGCGAACTTCCTTCAGGATGTCAGCGTGGATATTCCTCGCGGCCGCTGCTATCTCCCCGAAGAAGACCTGCTGCACTTCGGCGTCGAGCACGAGGAGCTGATGGCGGGCGACGCGACGGAGGCATTCGTGGAGCTGATGCGGTTCTCCGTGTCCCGCACGCGCGCCATGTTCCATCGGGGTCAACCCCTCATTCGCCGCGTCTCGCCGGGCCTCTCCATGGAGCTGGACGCGACCTGGCGGGGGGGCATGCGCATTCTCGACAGAATCGAGGCCATGGATTTTAACACACTGACCCAGCGCCCCGTGCTTGAGCGACGCGATTTCGCCGGCATCGCGATGCGCTCCCTCGTCGCGTTTGGCGGGCGCTTTTTGAGGGGCGAGGCCTAGCGAGCGATGGGCAGCCTCCGCCGACGAGTATCGTCTCGAGGCGCCGCTGTGTGGAGGAGACTTCGCACTCGAAGCAGCTCCAACTTTAAGTTCGCGTTCATGTTCTTAACCCCGCACCAGCGTCAGGCGCTGGAGGCGGTATACGGATATTGTCGGGCGATTGATGACATCGTGGACGAGCGGGCACCTGGCCCGGCGGGCATCCGTACGGCACGCGTCCAGCTGGATCAGTGGCGGGCACGTATTGACGCGATGTACGACATCGAGCCCAGCGGAGCCCTCGACGTCGCGCTCGCGGGACGACTCTCGGACACCATCCGCAACTACGCGCTACGCAAGGCGCCTCTCCTTGAGATTATCGACGGGTGCGAGATGGATCTCGAGGACGCCACCTACGCGACCGAACAGGCCCTGGAGCGGTACTGTTATCGCGTGGCTTCGTGCGTGGGCCTGTTGTGCATCCCCATCTTCGGCGAGGACGGTCCTGCGGCGCGCGCCTACGCCCACCATCTCGGCCTCGCGCTCCAATACACCAACATCCTTCGTGATGTGGGGGAGGACGCGCAACGCGGGCGCGTCTATCTACCCGCGACAATCCTCGCCCAGCACGGGCTCACAGTGGACGATGTGTTGGCAGGCACCTATGACGCTCGCTTCATCGGTGCGGCCGCGCAGTTTGCCGCCCTCGCCGAACGCGAATATCGGCTGGCGTGGGATCACCTTCGAGAGGTTGAGGCGCCGCTCCGACTCGTCCCAGCGGAGGTCATGGGACGCACCTACTACGAAATTCTACGCGAGATTCGCCGTTTTCGCTTCGACGTCTTTTTGCGACGCGCATCCGTCCGGCGTCGGGTCAAACTCCGGGTCGCGGCGATGACCATCGCCCGCAACGCGGTTCAGCACTCGAACGTTCACTAGAGGCTTCTTGAAACGCAAGCGCACCATTGTGATTGGCGGAGGCCTCGCTGGACTCGCCGCCGCGACGCGGCTCATGGACACCGGTCATCAGGTGACGGTGCTCGAGGCCGCCAAGTATGGCGGCGGCAGGTCCCGCTCGTTCCATGATCCCGTACTTGACCGCGAGATCGACAACGGCCAACACCTGATGATGGGCTGCTATCACGAGACGCAGTCCTTCTTGCGAACCATCGGCACCGAAGATGACGCCGTGTATTACCAGCGAAACCTCGCAGTCAAGATGGTCAAGCCCGGGGGCGTCCTCGTGGACTTTTCCTGTCCAGCCCTGCCCGCGCCCTTTCACCTCGCCGCGGGCCTCGTGGGGATGCGAGGCGTCGGCATATGGGCCAAAGCCACGGCATTACGCGCAGGCCTTATGCTCCGCAACGAGGTCGTGCGCCCCGATGACTCCGAGACCTGCGATGCGTGGCTGCAACGCATGGGCCAGACCCCCGAGCTGCGCAGCGCGTTTTGGGAGCCGCTCATCTGGGCGGTCCTCAATGAAGATCCGCTCGTAGCGTCTGCCGCGATGCTCGTGGCGGTGCTCGATCGCGCGTTCATGAGCACGCGAGACGCTTCGCGACTCGGGGTCCCCCGGCGACCTCTCAGCCGGCTCTATGTCGACCATGCCTGTGAATTTCTTCGACGCAAAGGAGCGACCCTTGAGTTTGGCGCGGCGGTCCGAGAGATACGCATGTCCGCGGGCCGGGCCGTGGGGGTGCGACTCAAAGACGGAAGAACCCTCGACGCAGACAATCTCATCTCGGCCATTCCTCCGCACGCCCTGCTGGCCATCCTGCCAGGGCACGCCACGCAGCACTGGGCGTTTGTGGATGTCCAGCGCCTCGGCACCTCGCCCATCATCAACCTGTGGGCCCTCGTCGACAGGCCGGTCTTTGACGGTCCCTTCGTCGGCCTCGTCGGTTCCCCCCTCCACTGGATCTTCGACCGTGATCAGATCGAGCCCAGCCCGAAGAGTGAGGGGCACCTGCTGTCGGTCACCATCTCCGGAGCGCGAAGCTACGTGGACGACAGCCCATCAGCGCTTGAGGGCCTCTTTGAATCTGAACTACGGAGGTATTTTCCACGACGCCCGTTCGAACTACGCAAGTTCCGAGTAGTCAAGGAACGCCGAGCCACGATCAGCCACGCGGCGGGCACCTACCACCGCCGCCCAGAGACGAAGAGTCCCGTGCCCGGGCTGTTGCTCGCGGGCGACTGGACCCGAACCGGGCTGCCAGCGACCATTGAGTCCGCTGTGAAGAGTGGCCATGATGCCGCGGCGGTGATCCTCGATCATCACCCATGACGGCGGCCGTCCACGCCGTGATCGTCGCCGAGGGGTCCGCTCCGAACCGTGACCCCTGCGCCCGCCTCGGTTGTAAGCGTTGCACCGTTGGACGCGAACGCCCGCCGGACGACGGCAAGCCCCGTACAGGTCGTCTCTCCAGCGAGCGCCGGTGCTACCGTGGTCAGGCGCCCCGCGTCTTGTCGCGTCTCATGACATAGCGTGGCGGGCAGCGACTCTAGACGCGCTCCGTCCGTGTGGACCTCCACGCGAACCATGACTCGATTCACCTGGCCACGCGCGTGGATTCGCGCCAGCGGCTCTTGTCCCATAAAGCAGCCCTTGTCGTAGGAGACACCGTCCACGAACCCGACCTCCGGCGGAAACACATCGCTCACGATTTCGTTGGACCACGCAGGGATCCCCGCGGCGACCCGCGCTCGCGTCCAAGCGTCGTAGGAAAGCTCCTCAAGTCCGTGGAGCGCCTGGGCGACCGCCCCGGTCTCTCCTTGAATCCAGACGCCCGTTGCAGGGTAGCTCGCGGACCGGACGATGAGCGCCCCCGGATCCGCAGACGCCGGCGGCGTCCACTCTGGATCGAGCACCAACACCGCCTCCATATCGTCGCGACGTTCCAAAGAGACGTCATCCATGATCACGTGCCGGTCGAGCCGAGTGTGCGCGGCGTCCATGGCGTCGGCGGGGATCCACAGCCAGAGCGCCCCTTCGTCGCCAACGACAACGAGGTCATTAACCACCTTGCCCTTGACGGTCAACATCGCCGCCGAGACGGCCCGCGCGGTCGCCTGCGTGACGTCTCCTGAGATCGTGCCTTGGACGAAACGTTCAACGTCGGGTCCAAAGGCCCGCAGGGCCCGACGGGATTCCCCCGCGAGGCGACATACCGAGACGAAAAAACCGCGATGCATGGACCAAACATGCGGTTTTCAGGGGCAACGCGCAACTCCCCCCCCGCAAACTTGCGGCGCAGGCCATCCAGGGGTACCCATACGATTCCCGTGTTCACGTGGTTCACTTCGCTGCGGTCCTCGGCGCGTCCGGTCGGTCGCGCTCTTGCCTGTGGTGTGTCCCTCGGACTCATGGCGTCCGGGGTCGCGCACGCGAAGCCCCCAGAGGAGGCCGCCCGCGCGTTTAGTCTCCCCGTGGCGGCGCGTGCGGATCCCTATGGACCTCGACCCGACGACGCGCCACGCCTGACGCTCGATCAGATTCTTACGTTCAGCCTACAAAATCCCCTCATCGAAGCGGCGCAGGCCAAAGTTGAGGCACAAAACGCGGTTGTGGACCGCGCCCGCTTCGCGTGGATCCCGACGATCAAAACGAAATTTTGGCTGTCGCCGGGGGTGAATATCCAATGCGACGACGTGAGCCTCGCGCAGCTTGGGGCCGACGGCGCTCCGCTCTTGGATCCCTCCACTGGCAACCCCCAGGCCTTTGATTTTCAGTACTGCCGCCCTGGGGCGGGAGACGACCTCGACGTCCAGACCATCAAGGGCTACCTCTCTCAACTCTCGGAAGCGGGCGTGTTTATCCGCATGCAAGCCGAGTTTTTTGTGCCCATCTACACCTTCGGGCGCATCTTGAACGCCAAGCGGCTCGCCAAACTGAGCGTCGTGGTCGCCGAACTCGAACGTGAGCAGCGCCGAATTGACACCATCCGGCAGGTCTACCAAGCACACGCCTCCTTGTTGCTCGCGCGAGAAACGCTGCAGGTGCTTAACGAGGCCTGGCGGTTTTTACAGCGGGAGAGGGACTCCATCGAGGCGGACCTGCAGCCCGCCTTCGACGCGGACCCCAACGACGCAGACAGCTCCAGGGATCCCGCGGACCAGTTTGAGTTGGAGCTCGGCGAGCTTGAACTCGCCTCCCGCGTGCGCGACGTCCGGGTGGTCGAGGCGAACGCGCTCGCCGGTTTGTGGGCGCTGGCGGGCGACGCTGCGCCCGTCGGTTTCGATATTGCGGCGGAGCGTCTACAGCCCGTGGAGCTCGACGGTGGCTTGAAGACCCTGACCGAGTACCAGCGAATGGCCGCCGTGCACAGACCGGAGGCCCGGCTCGCAGAGGCCGGTGTTGAGGCCATGCGCCAACGGGAGAAACTCGCACGAAGCTCGTTCCTCCCGTCGCTTGGGTTCGCGGTCAAGGCGACCTATGGCTTTGGCAACAGGGCCGAGCAAGTCCCGGCGCTCTACTACTCCAAACGCTTGAACTACGGCTCGATCAGTTTCGGGCTCGTCATGAATTGGGACCTCGATTTCCACACCTCCACCTTTGGGCTTCGTAAAGCAAGGGCGCTGCGTCGGAGCGCCCAGTTGCAGCGTGATGCGGCCGTTCAATTGATGGCGAGTGAAATTGATCGGACGCGCCGCGCCGTGGAAGCTGCACTCGAGCAGCAGTCCATCATCGCGAGCGCCCGGGACCGATCCTGGTCGCTCGTCCTCGACCAACGCGCCAAGCAAAGCGTGGGTTCGGGGGACTTTAACAAGCTGCGCTCTTCACTTCGGCAGTGGGCCGAATATGAATTTAAGCGCCTCCAGGCAGTAGCCAGTCACAACACCGCGGTCGCTCGGCTGTCGCGAGCCGTAGGGGTCTCCTTGCAGGGCGTCTCGAGTCAGCCCAGAGGCGAGGATCGCGCACCCGGCGGGACGGGACTGTCCTCCACCGCGGCGCCCGCACGCCTGCCTGGCGCCGCCGCCTCCGACGCTGGATCTTCTCCCGTAGCGCCAGACAATGAGATGCCACCCCCGCCGCGCATCGGCCCTGAATAGTCACGGCGCCCCATTCGTCTCGGGAACGTACACTGACGCCAAAGCTGCGACCATGCCCAAGCTCTCCATTTTGTTCTTCGCCCTCGCGGTCGGCGTGTCCACCGCGGCGACCGCCGCGCCCACCGCGGCGACCCCGGCGGCACCTTCCTCCCCCCAGGCGCCAACCGCCCTGCAGGCCCTGCAGCGACACCACGCGAGTTTGACGAGCATGGTTAAAGCGGGGGCGAAGGCCGCGACGCTCCAGGCCGCCGTGGATCCCATGATCGACTACCGCTGGCTGGCCCAAGCCACCTTGGGTGGCAGTTCCCGCGCTCCGGGAGTCTGCGAGACACGCTGCGCAGAGTTTGAGGCGCTGCTCACACGGCTCGTACGTCGTAACTATTTGAGGCTCATCGAAGACGCCGCCGACCGGCCAGTTGTTTTTGAGGGCCAAGTGGCGGGTCGCAATCAGGTGTTTAAGGTCACCACCAAGGTCTCCACAGTGAAAAATGGTCGTGTCCAGTCCATGACCATCGCCTACGTGATGCACGGCGCCGACGACACATTCACGGTCCGCGACATCATCACAGACGGCGTCTCGCTCGTCCGAACCTACCGGTACGAGTTCAAGACAATGGCGGAACGCGGAGGGATCGCCCAAGTGATCACCAACCTCCAGTCAAAACTGAAGCAATAGCGGCGTCGACGAAGATTTGCGCCTTCGCTTGGTCCAGCCTGCCTGCTACCCTCGCGGTGTGACCATCCGCCACCTCTCCTGCGGCCTGCCCGTGGCGCTCGCGCTGCTGGTTGGATGCTCGGAGCGCGCCACTGTTCTCGAGGGACAGGCCGGCAGCTCCTTTCGCATCGCCGCAGAGCAAGGCCGGGACACGCCGCGCGCGGCGATTCGGTTTGGCGAGTGCGAGGGCTCCCCCGGAGGGTGCAGCAGCTATTGCATTGACAGTCCCGACCAGTGCGCGGTGACGAGCCCCGGGGCCTGCCAATTAGCGCTCATTGCGTCAGCCTCTCCATTCACGCTCCTCGCCGACGACGACACTTGGGACGCAGACCGCGCTTGTTTTGAACTTCGCGCTTCCCCGGGTCTCGCAGTGTCCGAAGCTGCCGCCGATCCCGAGTCTGTGGCTCGACTGCGATTTCGTGACGCGCCCGTCTTGTACGCGCCAACGTCCGCAGACGACTGGGGCTGGGAGGTCGGCGACGAGCGCGCCCCGTTCCAACACGCGCGAGTCGTTGTCGGCGGCAACCTCATGAGCGAGTTCGCAGTTAAGTTCCGCGATGAAGTGGACGACCTCGCAGCGGAGGGGACCGTCGACATCTCCTTCTCACAGACTTTCCCCGGCACCGAGCGAGAGCTCGCCGACGCAGGGAGCGTGTACCTCAAGCTCCAGTATCCATCACGCCTTTCGGGAGGTCAGCTCGACGATCAATGCGGCTTCGACGGCACCAACTGCAACTTGCCCGAGGTGAGCTTAACGACGGGACAATTCGTCTCTCTGCTTCGCCCGCACCGCATGGCCATGGACGTCTGCGTCGCGCCGCCTCCCTGCACCACGCACTACGATCATGTCTCCAGCAACTTTGACGAGGCGCCGTCGTGCCGCTCGTCACCGAGCCCGTCGACGCAAAAAGCATGCGTCGCCGCGGATGACCCGGCGCTCGGTGGGAAGAACGCGACCATGGTCGTCGCGACAGGGGTACCGGGAGCGGCCCTGTTCAGCGACAGCGCCGATTTGATCTTCGGACCCGTCGCGGATCTGCCTGCGTGCGACGATCTCACGGCGCCCGCCCCCGAGTCGCTTCGGGCGTGTGTCGCGACCGGCGACGGGGCCTTCGCCCTTCCAGGGTGGCCACGACACGAGGGACTGACGGTCCTCAAGGTTCGATCCTTCGGCGTCGTGGGCGGCAACGCCGACCCCACCGGCCCGGGCGCCTGTGACCGACTCGAAAGGCGCGTCCGTGGGCTCCTGTCTCAGTGCATTGAGACGGTCATCCACCAGACACCATGGGCGCCCCCAAAACTACCAGAGCAGAGCGTCGAAACGGGCGTCGCGGTGATCGGCGAGGTCGCCTACGCGCCGGGGACAGGCGGTCCTGATCCCGCGCGATGGATTCGCACGGTGGTCTTGCCGCCCGACCTACCTTTTGTGAATTTTACCCGGCAAGACTCAGGTACGGACGCCGCCCAGATCGATGGATTCCTCGGCACCGCTCTGCTCCAAGAGACAGAACTCGTGCTCGACTATACGGAGGACCAGCGCGCGCCAGGCCTGCGTTTGAAGTGTCTGAACCCGGGCGCTGACTCGTGCCTGTCTGCGCCGGCGTGCAGCACCTCTTCATCCAGCGAGACGTCGCCCCAAGGGGCTCCAGGCGCGGTGAGTTGCTGTCACGCACTACCCCAGCCGCTCCTGGCGAGCCTGATTAGGCCCAGCGGCACTCAAATCGAACCCGCGCCGCGCGTCGAGGATCGATGCTGCACCGCCCTCGCTCCCAGCGTTCGTGATGGGCTGGTGAGCGCATACGACGTCTGCGCTGGACAACCTCGCTTGTAGCTCACGGGGACTTCGTCCGGCAGGCGCCTACTTGGTGAGCATGCGTTCAAGTCGCTCCCGGTCAAAGCCAACCATGAGCGTCCCCTCCACGTCCACAACAGGGACAGAGCCTGTGGGGACCCCTGCCTTGTCTGCCTTGGCTTTCAACTCCGCCGCCGCGCCCACGTCCTTTTCAATGTCGCGAGCGACGTAGGGGATCCCTCGCTTGTCTAAATACGCCGTGAGCTTCTTGCATACGCCGCACCAGTCCGTCTTGTAAACCACCACGTCCTCGGCGGGTGGCGCCGCTGGGGGGGCGCTCAGATCGCCTGGTAAGACCACGGCGCTCGACAGCCCGCGTCCCAGCGCGAGCTCCTCGAACATGTCCACAGGAATAGTCTCAAGCGCGTATCCGCCGGTGTCGTTCGCGCCGTCGAGGTTCACCACATAGCTCATGCCGGCCGGAGCTCTGCGTCCGTCAAGCAACGTAACTCGCACCAGCCCGCGAGCGCGGTCGGGCACCTGCGTCGGGTCTTTCGTGTCCTTAAACTCTCCCCGCTCTCCCGCGTAGGTGAGGCTGAACGAGTCCTCCTCTAAATTCAGCCGCGCAGCGTGGGTGCCTGCTTGGCCCGCCGCGCCGGCGACGTCTCGGGCGACCGGCGCTGGTGGCCGCTCTTGACCGCAGGCGATGGGACCAATGGCGAGCCCCACGGCGAGCAGCGCCCAAGGCCCAAGTCGCACCCACGGGCCCCTCGGAGGCTCTAGTGGCGCTCTTGCGAATGACGCCCGTGAATCGTGATTTGCGCCGAGTTCTCGTCCGTTTCTCCGGTACATGGTCCGGACGAAGTATAACGAGCACGAACCTCGGAATCCATGGCATCGAACTTCATCTTCACTGGGACCACTGAGCGGAGCATCCTCTCGTCTGGCATACGGGTCCTCGCGGGACTGCTCTTGACCATCGCGCTCATGACCGCGCTGCTGTATTCGGGGTATATCGAGTATACGAGCTTTGAGCCGGCGGGGCTTCCCGAGATGAGCCGGCCCCTCGCGGCCCCAACCGTGGACCTGTCCGGGCGAAAGGTCGCCTTTGAGAAGTCCTCGATGACCCGAGAGGGGCATCTTTGGCGACGGACATTGCGCGGGACGCCTGATGAAGTCGGCACCGCGTCCGGAGTACTCTCCGGTCGGCTGTACACAGCCATCGACGCTCGCCTCGCCGCCCTAGTTCGCAGCCGCTATGGCGAGGGCATCGAGGCGTGGACCGAACATATGTTGTTTCGTTGGGACTACCGCGGAACGACCAACGCCTTGCGACCAGATGATCAGCGGGAAATGGCCGCGATGATCGCCGCATTTCCGCCGATCGCGAGAAAGGGACTCAGCCTCTACGAGCGACTGCACGTCATGCAATGCATGGTCGATGTCACTCAACGGCTCGACGATTTCCTCATCGAGGGGGTCACGTTTGCGGCGGTTCCCTCGAAGGCGATCAAGACCGGCGAGCGAGGTAATGTCCTCGTCGGCCGGAGCATCTCCGTCGACCTCGGCGAGGATTTCGATCCGGATCGGATCGTCAGTTTCGTTCATCCCGATGGGAAATATCCGTTCGCTTCCGTTGGCTGGGCTGGCCTCGTAGGCGTCGTCACTGGCGTCAACGCACGGGGTGTCTTCGTGGCGGTTAATCCAGCGCAGACCGATGACCCGCCTGAAAATGGACGGGCCCTTACCATCGTCGCTCGACAGCTTCTAGAAGAAGCAGACAACCTCGAGAGCGCCCTAAAAATTCTCGACGGGATCACCGTACGAAGCCCTGGCATCCTCACCATCGCCGATGGATTCTCTCGTCGGGCGGTTGTGGTGGAGATGAGCCCCGGCGGCAAAGATGACCGCCGCGTGATTCGTGGCGACGGGAAGCCCATCGTGTGGGCGACGGATCATATGATCCGCGAGGTGTTCGAGCGCGACGCACACAACGAGCGTCTGGCGCGTTCTACGAGCTCTGGCAGCCGCTACAAGCGCCTCGGTGAGATCCTCCCGAAGAACGGGATCATGTCCGTCGCGGATGCGGTCGGGGTCCTTCGCGACCGCAAGGGGCCCGGCGGTGATGTCCTGGGCCTGGCCAACAAGGCCGCTCTAGAGAACCTTCGCACCACCCACGCGGTGGTGGTTGATTTGAGCGCCATGGTTCTTTGGGTCAGTGAAGGCCCCTCTGGGATCGGCCGGTTCCAGGCGTTTGACCTGCGACGTGAACTTGGTCGATCCGACCGCCCACCGGCGCCGCTGGACGACTACCCCCCCGATCCGCTCTTGTACTCTGAAATCTTCTATGACTACGAGACCGCGCGCCAAGAGGTGCTGCATGCGACTCGGCTTCTCCAGGCGGGAGAGCGCGAGCAAGCCCTGACCTCCGCACGTATCGCGCTGGCGCTCGCCCCCGACCTCGGTGACCTACACCGACTCTTGGGGGACATCGAGCGAGACCTTGGACATCTCGACCTCGCCGTCTCACACTATCGCCGCTACCTCGAACTCGTCCCAGGAAAAGAACGCGACCAAGAGGTTGTTCGAGGGCTCATTCAAGAGCTCGGCGGATGACCTCAAGATAGGACGCGACCGTTTCAGAGAGGCCGCGAAACAAGGCGGTGCTGATGAGGGCGTGCCCGATGGACACCTCGTCGACGCCCTTCACCGCCCCGAGGAACCGGCCCAGGTTCTCCAAGTCAAGGTCGTGGCCGGCGTTCACCCCCATCCCCAACGCCGTGGCCTGGGCGCAAGCGGCGGCGTAGCGGGCCAGCGTAGGCTCCTCGTCGTGGGTGCCGAACGCGTTTGCATAGGGCTCCGTGTACAGCTCCACCCGATCGGCGCCGACACTCGCCGCCCACGCGATCGCCTCTTGTTGCGCTTCTACGAAGACGCTCACCCTAATCTTCGCGTTTTGGAGTTCACGGATGATCGCGCCAAGTCCGTCAGGATCCGTATCCGGCGGCCAGCCCGCCTCGCTGGTGATCTCCCCGGGCCTGACCGGCACGAGGGTGCATTGGTGCGGGCGAATACGGAGGACGCGGTCGACGAGGTCCCGGCGAGGATCCCCTTCAATATTAAACTCCACGGAGTCGCGGAATCCCGCGAGGTGGTCGGCGATGGCCTCCACGTCCGCCGCACGAATGTGGCGCTCGTCCTGACGAGGGTGGATCGTAATCCCTGGCGCACCGGCGGCGACGCACACGGACACCGCCTCAATCATGCTGGGGGTGTCACCGCCACGTGCGTTGCGGAGCGTGGCGACTTTGTTGACGTTGACGCTGAGCTTCGTCACAGGTCCCTGTACCATCGTCCCCCGCGGGCGCCAAACGCCACAGACCGATTTACACCTCCGTGTCGTCGCTGTCGCCCGTTGCGCAGGTCCGCGGGTCCGCGGGAGTGCCCCCCACGGCCGGGCCGGCAGGGCTCTTCGCGCCGCCCTCCTGTTCACCGATGGCTCGCTCGGTTCGCGTCCTCAGCGCCCGCGCGGCGTCCGCCTCCCAACCGCGTGTACCGGGTGTCGCGATTCCACGCCCGCGAGCCTCAAGACCGTGCGGGAGACATGCGACGCCGGAGACGTCCACGCCCTCGGGATGGTCATGCGGATAGACGTAGCCATCGCCCGCGCCGTTGGCTCGCGACACCGCGTCGACGGGGTTGCGAAGGTGAGCGGGAACCGGGAGCGGCCCGCCGCGCTGCGCGAGCTCTTTGGCCGCCTTGTACGTCCGTAGGGCGGCGTTGCTTTTGGGAGCCAAGGCGAGGTAGCAGACGGCTTGGGTCAGTGGGAGCACCGCCTCTGGCAACCCCAACCGATGGGCCGCGTCCGCCGCCGCGTTCGCGACGAGCAGCGCCTGCGGATCGGCGTTGCCCACATCCTCGCTGGCGAAGATCACGAGCCTCCGCGCGACGAACATGAGGTCTTCACCGCCCTCGAGGAGACGTGCGAGCCAGTAGGCTGCCGCGTCTCCATCGCTGGCGCGCATGCTCTTGATGAGCGCGGACGCGAGGTTGTAATGCGACTCACCGGACTTGTCATGCGCGAGCCGTCGCGCTCCGAGCGCGTGGGCGAGCAACCGCTCGGTCACTTGCGTCTCTCCCGGTTCAAGCAAGTCACCGGCGACTTCAAGGGTGTTCAACGCCCGTCGCACGTCACCGTGGCATGCACAAGCGAGCCCTCGCAGCGCTTCATCGCTCGCCTCAAGATCGCGAGCCCCAAGCCCCACGACATCGTCGTCAAGGGCCCGTCGGAGCACGGGCACCATCTCCTCTGCCCCCACTGGCCGCAGTCGCACGACCCGCGCCCGGCTCAGCAAGGCAGCGTTCAGCTCGAAGCTGGGGTTCTCCGTGGTCGCACCGATCAAGGCACACACACCTCGTTCTACGTCTGCGAGCAGCGCGTCTTGTTGGCCCTTATTAAACCGATGGATCTCATCGATAAACACCACCGTCGCGCGGCCCTCTCCGGTCCGACGATGTCGCGCGTCCTTGAGCACCTCGCGCACCCGTCTCACGCCGTCCGAGGTGGCGCTGAGCGTCTCGAAATGTGCCTGCGTCGCCTGGGCGAACAGCCGGGCGATGGTGGTCTTTCCAGATCCGGGTGGTCCCCACAAAATCATGCTGGGGATCCGTCCTGTCGAGCGACTCATCCGTTCTAAGAAACGCCCAGGGCCGGTCACATGTTGCTGCCCGAGCACCTCGGTGAGCCTCGTCGGGCGCATCCTCTCCGCGAGCGGCGTCAGCGACGGGTCCAGGAGACTCGCGCGTTCGAAGAGGTCCTCGTCACCTGTCGCCCCCACAGTGGTGGTACCGTACCAGCACGTGCGCGCAACTCCACCCAACCTCGGACAGGTTCTCGCGTGCCTCGCGCTTTGCGTGGGCACGGAGGCGTGCACGGTTCACGAGTTTGAAGACCGGGTCACCGACGCAAAGAGCGCCCAGGAACAGCGCTACGACGAGCGCTACCCCTACCGCCCCCCCACGGAAGTGGAGAAAATTGAGCGCCTGATCGAGTTCATCCGCAAAAGCGAGGGCGTCTATCTTCGACGCGATCGGGAGCTGAGCCCCGGCCTCGCTGCGGCGTGGATGGAGCGACGCTATTTCACGCGGTGGGGCCGACAGATCCGCACGGCATCTCGCTTTGTCGGGATCGTATCAGAGCATCCATTTGCCTCTTCTCGGCCCTTCATCTTCAAGTCCACCAGCGGTGAGGAGCGCCTCGTTCGTGCGCTTTTATTCGACGAGTTGCGTCGGCTCGAGGCCACGCCTGGTCGCGTGGTCGACGCGATCATGGACCCGCGGGATCTTCCGCCGGCCCCGCCGCGGCAGAGTGGAAAAGCCCCGACGCACCCGATTGAAAAGACCATCGAGCTTGTGGAGTCCGCGCCCGATGATATTCGCTTCGTCATCACGGATCGCGACGGGGACGAGCGGCGAGAGACCGGCGCAGCGTTCGCAAAACGGCTCCGTAAAACCACAAAGTGGCTCGGTGCGGACATCGGCGACGTCGAACTGTGGATCGACGAGGTCGCCACCCGTGATTTCATCAGCTACGAGCCCTTTCATGTCGAGGCCGCGTCCCGTCCGCGAGTGCCTCTCCACAGTTGGCTCCGTGAAATTCGCGGAGCGACCGACAGATCGAACGCAGCGGAGGTGCACCCATGACCCAGCGCCGCGCCTTGATGACCGCGGCTGCACTGGGGCTGCTCGCGGTCGCGGCTGGAGCCTTCGGCGCGCATGGGCTCGCGGCCCGGGTTGAGCCCGCCGCTCTTGGCTGGTGGAAGACCGCCAGCGCCTACCAGCTTGCCCACGCAGTGGTGCTCACGGGGCTTGCCGTGGGCGACGCCTACCGCAGCCCGATGGTGCGGCGGGCCTTCGCGTTGTTTGTCGCGGGCGTCCTCGTGTTCTCCGGCACCCTGTACGCGATGACCCTCGGCGGACCGCGATGGCTCGGGATGATCACGCCATTGGGGGGACTCTCCCTCATGGCGGGCTGGGGTAGCCTCTTCGTCGAGGGGCTTCGGCGTTCCGACGCGGCGTCTTGAAGCATCCTCCTCAGTGGAGGCCGACGCTGCGATTGAGTCCCACGAGACGCACGGGATCAATCCCGAGGCTCTCCAACGCCTGCGTCCACATCGTCGCCGACGGCGTATCCAACACAAAGTCCTGCATCACGCCTGGGGCTTCGGTGTCCGCCTCGGGCCCTCGCACGGGGACCACCACCCAACTCCCGGCCGCGATCTCTTCCTCGATTTGACCCGCCCCCCAGCCGGAGTAGCCGAGCAAGAATAAGAACCTGCCGCCGTCCTGGCCAAAGGCCTCGTGCCCATCGCGAACCACACCGTCGAGGGTCGTGGTCAAGGACAAGGAGTTGAGGATATCCGTGGCGTGTGGGTCCCACTCGGGCCGGTCGTGAATGACCCAGCCGCGGGCGGGCTCCACCGGGCCGCCCACGCCAACCTCCGTGTCTGGGTCTCCCTTCCAGTCCAAGCCAACCCCGGAAGCTACATCGGCCAGCAGATGGTCTACGCGGTGATTCAGCACCAAGCCGAGGGCCCCCTCCTCGTCGTGTTGAAGCATCAACACCACCGCCCGATAGAAATTTGGGTCGACCAACTGTGGCACCGCGACGAGCAGGTGGCCCTCCAGTCCATCCAAGGAGCTTGTCATCCCCACAGCGAAAGCGTAGCGCAACGACGCTACGTCGTCATTCCATTGTGCGCAGGTTGAACCAGAGGTCTTCGGAGGCTGCGCCGTCAACGCTAAAAAAAGCCGGGCCTCGCAAGAGGCCCGGCTTCGTGCCAGAGGAGGGACTCGAACCCTCACGGGGGGCTGCCCCGGCGGATTTTGAGTCCGCTGCGTCTACCGATTTCGCCACCCTGGCGCGTGCATGGAGGTATCACGAGGCGGACGCGAACATCAAGCGTCATCCGCACTCGCGGTGAGATCTTCGCCCGAGGGGACGCTCAGAGCCCCCTCGACTGCCCCCGCACCACCCGCGTTCCAGCGCGCCCACGACATGTGCCGGCACGCGTGGGCGGCGAACGCAACCCCGCGCGCGGTGATCCCAACCACCCCGACCGCCGCGTTGGTAGAGGCACGAAGCTCCTCACAGTACTCACGGGCACACCGTTCGGGTGAAAAAGAGGAGCGCGCGATTCGCTCCAAGAGACGCACGCAGGTCACTTCCCGCAGCATGGCCTCTCCCATGCCCGTGGCCACGCACGCGCCGAGCTCGGGGGTGGCATAAAAACCGGCGCCCGGTACTGGCGTGTCCCCCACCCGACCCGGCGTCTTCAACAAAACCCCACCGGTGGAACCGGCGGCGCAGTAGTCCCCTCGAGCGTCCAACACCACGGCGCCCACCGTGTCTGCGCGACCGTCCTTGTCCATCCGCCCCGCCACGGCCGCCTCGTACCGGTCCTCCGCTTTTTGGGTCCACACTTGGTCCTTACCCCACATGCCCACGCCCCGCCCGCGCACCCACGCCGCCCCGGCCTCGCCGCACAGCAAGTGATGCCTCGACGATTCGAGGACCAGCGTCGCCGCGTCAATGGCGTTGGCCAGCATTGGCATGGAGGCCACAGCTCCAATGCCCATATCTCGAGATCGCATGAGCCCCGCGTCCGCCTCGAACCCGCCGCCCGCGCTCATGCAGGCGCCCTTCCCCGCGTTGAACG
>JBDQGY010000061.1:0-19182 GCA_040265175.1 Nannocystaceae bacterium
GCGTTATCGATATCGCCGATCTTGAACGTGGGGGCGGCGGGGGGCGGCGGCGGCTCACTCGCGCCCAGCACGAGCCGGATGGTCTCGATGTCTTCGGCCTCGGCGTCTCCGCGGTGCCGATGGGCCACCACGCCCTTCGCGTCCACAACCACGAGCTCGAAGGCGCCGGACTCAACCCCGAGCGGGTTGAGGGCGTCTCCTTGAAAGTCCGCGTACATCGGCAAGCGCAGCTCAGGCCGCATGGCATCGAGGAACTCACCAGCCATGTCTTTGAGGCCAGGGATAAAACGGTAGGGGCGGCCGTCGGCCACGAGGAAGGCGCGCAGTTCAGGGGGATAAATCCAGCGGTCCAAGGCGATCTTGAGCTCCTTGCTCTGGCCTTTCTCCATGCTCTCTCGGCCCTCCACCAAGAACAACGCAGGCGCGCCGCGTAGCGACGCGAGGTCCACCTGGGGGAGGCCTCCTTGGGCGGGGAGCGAGCCGGCGACCGGCTTGGGCGCAGCGTCACTCCCGGTCGAGTCCTTCGTCACGCCGTCGCCGGTCTTGGATGCGTCGCCGCAGCCATGGGAGGCGACGAGGAGGAGGCACGCAAAAGTCGATCGCAGGGAGGTCGGGCGAGCACGCATGGCCTGGCAGTATAGGCGAAATCATGCCGGGTTAAGGCACCGATTGGGCCGACTGTGTGCGGGCTCGGATCACCCTCAAGGACTAAGCGTGGGTGCCAAACCATGTCAACGCCGCGAAGACGCCGTGCACGGTGCCCACGGCGAGGCCGCCCAAGCGCAAGCGCCGCTCGGGGGCCGCGATGCAAAGACCGCCACACACGGCGAAGGCCACAAAGAACACCTCCGGTGTGCTGGGGATCAGCGCGTCGTGCCGGGCTGCCACCAGCGAGCCACCGGAGATGGCGAGCACCATCATGGACCCTGCCAAAAGCGCGCGCCGAGAGACGGCGGCGAGGAGGTGAGCCCGTCGAGCAACCGCTCTGGCGAGGGCGGCGGCCGCGAGACGACCGCGCCGCGCACCTGCCACCGAGAACGCGATGATCCGTCGAGGCCCACCGATGAGGAGCCGACGTGCCCCCGCGCCCAGCCCAAGGCTCGCGCGACGCGCGAGCACCGCCGACACCGTGACCAGGACTTCGATGATCGACGGAGGTGGGGTGGCGGGCTTCATCGATACCAGTGTGCAGAACCTAGGCCCTGTCGCCAAAAAAATGGCCATCGTGCTAGGTATAAAGGGATGGTCGCTGCTTGGATGTTGCCGCTCGTGATGGTTGGGGCGGGTGCTCCGCCGGGGGCGGCGTCTCGGCCGGGCACGCGCGACCTTCCCGCGAACGTAGACCCATGGCGCGCAGCGGTGGACACTCAAGAGGCCGATTGCAGAGGTTCGGAGCGAGTCGCCGCGCGGCGTCTCGCCCAGCGGCGAGCTGGGCAAGATGGAGGGGCGTTGCGGGCCAGCGACGAGGGATGGGAGGAGCGGTATGGCCGCTGCCCTTTCGCGCCACACGTCGGCACGCTCGGGTTAATGGAGGCGTGGGGTCGAGCAGAGACCTTGCCGTACGGGTTCGAGGCGGACGGGCTCGACGAGTTCGTGGCGACCCGCACGCGCAAGCGACGACGCCTTATGGCTTGGAGCGCGCGAGTCCGTGCGGAGTTCACCCGTCGAGGAGTGCCAGCGCCCGCGCCTGTCTTTCTCGTGTGGGCAGGAGCGTCGCTCGCCGTGACCGACATCAAGGGCGCGACTCGAATTCTTCACGAGGGGGTCGAGGCCGGGGCGGTGGGAGCTGCGGATACGCGGTGGCTTCACGCGGTGGCCTCGCTCATCACGCTCCGCCACGCGGAGGGGTTGGAGGCCTTGGGCGCTCCGGTCCTTGGATCGGACCGGACTGGCAGCGCTGCGAACACGCGGACGGTGTACTTGCGGGCGGTGTTCCTTGATCGACTTGGCGATCGCGACGGAGCGGCTGCGGCCATGCGCGCTGCCCAGACCGCGGACAAGGACCTGCGGGCGCTTCGCGGGCTGGTTCGAGCGTTGCCGGCCCACGAGGCCCTGTACGTTCGCGCCCTGTCCCGACAATTTAGCGGCCGGGGAGAGGCGCTGACTTTAAGACTCTGGGCGGCCTATCTCTCCCGGCCCGAGCCTGAGGCGCCAGAGCGAGCGCTCGCCGAGCGCCACAGAAACAGCCTCGCCCCGCGACCGGCGTCCCCACGCTAGGTGGGTGCCGGTTCCGGGCGCGACGCGTCGTGACTACTCGACCGTGATACCGCTCTCTGCGCACGAGAAGTTTTGACCCGCGCCGGTGAGGATGTCTCCACCGAGCGCTTCGCACAGCTGCAGCGTGGAGGTCCCGTCCACGATGATCAGTGGATCTGCGGACACGTCGGTCGGCGCTACGCCGCTCAACATGTACTGCGGCGTATTGAGCAGCAGCCCGGCGAATCGTCGGACGCCCGCCTCAAACGCGTTGAGCTCCACGCTGTCCACCGGGGCCGACAGCGGCACTCCGAGGAGCGCCTCAATGAAGGGGCGTTCCACCTGCGTGACGCTGGGAACGCCGAAGAGGCGGTCTTTGACGGCGATGACCACATCCTCGGCGGTCGCGCCGGTGGTGCTTTGCGCTGCGTTCATGAGGGCGTTGACGTAGTCCGTGGGCGCGCAGCCCCCGGACAGCGGCCCCGTGCAGGCGCCGTTCAAGAACGGATCGTTCCCCGCGGCGAGTTCTTGCTCCCAAAACAACATCCCGTAGAAGTCGACCCCATTAAATCCGGGGACGGCGTCCTTCACAAACACCCCTTGGGATTCGAGGAAGTCGAGAGAGTTTGGTTGAGAGAAGTTGGTCGCGGGACCAAAGCGCTGCGGTCGATCCCACCACATGGACTGCGCAGCGCTGTCCATGAGGACCCACGCCGAGTGCCGGTGTACGGCGTCTCCCACGGAGTTCATGCGAGTGTTGGGGTCCGCCGCGTCGATGCTAAATGGATCGAATACGGGCTCCAGGTTGTACGGCGAAGTGGCGCCACATGAGGACGGCGGGGCCTGGTTGTAGTAGGGGTGTGTGGTCACCTCCACCAGCAGCTCGCGCGGCGAGTAGCTGAACTCGATAAACGCCTCTGTGAGATCCTGGAGGATCTCACGCTGCTTATCATTGCGTGGGAAGTTGTTGGCGACGACGAGTCGGTTCCCCATGGCCTCTTTCCACACCGCGTTCGCGACAGTGGACGAGGTGAGATAGGCCAAGGCTTGGTCAGCTGGGACAGAATCGTCGTCGCCGAGCATCAGGCCGTCGAGTGCGAGGCTCTCGAATCCGCTGCGGAGTTTGGGCTCCACATCGAACAGTTGCGGTGCCGCGGGGAGCGCTCCGCCGAGGTAGCCGTCCCAGTCCCACAGATCTCCGGAGTGGTTGGTCGTGAAACTCCCACATTCACCGCTCATGCCCCAGGGTCGTACGGAGCCCGTGTCCGCGAATCCGTTCCAGCGGAACGCTGCGAAGAACTCTTCTTCGGGGCGGCCGGCGTGCTCCCCCCAGACGGCCTTCTCAAAGTGACCTTCGATGGGCCAGTGGCGGTTGTAGACGGGGTCGCTGTTGTACGTGACCGAGGCGTTGCTGTTGTGACACTCTAGACAGCTCGTTTTTCGTCCCATGTAGGCGGACTCAAAAATCTCGCCGTAGTTGGTGCGACGCATCTGGTCGAGGTCTTGGGCAGACACGTTGGCCCCGGTCAGCGGCCGTGCCATCCGCGCGAACAAGTCGGCGCGGTAAAAGGGAGAGAGATCATCGAGCAAGAGGCTGCTTCGCAGCACGTCCTGCATGGTGGTTTGGGCGCCGAAGTTGCTCGTAGCGGGGTCATTGTCTCGGATGAACTCCGCGAGGTTGGTCCCGCTGGCGGCTCCCGTGGTCACGCCGTAGCAGGCGACGTTGGCCTTGATCTCGATGCGGTTCACCCGCGTCTGCTCGTAGAAGAAGGTCTCCCATCGGTCGACGTAGCGGTCGCCGCTCGCCAGGCCTCGCGCCACGATCGCCCTGCCAGAGAGCCCCTTGGCGTCAAGCTGGTCGATCATGTCCGACAGAACCTGAATCTCGCGCCGGCTCTCCGGCTTGCGCCCTTGGATAAGGGGAAGCGCCTGCTGTACCCACGAGGCGTTGCCCGCGTCACAAAGCTCCTCCTCACCGCTGCCTGCGGGGGGTTCTTGGCCCGGGTCAGCGCCTCCGGTATCGCCGTCGCCGTCGCCGTCACCGTCGCCTCCCTCGGTGCCACCATCAGAGGCGCCCGTAGGGTCGGTGTCACCGCACGCGGGAATCCAGGAGAGTAGAGCGGCGACAGACACCGTGAGGAGTCGTCGTCGAAGCAGCGTCTTCGTTGTCCAGATTGAGTGATTCACAGCGTGACTCCTAAGTATTGCTCGCGGATCCGCGTGGCGGCTTCGAGTTCGTTGGCGACCCCGCCGAGTACATCACCGACGGCGAAGGTCTCTGGGCTGAAGGGGTAGATGCCCATGGCTGCCATCACGGACATTCGATTCTCTGCGGGAGTCATCCAGTTTTGGGCGATGCCCTGGTCTTCAGTGATGTATCCGTACACCCCGCGCTCGGCGCTGGTGACGGGACCGCCGATAAACACGGACACGTAGCCTTGTGGCCAGTGGTTGAGTCCGGTGGACCCCTGTCGCTCCGGCGTGCGTCCAAATTCCGTCGTGAGCACGATCATGGTCTCGTCGAGGTTGAGCTTCTCGGGGTCATTTTCACCGGGTGCGTTGATGCGGTCGGCCAGCTCCTTGAGGGTGTGGACGACGTTGCGCGACGCATAGTTGACGTGGCCATCGTGGGTGTCGTGTCCCGCGTTGGGGTTGGGGGTGATGCCGCCGTCGATGACCTGGACGTAGCGTGCCGCGTCCGTCGTCCGCGTGAGGAGGGCGGTCGCGAGACGAAGCTGCATGGCGGGCATGTCCGTCGCGTTCGAGCCGCACTCGCTGCCAGAAATAGACTGGAAGAAGCTCGGATCGAGGACGCTCTGGATGGCATCGGCGTTTCGCCGGGCGTAGTTGGAGAACTCAAAGTTGGATCGGGACTGCGAGCGTGTGGGCGCGCCCTTGCCCCCCGCGCGGAATTGCTGGCGATAGGCGTTCTCGTAGTGCGACATGGCCGAGTCGAACGCGGCGCGGTTGTTGCCCACGCCGTCTCGCGACAGCAGCTGGGTGATTTGAGAGCCGGCGGAGACCGTGAGGCTCAGCGGGGTTGCGTTGCCGGGATGAAGCCCAACGGCAGATCCCGCGCTGACGTTGTCCGTGGCGAACTCGACGCCGGGGTAGAGCACGTAGGCATACGGCGTCGCCCGCAAGCCGCCTTGCTGCTCAAGGAAGTAGCGCTGGATGGAGGACCCCAGGCCGGCCAGACGTGGTGAACCGAGCCGATTCCCAGACAGGGCGAGCGGGTTGGCCCCCTCGTGCGCGAGCTGGTCATGACGCATGGTGATGATGCGCATGCGATCGGTGATGTCTGGGCGGTCCCGGAGGGGAATGGACCACGGGCCGAGGTGGACGGTGGTGCCGTTCTCGTCGTCAGCGAACGGCTCTGTCAACTCGTTCGACGTCCCAAACCCGCACGATTGAAAGCGGTCTTCGGTGTCGGCCAGGTAGGCGTTGAGGAAGGTGCCGTTCCCCGTCCCCCAGCCAGGGACGCTGTAGAAACTATCGAACGCGGAGACACCCCCATACATATAGACCTCGAGGACGTTTTTTGCCGTTCGCGACTCGGGAAGAATCGCGTCGATTTTGTCGCTAGGCCAGTCGCCCCAGCCCGCGTGCGCGAGGCGGGGATACTTGAGGATCCCGAACCCTGCAGCCCCTGCAGAGAGTGTCTTGATAAATCGTCTTCGTTTCATTGTTGTGTCTCCTACTAAAATCTTCTGGGCGGGGCGCCGATCACATCAGCGTGAGGTATCCCCACACCTCAACTCGCGTCACAATCTGAGCGGCTCCGATATCGTCGCCGAGGGAGCGTTCGATGGCGTGCTCTCGGGTGACCGTGAGCGTCGCGAATCCAGCGCTGAGATCGCTCAAATCGTCGCCGGAAAAGCTGAATGCGCCGTCGTCGGTCGCGGACGCCGCGAGCACGCTCCCGTTGGTATCGCGGATGCGGAGGAGGAGCGGGTCATCGCTCTCTGCGTTCGCCTCCCACTCCAGTCCGAGGCCGTCTGCGCGGTTAACCTCAAGACCGTAGACGGAGAGGTCAGGGGACGTGACGGTCAGCTCGTTCGGCGTGCGGACCCCGGTGAAGCCGTTGTTGGCGAAGGCGTCGCCGCCAAACACGCCGACTGTGTAGTCGGTGCCGAACGCGAAGTCACTCGCCTGAGGCTGACACGCCTCCGAGAACATGGGGGCGTCGCTCGCCGTGTACATTGGAAACTCTTGCCCAACGCCAACTTGGATGAGGCAGGCCGACGCAGACACGGCGTCGTCGGTGGTGACCATGTTGATGCCATCTCCCGCGGTGACCCATATGTTCGCCTTGCCCCAGTTCAACGGGGCGGGGATGCCACCAAACTCCGCGGTGTCGAGTTCGCTGGGCGCGAGAGGGACCGTGAGGCCGAACGCGTAGGCGGCGTGGAAGTCGTTGGTTTGATTGAAGGGGATGGTACGGAAGCCCGCGCTGAACCCTATTTGCGCCGGAGCGCCGCTCGCGTCTTCGGGGTAATAGTTGAAGTTGATGAGGCCTTGGATGCTGCCGTCCCCGTCTCCGTCTCCGTCTCCGTCTCCGTCTCCGTCTCCGTCGCCTCCGGTCTCCCCCGCGGTGCCGTCGCTACCCGAGCTCGCCTCGATCACGGGGTCCGAGCAGGCGGTCATCCCGAGCAACAATGAGACGAAGGCCAGGTGGACCGGCCGGAGGGCATTGAGACGTTCTATTTTCCGCATGAGAATCTACCGAGCCGACATCTAGACAAGGGCGAAACAGTAACAAAATATGGACGTTAGAGGGGCGCCCTGCCACCGGAACTGAAGATCTTGTTTTCGGGGGGGCGACGGGTGCGCAAACCGGGGAGCTAGGATATGCTCCCGGCCTGATGGACCGGTCGCGCACCAAGGTCACTGTGCCAAAAATTCTCGCCTCCAAGCACGAAGGGCGACCGCTCGTGATGCTCACCGCATACGACGCCACCTTCGCGAGGCTGGCGGACTCTGCGGATGTAGATATTCTGCTGGTCGGGGACTCGCTTGGGATGGTGGTGCAGGGGCACCAAGACACGCTCCCGGTCACGCTCGACGAGATGATCTACCACACCCGGTGCGTGAGCCGGGTGACCAAGTACGCCCAGGTCATCCTTGACTTACCCTTCATGAGTTATCAAGAGAGCGCCGCGCAGGCGGTGGCTGCCGCAGGTCGGGCGATGAAAGAGGGGCGCGCGCACGGCGTCAAGCTTGAGGGGGGCATCTCCGTGGCGGGAAGCATCGAGCGAATCGTTGCAGCCGGCATTCCGGTCATGGGGCACGTGGGGCTGATGCCCCAGAGCGTGCACGCCATCGGGGGGTTCAAAGTGCAAGGGCGCGACGAGGCGGCGCGCGCGCGGATCATGGAGGACGCCCGCGCGGTGGAGCAGGCGGGGGCGTTTTGCCTGGTGCTGGAGGGGATCCCCTCTTCGCTGGCGGCGGAGATAACCCAGGCGGTGCAAATCCCCACCATTGGCATTGGCGCGGGGGTCGCCTGCGACGGGCAAGTGCTGGTGATGCACGATCTGCTGGGACTCGACGACGGGTTCAAGCCGCGCTTTGTTAAGCGCTACGCCGAGCTGGCGGCACCGATCCGCGCGGCGTTTCAATCGTACGCAGATGAAGTTCGTGCTCGTGCATTCCCAACGGAGGCGCAGAGCTTTGGCGCCTCACCGATGACCTCCAAAGCCACGACCGGGTCCGCGGTGCACCAGGGATCTGAGAGGGCGGAGGGCTACGGGCCCAGCGACGGGGACGGCGGGGCGTGAAGCTGCTCGACGGTGTCGAGCCGTTGCGCCGTTGGCGTGAGGGGCTCGGGGAGGAGGTGCGCGTGGGGGTGGTACCTACCATGGGATTCTTGCACGAGGGACATTTGAGTCTCCTCCGAATCGCGCGCGAGCGGGTCGGGCCCTCGGGCCAGGTCATGCTGACGATTTTTGTGAATCCCACGCAGTTCGCCGCGGGGGAGGATCTGGATCGTTATCCCACGGACCTTGACGGCGATCTTGAGAAGGCCAGGGCAGCAGGCGCAGATGTCGTCTTCGTTCCGGCGAGCATCGACGAGATGTATCCCCTGGGAGAAGGGGCCTGGGTCGACATCACCACGCTCTCCGGGGGGCTTTGTGGGCGGTCCCGTCCCACCCATTTTCGTGGGGTGGCGACGGTGGTCATGAAACTTTGGGGGCTCATCCGCCCAGATGTTGGGGTCTTCGGAGAAAAAGACGCGCAGCAGCTCGCGGTGATCCGCAGGATGCATGCGGAGTTTTTCCTTGGTGGCGAGGTCGTGGGAGGGCCCATCGTCCGAGAGCCGGACGGGCTCGCCATGTCGAGTCGCAACGCGTATCTGACCGCGGAGGACCGGCGGGAAGCGCTGCGAATTCCGGCGCTCATGACCACTGTGCAAGAGCGCTTCGCGGCGGGAGAGCGCGGGGTGGCGGCGTTGCTTGAGGGAGGAGCCGCGGCCATCGTGCCTGGCAGACTCGACTATCTAGAAATTGTGGACGCGGGGACCCTCGAGCCTGTTCGGGAGGTCACCGGCCCTTGCGTGTGCGCTATCGCAGCGCACTTCGGGAAGTCGAGGCTCCTCGACAACTGCTCGCTCGCGCCCTAGGCAGAGTTAGGCGCCCGTGAGGAGGCGGGTATGCTCCCGCTTCAGGAGGTGTTTTTGGAGTTTTCCGAGGGCGTTGCGTGGGAGAGCGTCAACGAACCAAAAGTGCCGGGGACACTTGTAGTGGGCCAACGCTGCTTTGCAGTGGTGTTCGAGCGCGTCGCGGGTCTCCGGTCGCGACGCGCCCTCGACGAACGCCACGATCTCCTCGCCCCATTCTGGGTGCGTCACGCCGACCACGCCGACCTCCTCCACATCGGGGTGGTCGCGCAACACCTCTTCAATTTCGCGTGCTGCGATCTTAAAGCCCCCAGATTTTATGATGTCCACGGACTTGCGGCCCACGATGGAGAGGTAGCCGTCGGTCGCGCGGGTGACGATGTCCCCGGTGGCGAACCACGGATTCGAGGGGGCATCGCGCCCCCAGTATCCGCGCATCATGCCGTTGCTTCGCACCTCAAGTTCTCCCGGAGAATCACTCGTGATGATGGTGCCCTGGTCGTCGCGCACCCGGACGTCGACGCCGGGGACGGGGCGGCCTACGGTGCCGGGGCGGCGCTCTGCCTCCAAGGGATTGGAGAGGGTGATCAGGGTCTCCGACATCCCGTATCGCTCGAGGATTCGGTGCCCGGTCAGGGCCTCGAACGCGGAGAAGACTTGAGGTGACAGGGCGGCGCTCCCGGAGGTAAACAGCCGCGCAGCTCGGAAGGGATCCACGTCTTCCGGGTGGGCGCTCAGGTGGTCTACGATTCGGCTGTACATGGTGGGGACCCCCATGAAGACAGTGCCGCCCGCGCGCAAGGAGTCGGCGACGGCGGCGGGACTGAACTTCGGGACGAGACGAAGGGTGAGGCCCTGAAGCAAGCCGCCGTGCACGCCGATGCAAAGGCCGTGCACGTGAAACAGCGGCAGCGCGAGGACAAGCTGATCGTTGGGGTGAAACCCCCACGCGTCGGTGAGCGCGCGCATATTGCCGAGCACGGCGCCCTGCTCGAGCATGACGCCCTTGCTTCGTCCGGTTGTGCCGGAGGTGTAGATGAGCAAGGCCAGCGCGCGGTCGTCGCTCGGCAAGTTCAGGCCGGCCGTCGGGGGCTCGCTCGAGGGCGTCCATGCGTCGTGCGTATTGAGCAGGTCGACGTCACCGTCGATGGCGTCGCGCACCGCGTGAAGTGTGGGGGTGGACGCGGGCTCGTGCAGCATCACTCGCGGCGCACAGTCTTCGACGATGTGTCGAATTTCGGCGGATTGATAGCGGGTGTTTACCGGCACGAAGACCGCGCCGGTCGCGTAGCAGGCGAGGTTCCAGGCGATGGCCTCCATGCTCGGGGAGAGCAGGGAGGCGACGCGGTCACCACAAACTACGCCTCGCTTGGAGAGGGCTTGGGCGCGCGAGGCAGCGGCGGTTCTCAGGTCGCCGTAGCTCCATGAACGGGCCCCGTCGATCACGGCCGTCGCCTGCGCTCGTTCGTCAAATGTGAGGCCGAGCGCCGTGAGTTGGCTGGGGCTCATGGGAGGTTCTCGCTCCATCGCCCGGACGGTAGCACTCGGGCCGCGACGCCATCCAGCACCTCCCACGTATCGGGGATTGCGTGGTAGCGTGGAGGAGATGCGCGCGGATCCAGGGAGCGTTGAGTGGGGGGCGGCAGCCAACTGGAACCCCCGAGATGCGGGGGTAGATCTATGGTGTGGAGACCTCCGGTACTCTCCGGGCGACGAGCGGGTGTTGACGGTGGCAGAGCGGCAGCGCGCGGATCGATTCGTCGTGCGCGCGCGCGGCGAGTCATTCATCGCGGGGAGGTCGGCCCTGCGCCGGGTGTTGGCCATGTACGTCGGCGGCGAACCTCGGGACTTATCCTTTGACTACGGACCACACGGCAAGCCCAGCCTCTGTGGCGACAACGCCGCCGTCCGCTTTAACCTCTCGCACAGCGGAGACAAGTTTGTCTTGGCGGTCTCTCGAGAGTGTGAGGTCGGGGTAGACATCGAGGAGCTGCGCGCTGAGCGACGACTCGTGGAGATCGGGAAGCGATTCTTCGCCCCTGAGGAGCACGCACGCATGTGCGCGACGGGCCCGGAGGGCCTCTCCGACTACTTTTACCGCCTGTGGGCGTGCAAGGAGGCGTATCTGAAGTTGCACGGGACTGGTTTCTCTTTCCCCGCGTCAGATTTTTGTGTCGCGTTGGAGCCGGGAACGCCGCGGCTCGAGTGGACACGCCTCCAAGAGGATGTGCCGACCCGTTGGCGCATGGAGCGAATTAATCTGCCCTTTGAGGGGTACCGCGCGGCGCTCTGCAGCGAGCGCGAGGGTGAACTTCACGCGTTCGTGGCCGCGTCACCCACCTGAGGTCACGGCGGACGTAGCGCGCGCGGCGAAGCGGCTACTTCGGAAGCTCAAGCTCTGTGAAGGAAGGGAACGGCTGCTGGCCCCAGGCGAAGCCTTGGACGTGCCACCCGTGAACGGCGATGGAGGGGCCGTACATGAGGGCGACCACGGGACATTGCGCGCTGATCCGATCTTCGATTTTTTGATGCACGCCGGTGCTCCCCGATTGGCGCAGCGCGGCGAGGAGGGCGTTGGTCTCTGGGTCGTCCCACCGCGCCATATTGCACGAGTTCGGGTTGTTGTTGGACGCGCTGGGGATCGACGCGGGCGAGAACAGCGCCTCGTAAAAGTCGAGCGGCTCGGCGGTGTCGGCGATCCACCCGCCGAGCACGAGATCGTAGTCTCCGTCGTTGAGGTGCGACTGGTAGTCTTGAGGGGTCTTGGGGGTGATGTGGGTGACGGCGATCCCGGCGTTCACAAGCTGTTGCGCGATGAGCGTCGCGGTCCCCGCAGGCTCAGGGTTGTACGAGCGCGGCGCCCACACTCGAAGCAGCTTCAGCGGTGACCCGAAGTTTACGCCGGCCATCTCCGCGGCGCCCTCGGCGGGGGCGAAGATGTTCACCGCGCGCGGTCGCCCCAGCATTGGAGGGAGGACACCTCGGGCGAGGTAGGCCACGGAGTTTTGATAGTTCGCTTCGCTCAGCGCATGGAGGTCGATCACCTTTGCGATGGCGCGACGGTAGTTTGGGTTGGCCATGCGGCCCTGGGTATTAAAGGCGAGGACGCAGGTGCTCGCGCCGGGTCGAAAGACCTTGCGCATGCCGTGGACACGATCGACGTCGGCGCGGGCGAGATCCACAGTGAGGTCGAGGTTCTTGCCGTTGAGCTCTTCGATGAGCTGGTCCTTGCCCCCTCGGCGCTCTGGGAAGCAATGCACCTCGACCCGCGAGATGGATGGGATCGATGGATGGTGGCTGTTCGCCTCCAATACAATGAGTTCCGGCGAGGCTTCAACGACCCCGTATGGCCCTGTACCGAGCTGTTTGCCGCCGCGATCAAACCCGAGCGCGCACCCGCGACGGGACAGCCGCGCGTTGAGATCGCGAACATCCGGGGCGACGATGCGGAGCACGTCGCCCGCGGCGGTGAACCGCATGCCCTCCGAATCCATGAGTTGCGTGAGCTTGCTGGCGAGCTCGTCGGGGGTGACTGGCGTCCCGTCAGAGAGCTGCAGGGACGTTCGGACCGTGCCCTCCCATTCATCGCCAGAGGTGCGATGCAGGGGGCGAGTAAAGAGCGCCGGTGCCATGTCGCCTGTCGCAGGATCTCGGGCGATGGGCGTCTCATACACATGCGAGAACACCATGGCGCTCGTGAAGTCGTTACCCGATGGATCATCAAGGCTGGCCGGGGGAGTCACTGCGCCCACTCGGAGCACCTGGGATGGCGACGTCACGCGTCACACCGTACCACTATTCGAAGGGGGCTTCCCGGGGCCTCGGCAGTCCTGATGCGGCACCGTGCCCACATGACAAGGCGTTTGATTACGTTGTCCTACAAGCTGAATAAGTGCATTAGTTTCAAGAATATCGTGTCTTCATGTGAAGCCTGAGGCGCTCCGAGATTGGTGAAAATCCCCGTGGGCTCGAACGCAACGGACCCCTGTTCGCCAAGGAGAGAACGGTGCGTGTAGGTGGCGAAAAAGAAACTCCCAGGGAGGTACTCCCATCGCAAAATCCCGTTCAAAATTAGGCTGGTGGAGCCGACGTCGTAGGCGCCGAGCCACGGGGCTTTCCCGGTCTCCACGAGCCGCGCGGGACCGCGCAATTCAAAAAACCGATCGTGGGTCGCCGTGGCGTAAAAGAGCCGACTCCACACCGACAAAGAGAGCCGCGACTGAATCCCCAGCGTCACCCGCAGGTCGCCGATGGCGTTGTAGGTTTCGGCGGTGCCGAAGATGGGCATGCCATCGTCGCGCTCGGTGATCCAACGCGGCCGGCCAAAGGTGGCATGGAACTCCCCGCTCAGGTCAAAGCGGAGGCGATCGAGGGGGCGCAGACTGAGGGCCGCCGTGGCGTCGGGCCCCGGTTTTCCAGCCTGCTCGCCGTAGCTCGCTCCGAGGCTGGCGACCACCCGGCGATCGGTGGGGCTGCGCATGTTGAGCCCGGTCCACCAATGGATGGGAACCTCGTATGGGATATTGCCGCGGGTCTCGTAGGGATCGAGCTGAGGAAAGTGTCCGCCGGCGACGGTGGAGATGCGCCAGAGCCCGAGCGTCTCGAGGGTCCACTCCGTGTTGATCATCTTCTCGGTGACGCGGCCTGAGAAGTCGACGCGGAGGTTGGCGTGAGCCTGGGCGTCGAGCTTGCGGATCGAGCGCCCCACGGGCTGCGCGTTGAACAGGTGGCTGCCGATCTCGAGGGAGGTGTAATCGGCGAAGCGCATGTAGCCGAGTCGGTTGAAATCGGCGTTCGGAGTGAGCATCTCGATTTCGGCGTGAATTCGAGTCCGCGGGGAGCTGTGGGCGATTCGACTCGTGGCGCCCATGCCGGTTTTGCCACGGCGCCGCGTGGCGATGACTTGCCCGCTTTGCGTCCAGCGCTCGCGAAATCGCACGCGGTAGTCGAGGCCGCCGACGAGGCTGTGGTCGTCGCCGCGGGCGGGAGCCACGTGGGTCGCGATCATGCCCACGTAGCTTTGACTGTCGAACTGGCGCCGAAGTCGTGCGGCGGACCACTGGGTCGTTGGCGTGGCGCGTACGGTCGTCGTCTCTCCATCTGAGAAGGAGACCTCCGCCGATGTCGGGATCGTGGTCGCGGTGAGTACACCGAGGATCCATCCGGGCGCGACCTCTCCGGTGATGCGCGCAGCCCCTCCGATCCTCGTCACGGGGTCGAGTGACTGCAGGGAGCCTTGCTCGTCGACCCCGTCCAAGGTTTTTGTGGTCGACGGGACATCACTGGGCCGCGGTGCGGCGCCCACGCGGCGCGAATAAAACAGGTTGAAGCTGCTGCTAAAAATATCTCGAGATTCTAGGAAGAACTGTCGCTTCTCCGGGAGAAAGACCTCGAAGGGGCCGAGGTTTAAGAACGCGGCGTCGACTTCGGCTTGCCCAAAATCGGGGTTGATGGCGACGTCGAGGGTGAGCGTTCCGGAGAGTCCATACTTGAGATCAAGTCCCGCGTTGGGGAGCGCGCGCCAGGTGTCATCGAGGCTCCCCTCCGGTCGCCGGACGGCGCCTCGCAACGAAGCGAACGGTCGCAGTTCAAGGTTGAGCGGCGTGGCCACATCTTCGAGGCTGCCCAGGGGGACGGCGTAGGAGAGCCGACCGGGGACGCCTTGGGGAGGCGCGGCGAGGCGGCTGGTCTCGTTCCCCGCCGAGAGCGTACGACCCACATTAATCGCGAGCTGCGGGGAGCCTTTTCGACGAAATCGCAGCGTGGACCAGGGCACGAAGAACTCCGCACTCCATCCATCTTCGGTAATTTTTGTCTTGCTCTGCCACACGCCGTCCCACAGGCGCTCCTCTTCCACATCTCGGGAGAGTTGGGCGTCGACGATGGCACCCGAGGCTGACGTCGCGAAGTAAAATCCGTTGGTATTGTCATCCCCGGGGTCGATCTCAAGGAAGACGAGGTCGCCGGGCTGCGCTTGATCGCGGACGAAGAATGGCGCCCGAATCTTGTCCGGGTCCATGAGGCACGCGAACGCGACGTAGACGCCGCGGCCGTCGTAGGCCACCCGAATGGTCGTGGGCTCCGAGGGGGGCGCGCCGTACCGAGGAGTCACCTGCATGAGGGCCGGGAGCGGCGAGACCTGCTCCCACTCTTGAGGATCGAGGGCGCCGTCGACTTGGATTGAGGCCTCGTCGAGGCGGGTCGCATGCACCATGGGGGGAGCGTCGCGGGCGATGGGGACTGGCGCCGCTGCTCCAGGAGCCACGAACGCAGCGGGGCCTTCAAGGCCGGCGGTGAGGACGAGGTTCCAGAGCGAGTGCATGCGGGGCAGCGAGCGATCCGAGGGCGCTAATGCCGGTGAATCTCGGACAAATATCGACGCTTTTCAACCACGCCCGAGCCGAACCGAATCTTCTGTTCATGGCTCGCGACGCCAACCGCGCGAGCGCACGAGGGACCGCGCAGGCCTACGACGTGCGCGACAATGACTGACGCGGGGGAGGGCTAGCCGAGCGAATCTAAACCCACGACGACGCCATCCTCACAAAGGTCGCGCAACAGCTCTTGGAGATCCTCAGGGCTCACGCAGTGCTTTGCGCCCACCGCCGACAGGGCATTTGGGGAGGCGTCGGAGGACAGCGCCGCTAGCAGGTCGTACATCGGCTCGCTGACGCGGCTGATGTGCGCGCCTCCGCGCTCGTCACGTTGGAGCAAGAGCGTCTCGTGAGGGCCTGCGCCGAGGGTGAGGTCGGCGCAGTCCCACTCCCTGTGAACCGCCGCGTGGGTCGCGGAGATGGGGTGCTTGTCGAGTCGCCGGACCGTCGCGTCGAGCAGTTCGCTCGTCCCCTCGGGGACCTTGGTCACGCGCGCGCCGGGGCTCATGGACCATCGCGGCGAGTGGATCGGGGAGCTGGTGGTGCGCTGTCGCCGAACGTCATCGAGGCCGCCTTCGAGGCGTGCGAGCGCCGCGACCTCCGCGTGGTCCACGGAGCCTTCCTCCAGCCAGCGGCCAAACGCTCGCACCGTCGACGTCCGCTCCTCGATGCTGCGGTGAAAGAGACGGCTCGTAAAAAAATCCGTGAGGGCGCGTGGGGGGTCTTGAAGGATCGCCCACGCGCAGCTTCCCTTGAAGACGCGCAACAGGGCGGTGAGGGTCCTGCTTCGTCGGTAGGGGTCGCTTCGCCAAAGCTCGCGCGCCGGTCGTGTCAACACTCTCCGCGCGGTCGCGGGGACGTGAACGCCGAGGATGGGATCGACGCCAGCGTCGTAGATGGAGGTGGTCAACTCCCAGTCGTAGAGCATGCGCACGCTCATGCGCTGGAGCGCGATCGGGGTCAAGAAGGAGCCCCCCGGAAGCGCCCATGGGCGTCAGTAGCAGCGCGGACCCGCTCGAATCCTTCGAGGGTCTCTTCCAGGGAATTTCGCTCGCATTCGTAAACGACGGCCTTGAGGTTGGTAGCGCGGGCGAGCACGTGGTCAAAGATCTCCCAGGTGTCTGGGAGCACTGTAGTCCCGTGATCATCTTCGATAATTTCGAGCCCTGCGTGGTTGGTGACAGAGCTACCTGCCACGTGAAGTTCCACCACACGATCGAGGGGAAACGCGTCGAGCCCCGTGGTCGGCGTGTGCCCGTGCTGTCGCTGGTAGATGGCGAGGTGGGCGCAGTCCAAGAGCATCCCCGTGTCGGCCGCTTCGCAGACCCGGGCGAAGTAGTCCAGCAGGTGAAGGTCGCCCAAGAAGATAGTCCCGGGAGGATTTTCGGGGAGCACCTCGCGAGAGGTCGCGGCGCGGAGGCGTTGGATTCCCTCGGCCATGGGGAGGACCGCGTCCGCGGTCAAGATCGGCGGCAGTAGCAGCATGTTCTCTGGCTCTCGGGGGCCGAAGTGCCACAGGCCCGCGTCCCCACAAAGCCACGCCGGGTCGTCGGCGTTGATGAGCGCGCAGACCTGCGACAGCCATACGGCGTCAAAGTCCTCGCGTTCGTCGAGGTTGATGTCGAGGAAGTGGTAGGTCCACGGGCGCCGGGCGTCAATCCACCGTCGGGCGTCGGCGTCGACTCCCTTAGCGATCTCGACGCCGACTTCCAAAAAACACCCGAAGGCCGGGTGCTGCGCGCGAAGCTGCACGGGATCCAGAGTTTGCCCGGGGGTGTGGGCGCCATACTCCGTCGAGACTCCGATGCCGAGTTGTGGGAGGGCGCGGACGCGTGACTCAAAGCCCATGGAGCCCGACTCTATCAGGCCTTCGCCGCGCCTCGCATGTGGAATTGAGGAGGGGACCACGGTTGGCGACGCCACCTCGGCCCTATCTAAGAGGAGGGGGAGGCGCGACGCTCTCGGACGCGCTCTATGAGCGCGTTGAAGAGCGGGGCGCCGTCACTGCGGTGGGGCCCACCTTGCGCCGAACCATCGAGCCACTCGGGGTGCCATTGAATTCCAACGAGCCAGTGCCCGTCGTCGACACGCTCGATCCCCTCAACGACCCCGTCCGGAGCGACCGCCGACACCCGAAAACCTGGGGCGACGGCATGGACGCCTTGATGGTGAATGGTGTTGACCAGGAGATCGGCGGGTCCGTAGAGTTCCGTGAGCAGCGACCCCTGCGTCAGCGAAACCGTGTGCTCGATGAGCTCGTAGCGCTCCCAGCTGCGATGGGAGAGGGCGCCGTCCACCTGGGTCTCCAGGTCTTGGTACAAAGTCCCACCGAGCGCGACGTTCATGATCTGGGCTCCGCGACAGATCCCGAGCGCCGGAATTTTTCGGGCCACGATCTCCTTGAGCAGCGTGAGTTCATACGCGTCTTGCACCGGGTCGCCGCTCCACTCTTGGCGCAGGGGGCGCTGACCATAGTTCTCCGGGGCGACGTCGACGCCACCTTGGAGCACGAGGCCATCGAGTCCTTCCACGGAGGCCTCGACATAGGCGTCGTCGTGAAGGTTGAGGAGTGGAATTGGCACGCCGCCCGCCCGCCAGATCGCCGCCGCCATTTTCTGTTCGACAAACTGTAAGGTCTTCCCCTTAAACAGCGGCCGGGAGACGTCGGCGTGCATATGGCCCACCGTGAGGCCAATTCGAGGCCGTGGCACGTTCATGGCGCCCCCCCGATTCCGGAGCGTTCGAGGAGCGGCGCGAGTTTTGGGGGCCGGCCGAGGAAGTCGCGAAACAGCTCTTCGGGAGGGGCCGAGTCACCACGGGCGAGGATGGTGCGTCGAAAATGTTCGCCCATCTCGCGGTCAAAGAGCCCCTTGGTGGCGAACGCCGAAAACGCGTCCGCGTCCAGCACCTCCGCCCACTTGTACGAATAGTAGCCTGCCGCGTAGCCAGTCGCGCTTGAGAACAGGTGGTTAAACGCGCAGATCATGGATTCGTCGCTCGGTAACTCGGTGGTCGAGAAGGGGCCTAGCCGCGCTCGGCAAAAGGCGAGGAGCGCCTCCGGGGAGGTGTCGCTCGGGTCGAAATCTCGGTGCAGCGCGAGGTCGAGGGACGCGAACCCCAGCTGTCGCATCATCTGGCTCGCCCCGCGGAAGGTCCGGCTGCTCAGAAGGCGAGAGAACAGCTCTTCCGGGATCTCTGCCCCTGTCTCGTGATGTTTGGCGAAGGCGCGGAGTCCTTCACCGTGCCAACACCAGTTCTCCATGATTTGTGAGGGCAGCTCCACAAAGTCCCACGCGACGTTGGTGCCCGCCATGCTGCGAATGGGCACCTCGGTGAGCAAGTGGTGCATCAGGTGGCCAAACTCGTGAAAAAGGGTCTCAACTTCTTGATGATCGAGCTGCGCAGGAGCTCCCTCGCTGGGGGCGGTTACGTTCGCGCAGATGAGTCCGAGGTGTCCGGCGGCGTCGGTGGGGAACTCGGATTCGAGGGCGAGCCCGTGCATCCAGGCGCCGCCTCGCTTCTCGTCGCGGGGGTACAAGTCGGCAAAGAACCGGCCTAGTTTTTTCTCCCCGTCGAACAGCTCGTAGGTCTGTACAGAGGGGTGCCAGACGTCGACGCCTTCCGCGGGGCGCACGTGGACTCCGTACAGACGCTCGACCGTGTTGAACATCCCCTCGAGCACGCTGGTGGCGGAGAAGTAGGGGCGGAGTTGTTCTCCATCAAAATCGAACCGCGCCTGCCGGAGCAGCTCCCCGTAGTACGAGACGTCCCACGGACGTAACGGGACAACCGCGTCGCCGTCGCGCGCCCGGGCGAAGGTTGAGAGTTCCTCTCGCTCTTTTGCGAAGGCATCGACGCTGGCCGCGCGAAGCTCCTCTACGAAGTCCGCTGCACGGGTTCCGCTGGCGGCCATGCGGTCCTCCTGCGGTACTTGGGCGGATCCTGGGCGGATCCTGGGCGGGTCGGGTCGATCCCGCGCCCTGCGCAGTGAAGCGA
>JBDQGY010000062.1:0-19029 GCA_040265175.1 Nannocystaceae bacterium
CGTCAGGCATGTCGACAGCGCCGTCATCCAACATCACCTTCGCGCCGGAGGCCCGGATGATGTTGGCGAGGGCCGCGGCGTCAACGTCGGCGTCGACAGGGACGGCGGTCGCACCGGCGCGCAGCGCTCCGAAGTAGGCGATGGGCCAGTCCGGGTGGTTCTTGGCGCAGAGGATGACGCGATCTTCGGGCGTGATGCCCATGCTCGCGAGTTTGGAGGCGACGCACGCGCTCCGGCGATCGACATCGAAATAGGTGACGCGGGTGAGTTGCTCACCCTCGAGGCGTTGAAACGCGAGGGCGTGCTCATGCCGCTCGGTCATATCCGCGATCATGCTCACCAGGTTCTCGTGACGACGCAGGGGCTTTTTGGTCTTCTCAAGTTTTTCGATCAGGAGGGGCTCGGCCCACGTGTCGAAGCCTCGCGTGTGAATGTTGAGCCAATAGTCACGCCACTGGATATCCTGGGGGTTCCAGGGGAGACGCTCTTGATCCTCGGGCTTGAGTCGGGCGTGGAGCGCCCGGGTGTTGCTCGCCGAGAATCGGTACTCGTACTTGGTGATGAAGGGGATGAAAGCCCCAACGATCTCGTCGACCACGGAGGAGGTCTTGTGCATGGCCTCCGTTTGTTTGCGCACCGGCTCCGTGATCGCGGCGAGCGGAGTTCCCTTGGCGCGCTTGAGGACCGAGGCTGCGAGCTTCGTTCCTTTACGCCACGCTGGCGCAGAGAATCGCTTGTAGTGATCGAGGGGGACGAGCGCCGGCTCCGTGTGAGCCTGCAGGAGGTTCAGGACCGCATTCCCATCCGATTTTCCTCGGTAGCGGAGCCGTTTGGACAGGGCGATAAGCTCGCCGGCGCGGCGAACCTTGAGCGGGTTCTTATCGGCGGACGACAGCTGGTAGACAGGCTCGTGCTCGCGCTTGAGTAACGCGGCGAGCGCGGCGATCATGCCAGACGCGCACAGGTCCACGGGGATCAGATCGTAGTGACAGTGGTCCTCCACTGGGATGTGCTGGAGCCCCTGCATCGCCAGGTACATGATCGGGGTGGAGGTCTGAATCCCCTCACACCAGCCTTCACATGGGTAGCTGACCGAGGACTCGACGATGCTCGGACGCACGATGGAGACCGGCAGACCACTCGACAAGAGCACCTGCTCGCCGATGCTCTTGGTGTAGGTGTAGATGTTGGGCCAGCCCCAAAACTCTGCTCGCTCGCGACCTGCCTCGACCAGACGTTGTCGGACGAAACGGTCCTTAACCTTCGTGAGTTCGTCCTCGAGAGAGGGTCCCGAGAGGGGCTCACGCTTCTTTTTGAGGTTGCGCTTGGCCTCGTCGAGGAGGTGGCTTTGGCGCGGGGCGTCTTCGACCCGGCGCCGCGTGTGCTCGACGACGTCGAGGCACTCTGCCATCTCATTCTCGGCGTTCCAGTGGCTGACATCGAGCTCGTCGGCGCGCGGGAATGGGAACTCGAGCGGGTTGCGCTCGACGACCAGCCCGTCGCGTCTTCCCACGACAAAGCAGGTGCTCGTATGCAAGATGGGGACGTCGCCGAGGGCGCGCGCGACCTCTACGAGATACTGCGCACCGAAGGCGTTAACACCGAGCGCTTCGTGGAGCGGTGGATTGAAGTCAACGACCCCCGCGACGTTCACGATGGCGGGCTGGTCCTTCTTCATCTTCGCGAAGAGCTTGTCGGAGATGCCGAGGTTGGGCTTGCTCACGTCGCCGCCCGTTGGCACCACCTTCGCGCGGATGAAGTCGTCGAACTTGCTGCCTGGTCGCGTGGCGCGGATCGGGTCAAAGACCGGCGACGGCGCGATCTCACTCCAAAAACGAGTCTCCGCATCCATGGTCTTTTTCTCGCGGACCATGACATAGAGGGTGCCCACATTGGGGTAGCGATCGAGCAAGAGGCTGAGCCAGACCTTCCCAAGAAAACCGGTGCAGCCGATGACGAGCAGGCTCTGACCAGAGAGCTGTGCTTCGACGTCGAGGAGAGAGGGGGTGGAGTCGCTGGGTTGGGTCACAAAGGCTCCTTAACTGACCTGGGTCATCATGATCGGCGTGTAGTTCACGCAGGTGATGTCAGGGTTCTCCGGCGCGGTCTCCTTGGCCATGCGAATCGCCTCGGTCATGGAGGGCGCTGTCTCGTATCCGAGGATCCGGGGGACATATTCGTTGTCCGCACCGACGACGATGCAGCGGCCTTGATGCTTCCGACCGGCGGTACCCCAGTACCACATGTAAAATGGGTGGTTGGGGTGAAAGCTGTTTCCATGCCGGTACATCCGGATATACGCCGGGTTGCGCGAGAACTTCCGCTCGTAGCGCTTGTGGAGCTCAAAGTCGTCACTCGTCTCGGTGAGAATCTTGTGAAAGAATTCGGTGTACGGCGCGTGCTGCTCATGATCGAAGCGATCCGAGCACGGGTGCGTAATAATGATCGTGCCGCCCTCTTTGAGCAGGGGCTTGCCGCGGTGCAGGTTGTGAAAGTAGCCCTGCGCGAGCACCTGTACGAGCACCGGATTTAAGAACGCGCCGACGTTGTAGGGGCTGATGTAGGGGATGCCGGTGATCTGGATATCGGCTTGGCCCTCTACGTCGACGAGGTATTGCTCGTAGCACTTGTCCACGGTGTGCTTGTGGCAGGCCTCGGTCTCCCCCGCGAAGACGCCCGTGACGGCGTAAGGCGCGCGATAGCGATCAAAGATCTCTTGGCGCGCCGCCTGGGGGAGCCGGTCCAAGGCAAACAGGGTAGAGCGGAGCTTAAGCTTTTCGAACGAGGAGTAGTCGTCGGGGTTCTTTGCCAAGAAATCAAGGTTGCCGTCAAACATCCGATTGTTGACGGTGGACTCGATGTGGAAGATGTTCAACTGCTTGTTGATGAAGCGGCCAATTCGGTCGACGCTTCTGTGCAGACCAGAATTCTCGGGGGTCATGTACGACCCGCCCTCCATCATGGTGTGCGGGTTGTGGTGGGCCGCCAAGGTGCGGCCGCTGCACAGCCCCACGCCGACAGACTTGTGACCGCCGTCCATGGGGACGAGGTTCAAATTCACGTAGATGATGAGATCCGACTCCACGGCGGCCTTCGAGATCTCCACCTCTTCACCCGCGTCGGTCTTGCCGAGGTAGGCGAGCTGTTCTGGGTCTTCGGCGTCATGGTTGTACAAGCGATCGGGCCAGAAGCGATTGAAGACGCGATCTCCGACCATTCGCTTGATCTCGTTCTCCTTCATATGCCGGTGGTAGGCCACCGCGATGATGATCTCGATGTCTTCCACGCCGTGCTCGTCGAGCATGTCGAGGACGATGTCGAGCACCCGCGCGCGGATGTCGGGACGTCGCATGGGCGGCAGCGGAAGCGAGATGTCGTCGACCGCGATGACCACTTTCATCCCCGGGCGCAGCTTGGCGTAGAGGGGCTCGCAGCCGAAGGGATGGTTGACGGCGTAGCGGATGGCCGCGTCGACGTCTTTGAGGCCGTCGACGGGGGGTTTGGGGTAAATGCAACGCGTGCCGACGGGGAGGTCGACTTCGATGAGGCTGTCGCCGGAGAACATCACCCGTGGGGCACTGTTCTTGTCTAGGTAGACGATGTTCGGATTGGACACGGGTGTATTCTTCGTTTGAGAGGGGGTTTAGGCGGCCTTGTCGAGACGGATGACAGGCCATTGGTAGGCGTGAGCGAGTCGAAGGAGGGCTGCGTCAGGATTAACGGCGGCGGGTCTTCCGACCACGGAGAGCATGGGGACATCGGAATAACTGTCGGAGTAACCGAAGCACTCGGCGAGGTCGTGGCCTTTCGTACGCGCGTGCTCGACGATCAGCCGCGCCTTTGTTGGCCCCGCGACCACTGGTCGCAACAGCTTGCCGGTGCAGTGCTCGTCATTGATCTCAAGTCGGTTGCCGACCCAATGATCCGCGCCGAGATCCGCCGCGAGACGCTCAAGGAGGAAGTCGAGGGCGCCAGAAATCAGCACCACCTCTTGGCCCTCAGCTTTGCACCTTGAGATGAGGTCGCGGGCGCCGGTGAACAGCGCGTCCTTCATGGCGAAGTTGTAGGTGTCCTCTGCGAGACACACCAAGCGATCTTCGGACATCCCGGCGAAGCACTCGAAGAGCTGTTCGTTGAATGTTCGTCGATCGCGAAGTTCCGACAAAATGAGTTGAGGGGCGCGCAAGGCCAACCGAGCGAGGCTCTTCGCAGAGCGCAGCGGGTTGATCTGGTTCGCCATGTAATAGATGGCGGTGTGCATCAGATTTGTGCGCACCAGGGTTCCATCGACATCAAAATAGCTCGCGGTCACGTGGGCCTCGCTCCTTGGCGCCCGAGGTCCGCAATTCGTGTCGGACAGGGCGTTAGACGCGGTATTTCGGCCTTTTGAAGCGGAGGTGTCAAGTGTCATATGCACGCTGAGACACATCCTCTGCCCTCATCATCTCCGTCGCAGGACCCACCAAAGTGCGAAATCAGATGCACGCTTGGGTGGGGGCCGGCGGAACGCCATGGGCATGCGCTTGAGCCTCGAATTCGACGGAGCGGCTGGCGAGCAGCCGCGCCCGCGGAACCTTCAAGAGGGGCGTGTCTCGCGCCCCTCTCCTTCGTGCGCCGAGCGGCGAGTGGCGCGGAGGCGCGCCGTTGCACCGGTGCACATCGGATCCTACGGGAGGCGTGGGGCTGGTATATCCGCCCCGTGGTCGAGCAAATCACGATTCGACGGCCAGACGACTGGCACCTTCACCTTCGCGACGGCGCGACGATGCGCGCGGTGGTCGGTCACACCGCCCGTACGTTCGGGCGGGCGATGGTCATGCCCAACCTCGTCCCGCCTGTGCTCACCGCTGAGGACGCGCAGTCATACCGGCAGCGGATCTTGGACGCGGTCGACCCTGCGCATACTTTTGATCCGAAGATGACGCTCTACCTCGCGCCGCAGACCACGCCGGCCCACATCGACGCGGCGATGGCCGCGGGCGTGCTGGCGGTGAAACTTTATCCCGCAGGCGCGACGACCAATTCCGACGCGGGAGTCACGAACTTGGAGGGTGCGTACCCCGTATTCGAGCGCATGGAGACCGTGGGAATGCCCTTGCTGATTCACGGTGAGAGCACCGACCCGGACGCGGATATTTTTGACCGTGAACGTTTGTTCGTGGAACAGACGCTCGCACCCCTTGTGGAGCGCTTTCCGGGCTTGCCCGTCGTCTTCGAGCACATCACGACGAGCGACGCGGTGGATTTTGTGTCGGGCGCGCGGTCCCGCGTCGCCGCGACGATCACTGCTCACCATCTCTTGATGAATCGTAACGCGATCTTTGAGGGGGGGATTCGACCTCATCACTACTGTCTCCCCGTGCTCAAGCGAGAGCGTCACCGAGCGGCGTTGGTGCGCGCGGCGACCTCTGGGGATCCGCGTTTCTTTGCCGGGACTGATTCGGCGCCCCACGCCGTGGATCGCAAGGAGCAAGCCTGCGGCTGCGCAGGCTGTTATACGGCGTTCGCGGCAATTGAACTGTATGCGCAGGCCTTCGAGCAGGCGGACCGTCTCGCTCTCCTCGAAGGGTTCGCGAGCTGTTTCGGAGCAGATTTTTATGGCCTCGCGCGCAACGAGGGGACGATCACCCTCACCCAGGAATCGTGGGAGGTCCCCGCTGCCTATCCCCTCGGCGAGTCCACGGTGGTCCCCTTGTTTGCGGGTGAGCAGCTGCGATGGAGGATCCAATCGTGACCGCCGGTGAATTTGAGGGGTCGTGCCTGATGCTCGACGCGGCCGGCGGGCTCGCCGGCGATATGTTTTTAGGAATGTTGCTCGATCTCGGCGCCGACCGTGGTGAGCTCGAGACCGCCCTGCGAAGTCTGGAGCTTCCCGAGTGGTCCATGGAGATCACGCAGGTCATGCGTCGTGAGGTGGGAGCCACCCGCGTTCTTTTCACCGTCCCCGAGGAGCACGGGCATCGCCACCTCCCCGAGATCGAGGCGAAGATCGAGGCGTCATCGATGACGCCTCGGGCGAAGGCGTGGGCGACCAAAACCTTTCGCGCGTTGGCGGCGGCGGAGGCCGCGGTTCATCGAATCCCTGTGGCGCAGGTCCATTTTCACGAGGTCGGGGCTGCGGACGCGATCCTCGATATTTGCGGGGCGTGCGTCGCACTCGACGGTCTCGGGCTCACGAGCGTTCGCTCGGGTCCGTTGCCCTCCGGGAGCGGCGTCGTGAGATGCGATCATGGAGAGTTGCCCGTGCCGGTCCCGGCGGTGCTCGAACTCGCGGCGGGGCGCTTTGAGCTCGCTCTTGGGCAAGGAGAAGGTGAAATGGTGACCCCTACGGGAATGAGCCTGCTCGCGGCGCTGGGCGCCCCGGTGGAGGCAGGTGTCTGTGTGGTGCCGCAGCGGGTGGGCTACGGCGCAGGTACCCGTGAGACGAGCGTGCTCCGTGGCGTCGTAGGATCGCTCCTCGGGTCGCGAGCCACCGGCGGCGCGGGCGCTCCCGAGGTCGAAGCGAGCCGCGGACTGAAGCGAGACGTGGTGACCGTCTTGAGGACCAATGTTGATGACGTCACCGGTGAGCAACTCGCCTTTGCGCTCGAGTTGATGATGGAGGAGGGGGCGCTCGACGTCACAGCCATCCCCTGCATCATGAAGAAGGGGCGCCCCGCCACGGTGGTCGAGGCGATGTGCGAGGAGCACGATCAGGAGCGACTCGCGAGACTGCTGATGACAACGACCGGTTCGCTCGGCGTACGGGTGGCGCGGACTCCACGCTTGATTCTCCCTCGTGACTTTGTCGAGGTGCACTGCAGCTTCGGTGTCATCACGATGAAGGTCAGCGAGGCGGGGGCGACGCCGGAGTACGAGGAGTGCGCCCGCGCTGCACGACAGGCCGGCGTGTCGGTGCACGAGGTGGCGAGCGCCGCGCGGGACGCCTACCGCGCCGCCCAAGAGGGGGACGAATGAACGCCCCGGCGCTCGATGATGCCCGTTACGACGCGCTCGCAGCGTGCATCCGCTCTTATGGCTCTGCCGTCGTCGCCTACTCGGGTGGCGTCGATTCGACGCTGGTGGCCGTTGTCGCGCACCGTGAGCTTGGCGCGCGCGCGTTGGCGGTGACAGGGATCTCGGCGTCGCTCTCGGGTTCTGAGCGTGAGCAGGCGATGCGCCTCGCCCAGGATCTCGAGCTGCCTCACCGTTGCGTAGACACGGACGAGCTCGCTCGGCCAGGCTACCGTGCGAACGAGGGGGACCGCTGCTTTCACTGCAAGTCTGAGCTCTTCGAGCAGCTTCGAACGCTCGCAGAGCGCGAGGGATTCGCCCATGTCCTGTCCGGTGACAACCTCGACGATGTACAGCCCGGCGGGCATCGGCCTGGGATGCGGGCGGCGGAGGCGTGGTCTGTGCAAAAGCCCCTCATCGAATCGGGGCTGGGGAAGGAAGATGTCCGCGCGCTCGCGAAGCTGCTCGAGATCCCCAATCACGCGAAGGTGGCCTCCCCATGCCTCGCGAGCCGCGTGCCCCATGGAGTCGCCGTGGATCGCGAGGTGCTCGCCAAGATCGAGCGAGCGGAGGCGGCAGTGCGTGGGCTTGGGTTCAGCCAGTTTCGGGTTCGTCATCACGGAGATGTGGCGCGCCTCGAACTCACAGGGGCGGAGCTTGAGCGAGCGCTCGCGGAGCGGACCGCCCTTGTGCGCGGAGTGAAGGCAGCGGGGTACCAATGGGTCACGCTGGATCTCGCTGGATTTCGTTCGGGCTCGTTGAACGTGGTGTTGAGGGGGGAGACAATTCAATCGTGAGTGACGCGCGAGAAGATCGGCTTCGAGAAATCCTCGGCGCGCACGCGCGGGGTGAACTTACAGAGGAAGACGCCCATAAAGCTATCAGAGCCTCATTTGAGCGAGATCTAGGGTTCGCGAAGATCGACACTGACCGCGCGAGCCGCAGGGGATTTCCCGAGGTGGTGTACGGCGCGGGCAAGACCCACGAACAGCTTCGTGAAATTATTGGCGCGCTGCTCTCCGCCCAAAAAAATATGCTCTGCACGCGCTTGAACGCGGAGGTTGGAGGGGCGCTCGCTGACGAGTTCGAGGCGCTTCGCTACGATGAGGTGGCGCGGGTTGCCTACGCGCATGGTGACAATGAACGCCGCGGGCAGGGAACGATCGGCGTGGTGGTCGCAGGCACCTCCGACCTCCCCGTGGCGCGTGAGGCGGAGCTTTGCGCCACGGTGATGGGCAATGAGGTTCGAACCTGGACAGACGTTGGTGTGGCGGGATTGCATCGCTTGCTTGGTGTCTTGGACGAGATTCGGGAAGCCCGCGTGGTCATCACGGTCGCTGGAATGGAGGCGGCGTTGCCGTCTGTGCTCGCGGGCCTGCTCGCGCGGCCGGTGGTGTCCATCCCGACCTCTGTGGGGTACGGCGCGAGCTTTGACGGCCTCGCCGCGCTGCTGTCGTCGTTGACCGCGTGCTCCCCAGGGGTTGTCACGGTCAATATCGACAACGGATTTGGGGCGGCCTACGCGGCCTCCTTGATGAATCGCCCCTAGGGCGCGCTGTCGGTGACCGGCTCGTGCGCGGCGATGTGCGCGAGGAAGTGATCGTTGACATCGAGGGGAGACAGCAGGGGAGACATGTGCACGCCCTCCTCAAGCTCGATGTGTTTCACCTCCGGATTCGACGCGGCCATGACCGCGCAGACCCGTCGCGCAGACAGCCGAGAGTCCGCGCCGGAGATGACGAGGGTGGGGACCGGGAGGCGCGCGACATCGCTGTGGGATGTTGTGTCTGCGCAGGTGTCTTTAACTTCTTCAAAGAGCTTGCGGCCGGACCGAGTGAAGCCCTCTCGGGCCGCCGCGGACATGCTTCGCCACGTGCCATCGCCGCTCCAGTAGTCGACGAAGCGCTCAATCCAGGGCTCCGTTCCTCCAAATCCCTCGTCGAGGAACTTCCCATCGTGGTCGTAGTCTTCAAGCTCTCGGATCCCTACGCGATCACCACTGGAGCGGAGGACCCCGTAGGCGACGGGTTCGTAGGCTCCCAAGCTGCGCATCTCGTCGGGCTGCTCGAGGGCCAGGGCGAGCGCGAGACGTCCTCCATACGAGTGACCTACACAATGGAACGGCCCAGACAAGCTCGCGGATAGAGCCCGCACGACGTCAAGATCCATGCTCGTCTCGAATCGTGTCTGCGCCTTCCATGCGTCGCTGTGTCCGTACCCGAGGAGGTCAGGGGCGAGCACCGGGTGGCCGAGCCGGGCAAGCTGTTTGCTGAGCCGGCGCCACTGGCTGCCCGAGAGGCCGCTGCTGTGGAGGCACACGACGGGTGAGCGGGCGCCGTCGAGACCTGCGACGCGCACAGCCACTTCGTGGTCATGCACCCGGAGCTGAATCGTGGAGGCCATGGTCGCGGTCACCGTGGCCTAGTCCTCGTCAGGAGCGCTCTCCGCCGCCTCGTACGGTCGCGTCGTCGCGAGGGGGTCCCCCTGTTTCTTCGCGACGCACACGCGGTCTCGGCCTGAGCGCTTCGCCTCATACAGGGCGGCGTCCGCGATCTTAAATAGCTGCCGCCCCGTAATTTCTCGAGTGATCATGGACGTGTCTGCGAGGCCGATGGAGAGGGTCTGTGCCCCCGTGCTGAGGGAACTGCTGCGCGTCTTGAAGCCGAGTCGCACCCGCTCTGCGAGGTTCAGCGCGAGGTTCGACTCCGTCTCTGGCGTCAGGATCACGAATTCCTCGCCGCCGTAGCGGAAGGCCATATCCGGTGCACGCACCTGGCTCAGCATCAGGTGCCCGAGCTGTTGGAGCAGCTCGTCGCCGAGGTCGTGGCCCATGGTGTCGTTGACTTTCTTGAAGTGATCGATGTCTGCGACCATCAGCCCGAGCGGGCGCCCATAGCGGCGAGCGCGGGCGATCTCGTGTCGAAGATTCTCGTCAAACGATCGACGGTTTTGGAGTCCCGTCAGTTGATCTCGCATGGCGATGGTCGCCATCTCACCGCGCCGAGTCTCAAGCTCTAATGTCAGTTTTCGGATCCGGAGCATGGCCATGAGGCGCAGATTGAGCTCGGGAGGGTCGACAGGTTTGGTCAACACGTCGTCCGCGCCGGCGGCCACGCACCGCTCTCGGGCCCGCATATCGTTGAGCCCCGTCGTGAACACGATGGGGACATAGTTCCGGCTCCGGCTGCGCAGGATCTGGGTGAGCTTGTAGCCGTCCACCGTGGGCATGACCGCGTCCATCAGCACGATGTCGACGGTGTCACAAGAGAACACGCGGACCGCCTCGGTCCAGGTGAGCGCGATGTTGGCGGTGTGACCGCAAGCCTCCACCGCCAATTTCAGCGCCTCGGCCGAAGTGGGGTCGTCATCGATGACCAGGACTTGGGCGACGCGGGGCATAAAGCGGTGCTGTTCGTTGTGTCCGCCACAAGCGCGCGGACAGAGGACCCCCCCGGCGGTTCCGGGGCGGGCCGGTTAGGGGGCGCCCGTGACGGCGGAGATAATGGTCTCGGGTACGTCAAACTTACGGAGGAACATGGTGCGCTCCTCCTTCATGCGTTGTACCCACTCTTCGTACTTTCCAAGGGCGCCGTTGGCTTCAAACAGCCGGCGCGGTTGAAGGATCTCCGCGGGGACTCGGTCCAACAACTCACGATTCTCTTCGGCTTCTACGTCCACGACCTCGTATCCGAAGTCGGGATCCCTCGTCCATTTGATGGAGCCGGAGATCATGGCCTCCAGCATCGCGGAGCTGTGGGGGATCTTGATCTTGAGTCCATCGCCAGACTTGACGGAGCGTCCGTCGCCCGCCACGTAGCCCGTGTTCATCATCCACATGTTGGTCTCAGAGAAGGTCGCGGCCAGCTCTGAGAAGCGCTCCGCTTGGAGGTTGTGGGTGAGGGGGAAGAAGGGCTGCGTAAACGGGGAGCGTGTCTTACCGCGGTCTTTACCCGCGGCCGAGGTTTTGCTCGTCTCGCCGAGCATGAGGTAGCCCGCTGCCTGCTCGGGGCTGGAGAAGCGCAAGATGCCCGGGATAGCTGCATCGGCCCCCTCGTCGCGGTTGAGAATCCCCAGAGAGCGCATCTGCGGGAGGCTCCGGAAATCCGCGGCGCCGTCCACGGAGGACATAGGGATGATGGAGCGGCCGTTCTCGCTCCACGTGGTGAAGTCCCACCCGTCTTTGGGCACTCCGTTGTGGTCCGACACGTCGTCGCTGCTGACGTCGCCTTGAATGTAGGCGTCTACGTTGGTCGCGTCCGCGCCGGTGTCGATGAGGACGTCGCGAAGCCGCGCGACGTCGTCGGCGGTCAAGAACCCCTTGTCGAAGACAGGCACCCCATCGGCGTCCACGAAACAGTTCTCGATCCATGCCGAGCGTGAGCAGGTTCCCGCGTGAATAATGGGCTCGGACTCGGCGGTGAGGCCGAAGGTCTTGGCGAAGCAGCCGTTCTCGGTGATGGAGATTTCGCCTGCGGGCCACAACGCGACCATGTCGTCTTGCACAGGCTGCGTGAGCCGCCCTTGCTGGCTGAACGTGGTCGTAGTTTTGCCGGTTCCAGACAGACCGAGCACCGCCATGACGAGGTTGTCCGATCCTGTGTCGATGGTCTTGGCGCCCGCGTGCATGACGAGGCCGCCGCGACGGTAGATGAACTCGCACAGCATCCGGAGCGCGCCCTTCTTGCTCTCCCCGAAGTAGTCGGGGCCCATGATGTACGTGACGTAGTTGTCGAGGTCCACCACGATGGCCTGCTGACCTGGCATGTCGGCGGGGCGAAAGTCTGGCGTGTAGACCAAGCGAAAGGCGGGGGCGAATGGCTTCGCGAGGGCGGCGGAATCCTCGACGCTCTCGCGGGGGAAGGCGAGCACCTGCTGCATCCCCGCGATGTTGGCTCCTTCGAGAGTGTAGAGCCATTGCACAGGGACGGCGCGAGGTCCCATCCCAACGTAGCCATCAATCTCGATCAGCTTGCCCTTCTCTTCAAGGTACCGGGCCTGCGCGGCGATGAGGCCGGCGGCTTTCGAGGGCTCGATCACGTTGTGACTGTAGGCGCGCGAACCGTCGCCCTTGCGGTCGATGATGTACGTGAAGGCGGCCATGCGAGCCTTGTTGCGCGCGACCTTGTTGATGCTCCCGTCGGCGGTGACGAAGCAGTGCGGCGTGTGCTCAAGGGCAAGCTCCCGCAGGGTCTCCTGGGAAGGGTTGGCAAGCACTTCGACGTTGAAGTTGAGGGCAGGCTGGGAGGGGAGCGAAGCTTGATCTTCGGTCATGGTGGGCACCTGCGGGACCGATAGCACGGGGCTACGAAGGGATCTAGGCGCCGTTGCTCTTGGTTGAATGCGCGAATGCCGTGATGGGACACCGGGGCGAGTTTTGAATTTGTCCGCATTCGCCGTTGGATCCGCTTTTGCGGGCGGATTCCGCTCATGGGCGTCGAACTGCGGATGTGGCGACTGGCTTGGGTCCCATGATCTGGCTCGTTCCCTAGCGAGATCTCACGTAGAATCGGACGAAGCGGCCCGGGAATTCCAAGCAAATCGAGGCGGGCGGTGGCGACGGCCTGGTGTCCGAGGCTCAAGGCTGGTGGTGTCGCGGCGGCCGGTTCGCGGCGTTTGTTGGAGGGACATGCGGATCCTTTGGGATGCGCCTGACGCCGTTCGTCGCGTGGCTCCCGCGCGGTGGATATGTGGACAGTCCCGGGTTGAGTCAGTCTCATAATTGTCTCGCCTGTATTTCGATGTCCCGGGGCTGCGCTGTTAGTCTCTAGTCATGTCCGAACTCGTCGAGATTTTTCAACGCCATGTGTCGCAGCCAGAAGCAGATCAAGAAGTGCTCGCGTTGCGCCACTCGCTCACGGAGGCGAAGCGCCGGGCGGTCACGCAGGCCGACGGTCTGGACGAGGAAGAACTCAAGCAGGTGCTCCCTGATTTGTACCTGGAGATCATCGGCTCGAATATTCAACTGGCCGCACACCTCGGCCTCGCCGTGGGGATGGCGGTGAACTGCGTCGACGAACAAACCAGCGGCGTTAGCATCTCGTCCTTCGGTCGGCAGATGCGTCAGTTGATGACCGAGATGGGCGTGCAACTCAAGAAGCGCCACGGCAGCAAAGTCGGAAAGTTTGTCGCCGAAATCGAGGCCCAACGTTTGGCTTGGCGTCATAATCACGAGTTCCTGTCCTGGCTGGCGTTCCGTCGCGGTGACGAGCGATATCCGGCGCAAGATCGGCGCGCGCGTCTGGACGCGTTTAAGGTGCAAGAGCGCCTCTTGCAGAGCCGAGAGGGCATCTCTCGCTATCTCGGGGCCACGTTGTGCGCCGCGATTGAAGGTCACGATCGTTTTTTGCTCACCAATCGTTGGCGACTTGAGGCGAACGACGAGGGCGCCGTTGAGCGCTGCGCGTGGCCAATTTTATCCTTGCAGCCCGGGCACACCGTGTTGATCGAGCAGGCGAGATATGAGCACGACGCGTTGATGTCGATGGAGGCGCCTCCACAAGAAGCCGTGGATGCAGCCAATGAGACGATTCGAGACCTTTTGACCGCACAACTCGCGGCGGGACTTGAGAGCCCGACAGCGACGGCGTCCGTGGGCCGCGTCGTGTGATCGATCCCATTGTCTAGCGCGTGCTCGCGAGGCGATCGAGGAGACCCCGGATATCGACGGGCAGCTCGAAGTCAGCATCTTCGGATTCGGAGAGTGCGACGGCGGCGCGGCCATGCGCGCCTGTAAGATCGCCGAGCCGCGCATCAAGAGTCGCCGCAAAGAAGTAGCGAACAGCCCGCCGCGCGGAATCTTGGTCTAGGTCGACCTCGGAGATGAGCGCGTCGCGGAGCGCCTGGGACAGCGCGAGCTCTTCGTCCGCCACGTAGGACAGGCCCTCGAGTGTCCGCGCCAGGTCCTCGGCACGCTCCGGTGTGAGGGGAGACGCGCCGTAGAGCACCTCAAGCCGGTCGCCGAGGACGTCTTGCGCGTCTTTGCCCGCCGCGATCTCTACCCGCGCGAAGCCAAGGATCGCCGTGGGTTGCACGGCGTCGAGACCGAGGGCGCGCTCAAAGGACTCCGATGCTGCCTTGGGTTGGTCGTCGCGCCGGCACGCCTCTCCGTGGATCGCCCACGCTTGGGCTGCCTGCGCGGCATCTCCACGTTTTTCAAAGATCTCGGCGGCCGTCTTTGATCGGCGCATGGCCTCTTCGTACTCGCGAAGTTCGAGCGAGGCCATCGAGAGCATGTAGCCGACGGTCGGCTCATTGAAGCCTCCGTTGAGCGCCCGTAAAAAGAAGGGTTTCGCAGCCGCAGCGGAGTAGGTCGACATCTGGACCTGCGCCCACACGAATGCGAGATCGGGCGGGAGCTGATCTTCTGCCGCGAGCGCGGCGAGGTCTTGCTGGGCGGTGGTTTGTGCCAACTCCGCGACGGTAGGGTTGGGAGGACAGGTTAAGAGCGTGGCCGTGACGCGGGCCCGCGCGATGCGACCGTGGAGCGTGAGGGTGCGAGAGTTGGAGCGCTCGATGGCCTGTTCGAGGTTGGACAAGGTGGCTTCGACGGAGATGTCGTTGGGGCCGAGTCGAGTGTCGAGCTCGTTATCGATGACGCGGGCCGCGGGCGCGTCGCCTTCGAGGTCCTCGAGGCGCCACGCGACCCCGCGAATACAACGCGTGAAGTTGAGCGCCAGGAGATTGGCGCGGATCACTGAGATCCACGGCCCGTCCGCGCCACCGGAGGAGGCGCGGAGAAGCTCGTCTGCTGTTTTGGCGGCGCCCTCGGCGAGCATCTTTTTGGAGGACGAGAGGATCTTGCGTGTGTCTTTGGTGACGAAGGGTTCCGCCGCGTCGAGGACTGGAGAGAGGTCTCTCCACGCGTCCCAATCCGCCTGTCGGTCGCGTCTCGATTCTTTCTCGGGCCAAGACCCCGCGCACCCGATCCCCACCATGGAGGGAGCTGCGAGCAGCAGCACACAGCCCGCGCGGATTGCGGCGAGTCGGTGGAGCTTCACGCGCGCGAGGAGGCGGTGGTGGCACCGAGCGAGGAGAGTCGATGATGAGGACACGGCCGTGACGCTAGCAGGTTCGCGCGCGCAGGTGAATGAGGCGCGGTCCCTCGGGCGAGACGAAGAAGCGGCAGGAGCGGCGACATTCGACTCGGTCAGCGCCGTGCGGAGGGGGGCGGGGGTTCCGCGGTTCGTGTGTCTTCGCCGAGGCGCTCCAGCCATCGTCGCGCGCCGGTGCGGGTGTCGCGACGACGTGCCGTCGCGAGGGCTGTGAGGCCCTCGAGTCCGAAGAGCGCGAGGCCTTCCCGTTCAATTCGGCGGACGAGGACTTTGGCGAGGGGACCATCGGAGAGGGCCCATTCGCGCAGGACCCACGGCTCTACATCATAGAGTGTGCCGGGGATCGCGAGCCAGCGCATGCCCACTTCGCGGAGGGTCTCACTCTTGTGCTCGATCAGGAATGGGATGAGCACTGACAAGTGAACGTCTTCGCACGAAGAGACCGCTTCGGGGGTGGGGTTCGTGACGAGTTCCTCGGAGAGGTTAACGATCTGCGCGAGTCCGGCCACGACCTGCGTCGGCTCGATGCCGAGTCGAGCCAGCGCGTCGTTGAGCGCCTCCACACCGGAGCGAGGATTGGGCGCCGCGTGTTTTGTGGCTCCTGCCAGACGTTGGCGGACGAGATCCCGAAGCCAGTCCCACTCTCCACGAGTCCCCTTGCTGCGCTCTACAATTTCGTAGCCGAGTCCCGCGAGGGTCTCGAGGCGATGGGAGATCAGGGCGTTCGCGTCGCGGAGACTCTGCCATCTCCACGCGAGCAGTCGCCCGTCACCGAGGGCGCGGGGGACCGCGTTGGGCACGTCGAATGCGTGGGCGCGGGTTTCGCGGACGTTGAAGTTGCGGCCGAAAAATCCGGGGCGACGGATCAGGGTCACACGAATGAACTGACGCTCGGCACTGCGCGACTCCGAGGTCTGGTCTTCGCCAAGACGCAGGGTGTAACCGTCTTGTTCAGTCGTCTTCGCCATCGTCGCCGAAAGTCTTGCACGAGGACCCGCGCAGTCACAAGGGGACAGAATTTTATTACCGGGGTGTAAGGGGGGAGGAGGGAGCGTCGTTCCAGACCACACGGACGCCTCAGGCGTTGGGAGGACCCCAGGACGAAATGACGCAATCCAACATCAAATGCTCACCTACCTCTCTTCAGCAAAGGCCGCGAACAGGCCGTCATCCAGGCCGGAGAGGGTTTCTCGCGTGTCTGGCCGCGGCCGCGTGCCTGCTCGGGACCCCGACGGTTCATGCGCATCCGCGGATGTCGACACCTGCCAATGCGCGACAAGTTCGCCAGGGAAATATTGAGATCTACGCCACTCGCGCAGACGGATCTCGCCTCGGGTCTTTTGAGCATGGCGGGCAATTTTATTTGGCGGGAGAGCAGGGGGAGCGGTACGAGTTGCACCTGCGCAATCGCTCTTCGTCGCGGATGGAGGTGGTCGTGTCCGTGGACGGTCGCGACGTTCTCACCGGTGAAGAGGCTGACTACACCGTGCATCGCGGCTACATCGTCCCGGCGTGGGGGACGGTCACAATCCCCGGATTCCGCCGCTCTTTGGATCATGTGGCCGCGTTCCGCTTCTCAGCGCCCGAGCGGGCCTACTCGAGTCGTCTCGGCACGCCCCAACACGTGGGGGTGATCGGTGTGGCAGCGTTCCGCGAGCGCACCGTGCGGCGGAAGCCTCGTCCGACCCCGAGGGTCGCGACGCCGGAGTCAGAGGCTCACCATCACCACCGTAGAGACAAGCGCTCGAGGGGCGCTGGCATGGACGATTTTCAACGCGAGGATGGGCCGACGAGCGGGAGGTCGATGCCCGCGCCGCCTCTTTCGCGATCGCGTGGAACTGAAGGCCACGCACACGAAGGGAGGATGGAAGAGGATGCGGTCGCCCCCGCTCGGCGCCGGCGATCAGGTCCGCGACAGCTTGGCACTCAGTGGGGCGAGGACCTGCATGACCAGGTCCGAGAGGCCCGCTTCAGCCGGCGAAATTTTAGGCGCCCTGATGTGTTGTTGAGCCTCGAGTACGACTCGATGGACGGGCTCCGCGCTCGCGGCGTGATCGAGCGACCTCGCGCGCATGTGCACTCGCCGGATCCCTTCCCCGGTCGAAACTTCGCCCAGCCACCTCCAGGTCGTTGGTAGACGTGGCGCTCCACCGGGTGTTGGAGGACGCGACGACGGCACTGTCGCTTGCTACGATACGCACAGCGCCGTGGAGAAAGCCCCGACAGCACCGATTTCGTTCGCCCAGCTTCCGCTCTCGTCTCGCCTTCGTTCCAACGTTCGCGCCGCGAGAGCGGCCGTGCTGAGCGCCCTGGTATACGGCGGCGCTCGACTGCATATGAGGCTCGTGGCGACGGCGCGTCGACAACAGGTTTTTGACCGGTGGCTTGTTCGGTGGGGGCGTGGAGTGCTGTCGATCATGGGCACCGAGGTTGTGATCCGTGGAGAGATCGCGCCTCGCAGTGACGTCCCGCGGTTGGTCGTGGGGAACCATCGCACGGCCATCGACATCCCCTTGATGCTGGCCCACTTCGCGGGCGCCGTCGTCAGCCGTGGGGATCTTGAGTCATGGCCTGTCATTGGCGCGGGTGCTCGCGCGGCGCAGGTCGTGTTCGTGGACAAGGACTCCACGAGCAGCAAGATGCGTGCGATTCGAGCAGTTCGCCAGCGCCTACGCGCGGGACGGACGGTGTCCGTCTTCCCTGAAGGAAGCACCTTTGAGGGTGACGAGGTGCGGCCATTTTTTCGAGGAAGCCTCGCCGCTGCCAGAGGCATCTCTACCGAAGTTGTACCGGTCGGGCTCGCGTACCCGGAGGGCATCGAATATCTTGAAGAGACGTTTTTAGAGCATATGCGACGCTACGCGGCGCGCTCTAGTGTTCGAATCGGCATGGTCGTGGGCGCTCCCATCGATCTCGACGCGCTCGGCCCTAGCCCGGAGAGTTTTTTGCGCGACAGGGTGCAAGAACTTGTGACCGAAGCTCGCGCCCTCGCGCGCTGAGGAGGGGACGCCTGCGGAACGGCGAGGGCGTTCACGCGGGAGTGGAAACTAGGCGATCGACGACCGCGGCCGCACACGCGAGCCCGAACGCGCCGGTCACGAAGCTCGCGGTCCCGTAGATCAGGTTGCGTTGGTCGCAGGTGTGCATGCCGTTGTTGCCCTGCGGGCACACACAGACAAAACCGGTCCCTTCGTCATAGTCGAGGGGCTGCGGGGTGGCGCAGGGCTCCATGGAGAACACCGTAGGGATTCCCCACGGCGCAGAGGTCTCAAATCCATGGTGTTTGCGCAGCAGCTTCCGCGTCGCCTTCAAGAAGGGGTCTCCCGTGACCTCCGCCAAATCACCGCGTTGGATCGCCGTGGGATCCATTCGCCCCGAGGCTCCGCCCGAGACCACCATGGGGATGCTGAGGGCGCGACAGGTGGCGATGAGGTGCGATTTCGCGGCGAGGTTGTCGATGGCGTCGACGATCATGTCGGTGCGGGGCTCAAGAAGCGAGGCGCTCGTGTCTGCGTTGTAGAACTCTCGACGCGGGGTCACCCGCGCGCTTGGATTAATACGCTCGAGTCGCTCCGCCATAACCTCAACCTTTGGTTTGCCCGTGGTGCCCTTCATGGCGTGAAGCTGTCGGTTGGCGTTTGTCACGCAGACCAGATCGAAATCCACCAGGGTGAGGTTGCCAACCCCGGAGCGAATTAAGGACTCCGCGGCCCAGCTGCCCACACCGCCCATGCCGATCACCGTGACGTGGGAATCAAAAAGGCGGGCCATGGCGCGGTCACCGACGAGGCGACCCATGCGGTCAAATCGTCGATGCAGGCGGTAGCTCGTCTCCGCGTCCGCTGGAGTCCGGAGGCCCAAGATTTGTCCGGCAGGTGTGCCTTCGCGCGACATGGGTCGAGCCTACCCAATGTTTTCGTCGCGCGCTCTCGATGGTGCCAGGAGGAGTCGATCTACCGCGTCCGGGATGGCGTTCGGCGCGCAC
>JBDQGY010000063.1:0-19026 GCA_040265175.1 Nannocystaceae bacterium
ATACTCGCAATATGGGAGCGAAAGGCAGCGAAGAGTCACGGGTGGGGATGACGGCGGTATACCCCGGCAGCTTTGATCCCGTGACCTATGGCCACGTGGATATCGTGGAGCGCGCCGCCCGTGTCTTCGACAAGGTCGTTCTTGGGGTGGGGCGCCACCCGTCGAAGCGGTGCTTTTTTAGCCAAGAAGAGCGGCGTGGCCTTCTTGAGGAGAGCGTGTCGCACTTAGACAATGTCGTCGCGGAGAGCTTTGACGGGCTCGTCGTTAATTTCTGCGAGGAGCAGGGCGCGCGTGTGATCGTTCGTGGGCTGCGGGCGACGCTCGACTTCGAGTCTGAGTTTCAGATGGGCCAGGCCAACCGAGACATCGCGCCAAACATCGAGACAATCTTTTTCTTCTGCGCCCCGCACGGCCAGTTCATCTCGTCGTCCCTCGTGAAAGAAATCGCTAGCCACGGCGGCGACTACCGCCGCTACGTACCGGCGTGTGTCTACGAGGCGACAGAAAAACGGTTCGCTGAGCTAGGGACGCGCGAGTGAAATCCACACCGACGGGGCTCGTGGCGCCGGCGAGGGAGGGAGCGTCGTGGACCGGAGACGGCCACGTAATTCGACTTGAGGCGGGCGAGGAGGTGGGGTTGTCTCGCCGCGAGGTAGGGCTGGAGTCCTTTCGTGAGGGGTTCACCCAGGGCGTGGAACTATTTGGCGAGGACGCCGCGCTCGTCTTGCACGGTCGGACGATCTTGTCGCGAGCGCAGCTGAGGGTAGAGACGAGAGAGCTGATGGAGGCCATGGGGATCCCGCAGCGCGGCGTGATTGTGCGCGTGGACGATGGTCAGTTTGAGCTGCGGATCGCGCGGTGGGTCGTCGCGATGGTGGGAGTGACTCGTCCACTTGGCGGCCGTGGCGGCGGAGCCGTGGGCGTGGCGGCAGGGTTGACCGCCGCGGGGTTGGCGTTGGGCATGTCAGGGATTCCGTTGGGTGTCCCCGGCGCGTTGGCTGTGCTCGCCGGCGCGGGGATCCTGTGGACGGTGCGTGTGACCAAGGCTCGAGGGCTGCTCGCCCGTCGTCTCACGGAAGAGCTCGGTCGACTTGCCCAGCGAGAGGGGACCGTGTTGCCCCCGAGCGAGGGCCCGCGGGGCTAGCACTCGATGATGTTGACGGCGAGACCGCCGCGCGCGGTCTCTTTGTATTTAGTCTTCATGTCCAGACCGGTCTGCCGCATGGTCTCGATGACCTTGTCGAGCGAGACCTTCCCAGAACCGTCCCCTTGGAGAGCCAGCCTGCACGCGTTGATCGCTTTCACAGCGCCCATGGCGTTGCGCTCGATGCAAGGCACCTGCACCAGGCCTCCCACGGGATCGCAGGTGAGGCCGAGGTTATGTTCCATAGCGATCTCAGCCGCATCTTCCACCTGGGTGGGCGTGCCCCCCAACACCTCGGCGAGTCCAGCGGCCGCCATAGAGCAGGCGACGCCAACCTCGCCCTGACAGCCGACCTCTGCTCCAGAGATGGAGGCGTTGGTCTTGTAGATGATGCCAATGGCGCCAGCGGTCAGCAAAAACCTAGAGACGGCGCGGTCGGTGGCGGCGTCGTGAAAGCGCAGGAAATATTGGAGCACGGCTGGGATGATCCCCGCGGCGCCGTTGGTGGGCGCCGTCACGACTCGTCCGCCGGCGGCGTTCTCTTCGTTGACGGCGATGGCCCACAGGTTGACCCAGTCCAGATAGGACATGGGGTCGGGCCTGGATTCGGTGGCTTGGAGTCGTCGGTAGAGTGAGGCCGCTCGCCGTCGCACCTTAAGGCCGCCGGGCAGCAAGCCCTCACGTTCGCAGCCGCGCTCGATGGACGCGTGCATTGTGTCCCAGATGCTGCGAAGATCTTGGCGGACTTGTTGCGGCTCACGCCACACCGCCTCGTTCTCCAACATGAGCGCGCTGATGGAGAGCCCCGACTCACTGCACATGCGCAGCAACTCTGTCCCCGACTTAAACGGGTGGGGGAGCACGGTCGTGTCGCGGACGATTCGGTCTGCGTCTACGGCGCTCTCATCCACGACGAATCCGCCACCGACGGAGTAGTAGATCCGAGAGATGATCGAATCGCCGCTGGAGGTCTCCGCGGTGAAACGCATCCCGTTGGGATGACCGGGTAGATTCTTGCGGCGATGAAAGACCAGCGTGCGGTCCATGGCGACCGTGACGGGGAGCGAGCCGTCGAGTTGCAGAATCTTCGATGCGGAGATTTTCTCCACGCGCTCAGAGATTCGATCCGTGTCGACCTCCTCAGGGCTCTCGCCCTCCAAGCCCAAGAGCACCGCACGATCGGTACCGTGTCCCCGCCCGGTCGCACCAAGCGATCCAAAAAGCTCGCACTTCACCTTCGCGACCGCCGCGAACTGACCGCCTTTGTGGAGGTCATCGAGGAATCGTCGCGCGGCGCGCATGGGTCCCACGGTGTGGGAGCTCGAGGGGCCGATGCCCACGGAGAACATGTCGAAGATGCTGAGTGCCACGAGGAGCCTTCTAGGGTGGGAGTGTGCAGTCCGTCCCGGCCCGACGACAATGACAAGGATCCCTTGCGCGTATGCGTCTTCACACGGTAAGACCGAAGGAGCCGCGTTGCGCGCGGTTCTCCTCCAGGAGGTTACGCGTTCATGCCACGGCGGGTCTCAAGCCTCCACATCCTCGACGAACAAGTGAGCCGGCGCTCCGCGCAGACCCAGGCGGAATTTTCATGGTGGCCGTGCCGCAGTGGCTGCGCCGGGTGCTGTGAGACGCTGGCCAAGGAGCCCGAGGTCACCCGCGCGGAGTGGACGCGACTCAAGCGAGCCGTGGACGCCCTCCCGAAGGCGGCGCGAGGCGAGATCGGTCGCGTGCTTGAGGCAGCCGGCGCGAGGGCCTCGGCGCCGGGTCCCCTGGTGTGTCCCTTGCTTGAGTCGTCGTCAGGTCGCTGCTCTGTGTATGCCGCCCGCCCACTCACCTGCCGCACCTACGGTTATTATGCAGGGCGGTCGGGTGTCCGCGCCTGCCATCTTGTGATCGAAGGCACCGTGGAGCGGGGAGTCGAGCGCGCGGTGTGTTGGGGCAATGAAGACGCGATCCAGCGAGACCTCTCCCGTGAGTTGGGGCCGGCGCGCTCGCTCTCGTGGTGGTGGAATCACGGCGGCGAGCGAGGCTAGATCGGTCGCCGCTGCAGGGCTACTCGAGGTCGTCAAGCTCTTCGAACAAGCGCTGGCATTCGGGGGGCAGGGCGGTGTTTGATGGCGCGTGTGCGGCGAGGACCCGACCGGGGGTGATGCTCGCGCGTGCGCGCGCGGCGAGGTCCTTGCCCCACGGGGAGGTGATCTTCAGTCCAGAGAAAAAATCGGAGAGGGTCCCATCGCCGTAGTCGTCGTGGAGCGAACGACACATCTTCGCGAGGTCGGCGAGGTTCGCGGTGGAGGAGGCCGTGCTGTGCGCCCGCGCCGGCGAGCCTCCGGGCGGCCCGTCGTCGACGGTCGGACGGTGCGGTACGCCGGGTCCGTTATCCGCGCTCGGCTCAGGTTTGTTGGGGCCTGGGGAGCAGGCCGCGATACCGAGCGCGAGGAGGAAGGTGCCGGCGCTCCGACGAGCGAATCGAGACTGATGCGCCGTGACTCCACACACGTTGCGATGTCCCAAAAGTTGTCGTAAGCATCGTAGCGGGACTTCGGGGCGCAGCATCATCCGTCGATGCTAGCAGGCCTTCGACCGCAGCCCATCTCGCACTTCATCTCGACCCCTGGATCTTGCGATGAGCAGCAACAACTCACCACACGCGGCGTCCACCGAACTCGTCACGGAGCTGTGCCGTCACATGTATGGGCTCGGCTGGGCCAGCGGGACCGGGGGGGGCATCTCCATTCGGCGAGGGGACTTCATCTACATGGCGCCGTCAGGGGTTCAAAAAGAGCGAATCGAAGCGGAGGATGTGTTTGTACTGGACGCCCGCGAGCTGGAGGAGGCGGTGGTGGTGCGACCGGCACGGACGGGTTCGTTGAAGCTCAGCGAGTGCACGCCTTTATTTTACAACGCGTACCGAACGCGAGGCGCCGGGGCGGTGTTGCACAGCCACTCCCTGTGGGCGGTGCTCGCGGCGAAGCTGGCCTCGCCGACGGGCGCGCCTGGCGTCATCGAGTTCGAGGGGCTTGAGATGCAAAAGGGCCTCCGAGGCAAGGGCTGCTTTGATCGGGTGCAGGTGCCCGTCATCGCGAACACGGCCCGAGAGGCCGAGTTGACGGACAGCATGGCCGAAGCAATGGAGGCACATCTCGATGTGGATGCAGTTGTGGTCGCTGGCCACGGCGTGTATGTGTGGGGGGACGACTGGGGGCACGCAAAGACCCAGGCGGAATGCTATGACTACATCTTTCGAGCGGTCGTCGAGACCGCGAGACTCGGCCGCTAAGGCCCTCCAAGAAGACGACAACGATGCGACTCAACTGGTTAGACTCTCCAGACGCGACACCGGCACCCACGCTCGAAGATCTTCTCGCCGTGGGGGTTCACTACGAGCAACTCGAGGTGGGATCGAGCGGCGCCCAGGCGTCCCTCAACGCGCTAAAGAGCGCGCGGGGGTATCTCGTTCAAGACGAAGTCAAGCTCACCCCGACCACCGATAACTTGGAGCAGATCTGCGACAAGTTCAAAGATGAGCACCTCCATACAGAGGATGAGGTTCGTTTCGTGCTCGAGGGCGAGGGGGTCTTCGAGATTCGCGCCGCGGACGAGCGATGGCTGCGCGTATTTGTGGAGTCAGGCGACCTTCTCGTCGTCCCCGCGAACCTCTATCACCGTTTCTTCCTCACGGACCGCAAGCACATTCACTGCGCGCGTCTATTCAAAGACCCTGCGGGCTGGGTGGCGCATTATCGCGACACCCACCCCCAAAACTAAACACTCTTTACTCTACAGAAAGTACTCGAAGACATGACCCAAGATTTCAAAGTCGCAGACATCTCGCTCGCCAATTTCGGCCGTAAGGAAATTCAACTCGCCGAGCAGGAGATGCCCGGCCTGATGGCCCTTCGCGAGGAGTATATGGCCTCGCAACCCCTCAAGGGAGCGAAGATCATGGGCTCTTTGCACATGACCATCCAGACGGCGGTACTGATCGAGACGCTCGCGGCACTCGGCGCCGAGATCCGCTGGGTCTCCTGCAATATCTTCTCTACGCAGGATCACGCGGCCGCGGCAGTCGTGGTCGGAGTGGAGGGGAGCGCCGACGCGCCTAAGGGCCCGCCAGTGTTCGCTTGGAAGGGCGAAACCCTCGAGGAGTACTGGTGGTGCACCCTCCAGGCGCTGACCTGGCCAGGAGCGGACGGCCCCAACCTCATCCTCGACGATGGCGGCGACGCCACGCTGCTTGTCCACCTCGGTCACGAGCTCGAGAAGGCTGGCGAGATCGCCGACCCCTCCAAGGCGAGCAACGCCGAGGAGAAGGTGATCTTGACCGTGCTCAAGACGGTCCGAGAGGAGCGCGGCGACAACTTCTGGACGCCGATGGCGGCGAAGATCCGGGGTGTCTCCGAGGAGACCACCACAGGCGTTCATCGTCTGTACGAGCGCGCCACCGCAGGAACCTTGCTGTTCCCCGCCATCAACGTGAACGACTCGGTCACCAAGTCCAAGTTCGACAACGTGTACGGATGTAGGCACAGCCTCGTGGACGCCATCATGCGCTCCACAGACGTACTCATCTCGGGCAAGCGCGCACTCATCTGCGGCTTCGGGGACGTGGGGAAGGGGTCCGTGGACTCTCTCCGCGGCCAATACGCCCGTGTGTCCATCTCGGAGATCGACCCCATCTGCGCTCTGCAGGCCTGCATGATGGGCCTCGACGTGGTTCGTCTCGACGACGTGGTCGGCGAGTTCGATATCTTTTGTACCGCCACCGGGAACAAGGACATCATCACTGCCGAGCACATGACCCGGATGAAGCACAACGCCATCGTCTGCAACATCGGCCACTTCGACAACGAGATCGACATGGCGGGGCTTGAGGCCATGGCAGAGCGCGGCGAGGTCGAGAAGATCGAGGTCAAACCCCAGGTGCACGAGTGGCGCTTCAAAAACACGACCCACGGCCCACGGGGCGGCGGTCACAGTATCCTCGTGCTCGCCGAGGGACGCCTGGTGAACCTCGGCTGCGCGACGGGGCACCCGAGCCTCGTCATGAGCGCTTCGTTCACCAACCAGACCATCGCTCAGATTGAGCTGCACACCAGCGCCGAGACCTACGGGGACAATATGCTCGCCAAGGCGGACGGCAAGGCGCCGGAGGTGGTCACCTTGCCCAAGCACCTCGATGAGAAGGTCGCGCGCCTCCACCTCGAGAAGTTTGGAGCGAAGCTCACCGGCCTCTCCGAGGATCAAGCGAAGTACCTCGGCATCCCGCGGCAGGGCCCCTTCAAACCCGGTCACTATCGCTACTAGCGGCGGCTGGAACGAGACGAGGGAGTCTTCGAAGTTCGAAGGCTCCCTCTCTTTATTGCTGGTAGGGAGGGGGACGCTCCTCGCGCCTACTCCTCGGTGTCGTCATCCGCGCCGGTCGAACCTGTGGCGGCGCGGCTCGCTTGCTGCGCCTCTGCGGGAGCGGCAGGTGCCGCTGGTTCACCGGCTCTTAGATTCGCGAGGGTGTCCTCCAACTCTTCGATTTTTGTCTTCGTGAGTTCGAGGTTCTTCGCGATATTTTCTTCTTTACGGTCGTACTCCGCCTCTTTGATTTCGGCATTGGGTGCGTTCTCGACCGCGCGCGCGCGGGACTCATCGAAGCGCGCCATACCTCGTTCGATGCGGGTGAGTCGATCCTTTGCGCGGCGGAGATCGCGTTCTGCCCGGGCGATCTTCTCTTCACGGGTCCGGGGTTCGGCCTCGGGCTCTGCGGCCACGAGACCACGAGATTGAGGGCTGCGGGCCGCGTCTCGGTTGGTGCGGCGCGCGGGATCAGAGGCGCGGGGACCGATGCTGCCGGTGGCGCCCGCGACAGTGCCGCTCGCGCTTTTTGTCGCGCTGCGGGCCCCGTCGGCGTCGTCGGAGCGACCAAAGAGGAACCAACCGGCAAATCCGAGGATCAGCAGCCCTACCACCAGGGTGGAGGCCATCCCGCCTTCTTCATCTTTGGAACTCTCCGCGCCTTGCTCACTCATGGCCGCAGAGTATAACCCGTGCAGCGAGCTGATGCACCGGCGACGACACGGCGATGAGTACGGGGGATACGGCGAGGAACCATCGCCGGTGAATGAGGGCGTGGCCTCCGCGGGGAGTCCACGCGGCTATACGGACGGGACGGAGCCGGGGCGAGAATTTTTAGACATCGAGATCGAGGTCACGGAGGCTGGAGCCGGCTACCGTCTCGATCGATTTTTAGCCAAGCGATTTGAGCGGCTCTCGCGCAGTCGGATCCACCGCATCATTGAACTTGGTCGCGTGACAGAAGGGGGTTCGGGGACCCCCCTCGTTCGCAAACAGTTCCGGGTGCATGAGGGGCAGCGCATCGTGGTTCATCGTCCCGCACCTGACGAGCCCGATGTGGTCATGGACTACGACGTCGTCTTTCAAGATTACGCGATGATGGTGATCAACAAACCCGCAGGACTCCCCGTGCATCCGACGGCGCGATATCTTCGTCACACGCTCACCGCCCTCCTAGACACGCGCCTCGGAGCGGGTCACGGGTGGGAGATGGCGCATCGATTGGACCGCGAGACCTCGGGCGTGATGATCTTTGGCCAACGTGGGGGGATGGCGGCCGCGCTAAAAAATGGGTTCTTCCGGCGCACAGTTCGAAAAGAATATCTCGCGCTCGTCCACGGGCGACTCAAGGACTCTCAGGAGATTACGGTGCCGCTCGGGCCGGCCCGTGACTCTCGAATCAATATCAAGATGGGCGAGTGCCCAGAAGAAGAAGGGGGCCTCAGCGCGGGGACCTTCGTGACACCGCTCAAGGAGGGCACCTTTCGTGACGCTCCGATCACGCTGGTTCGCGCCCAGCCCCGCACCGGACGCACGCATCAAATCCGCGCGCACCTCGCTCATATCGGCCATGGAATTGTCGGCGACAAACTCTACGGAGTTCCCGAGGAGGTGTTTTTGTCGATCGTGGAAGATGGCCGACCAATGGCTGAAGTGGAGGAGGAACTCGGGCTCGCTCGGCATGCGTTGCATGCGTCATCCATCGAGCTCGATCATCCCGCGACGGGCGCGCGGGTCACGTTTCGGACGCCGTGGCCAGCGCCGCTCTCCGCCGTGTTGGCGGCGGATGAGCCCTGCTGACCACCTCGCCCGATCCCGGGTGTCGCAGCGAGCGTAGCGCACGTCTGCGTGTAGAGGGGTTGCGTTGGAGCGGATGATGCTTAGAGTGACGTCTTATGAGTCTACGCATGGAACAACTCGCCGCTCGGGCGCGCTGGACATGGTCCGTCGGCACGGTCTCGGGCATCGAGACCCGGGTCCATTGGACCGTCGGGCTCTTCGCCGTCTACCTCGCGCTGAGCGCGGCGTGGTCGGGGGGAGGGGCGGTCGGCGCGGGACTCGCGTTGTGTGCAGCGGCCCTCGTGCTCGGGTTCGTGTGGCTGCACGAGCTTGGCCACGTGATGATGGCCCGCCACTATGGCATCGGCACTCGCTCGATCACGCTGTCTCCTCTGGGGGGACTCGCGAGCCTCTCATCCTTGCCGCGTACGCCCAAACAAGAGCTGCACGTCGCGCTCGCGGGTCCGCTGGTGAACGTGGTGTTGTTTGTGGTCGCTTGGGTGATGGGTCAGGTGATGGGCCCCGAGGTCGGGGTGCTCGCGGTGCTGCTGGACGTGGCCCTCTGGTCGAACGCGATGCTCGCGATATTTAATCTGTTGCCGGTGTTCCCCATGGACGGCGGACGGGTGATGCGCGCGTGGCTTGAGCAGTCACGAGGTCGCCTCCGTGCCACGGAGATCACGGCGAAGTGGGGGGGCTATTTGGCCATCATCCTCGGGGTTTGGGCGCTCGCGACGGGGCGGTTCATGACGGCGGTGATCGCCGTGTTCGTGTGGCGACTTGGGCGCATGGAGCTCGCGCAGGTGCGTGCTCGGGTGGGGGCGCCCACAGGTCGCTCGTTTGGGAGCGGGGTGGGCGCGTGGACCAATCAGCGCGCGAAGCCGCCGCGTACTGGGGCTTTCGTTGTCGACATCCCCCACATCGAACGGCCGCCCGCCGAGTCTTGATATCCTCGGTAGCAGGCGGTGAGGCTAGTCGCGCGTGTCGGTCAAAACCTGGGCCACATGGCCAGAGAGCACCTCGATCTCCGTCGTCACCCCGTTTTCGACTTCCACGACGACCTGCGCGCGCGCGCTGCCCTCGGCCAGCGTGAGCGAGCGGTCAGGCAGCTCGATTTTCTCCACGCCGGGGGGCTCTTCATCAAGGGCGAATCGGGCCCGCCCCTCGTTCCATACGAGGGTTCGGGTCAGCGTGGAGAGGTCGGTTCCCTCGGGGAGCACAAACGGGTGGGCCCGCTCCCAGGCCGCGTGACGGACAGCCAAGAGGTAGACGCACAGGCTGCAGAGCGCGATGCAGGCCGCGAAGATGGCGAGGCCGCGTCGGATGCGACGACCGGCGTCGTATCCGGCGAGCTGGCCGCGGTGGTAGTCGGTGGGCGGGATCGCTGCGAGCAGCTGCTCGTCTGGAGACTCGCGAGACTCTCGCTCCCACCGTGGAGGACGAGTCTCGGCCGCTTCCTCAGCGTCCTCGGTGGCCAGCGCACGAGGATCTTGTTGATCAGCGATTGTCCTCGTCCATGATCCGGGCGCCCTCCATCAAGAGCCCCGTCGTGGTCGATTGGATCTCGTCGTCCATGTCCACTTCCATCGCGGAGAAGCTGAACTTGCCCTTCGTCCACGCGAGGGCCGCGTAGACTGACTGGCGTCCGTCGAGGTCGTCGCGTTTTTCTACGCGTGCTTGGATGACTTGTCCACGCCGAAGGAAGAAACGAGCGACCGTGTCGTCTTCACCGTTCTTCAGCAGCAGCAGACCGTCCTTGCGCTCCATCTCGAGCATCACGAGCAGGCTCGAGAGCCCGAGTTGTTCGAGACGCCCTCGAAGCCCGCTGTTTTTTCGACGAATTCCTGGGAAGGTGTGCGGCTCAGCGTTGGGAGACCCGGCATCGCCGGGTGCGGCCGAGTCGGGCGTGTCGTGACCCTCCTGCGGAGCCGGTACGCCCTGCGGCTCGTGGGGCGGTGTCATCCCGGGATCCATGGGCGGGCCGTCTTGGCCCGGCGCGGGATAGCCCGGCGCGGGATGTCCGTACCCTGGGGGATAACCGTACCCAGGTTGCATGGGAGGATAGCCCGGCGGAGGCTGGCCGTATCCGTATCCAGGGGGAGGGGGCTGGCCGTATCCGTAGCCCGGAGGAGGAGGCTGGCCGTATCCAGGGGGAGGGGCCTGACCGTAGCCGTAACCCGGTGGCGGCTGTCCGTACGGCCCAGGGCCTGCCGGCGGTCCGACGGTCGGGTTTGGCTGCGTGGGAACTCGGGCTGTGTGTGCCTGGGGTGTGCCTGGCGGGTGCGGCTGGGAGGGGCCGTCCGAGGATGGGCCGCTCGGGCCGTCTGCGGTGCCGTTCACCGCCGCGTGCACACGCTTTTCAAGGTCGTCAAATCGAAATGGTTTCGTGATGTAGTCCTCGGGGGCGAGCCCCATGGATCGGAGCTTGCCTTCGTCCTTGCCGAGCGCCGTCAAGTAGAGCACGGGTACACTTTGCAGCGATGGGTCGGCGCGCATTTCCGAGACCAACTTTTGTCCATCCATCTCGGGCATCATCACATCAGTGATGACCAGGTCCGGCTTGTTACGGCGGGCGAGCTCAAGGGCTTCCCGCCCATGCTTGGCCGTCTCAACGACGTAATTCCGGGTCTTGAGGGTCGAGGACACCATCCTCAAGATCCAGGGATCGTCATCCACGACGAGTAGATGAATGGGATTCATGCGACTGCGATAGCGTAGGCAGGGTGCCTGGGGGTGTCAAACAGCAATCGCCATCTATGCGCGAGAATTTTGCTCTGGAGGGTGGCAAAAGAATCACCAAGGGATCGGATGTCTAGACTCTGTTCACTGGTGGTCGCTACGATTTTTCTGGCGATGGTGGGCGATGCGTCTGCGCAGTGTGGAATCATGCCGTGATGGGACCCGCACGGATGGGGCGAGATGGACGCTGACGGGAGGCGACGGTGGGCCTAGCTGCGGTGTGGCTCGGAAGGACGCGCAGAACGGGAGTCTGGCGAAGAACGCCGCCCCTCCTACGTGAGGGGACCTCGAGGCTCGCAGCCCCAAGAACGCGTGAATGACGCATCTGATGAACGCCACCCACGAGCGCTCGCGAAGCGTGAACCGGGGGGGCGAACGACCTCCGTCGTCGTCGGGTGAGGACCCGCGTTGAGGGAGCCAAGCGTCGAGCTCTCGCCGGCGCTCAACCGCTGGATGAACGCACAAAGAGGCGAGCCGGGTCTGGTTCCCTACGATCGCTCAAGGAGGGGAGCGCACGATAATGCGCGGCGCCCGCAATGCGCGACGCCGCCGGGCAGCCGCTGAGACGATCTTGGTGGGTACGAGAGGTGGCCCAGTCTTCCTGGATGGAGCGGCGCAGGCCCCGGTCGAGAAGGCAGGGGGACGCGCGCCGACGTCCGGACATATAAAATTTTAGTGTGTTCGCGGGAGGCTGCTTGCCCGCGACGGAGTCGCTCTGTCACACTCTCGGCATGAGAACCCGCGTCCTCGTTCCCGCCCTGTTGCTGTCGATGAGCGTTAACGCCTGTGGCGATGACTCGAACTCTGGCGACGGTCATGACGTCGTCCAGGTAGAGATGCACTGGGCCGAAAATATCGACGAAGATCCGTTTGTCGGCACGGTCAGATTGGAGGCGCGGCTTAAATACTCGCAATGCATTAACCAGTTTTACCTGGCCGATTCTCCGGGGTACCAGTTCAACGCCATCGACGGGGAGAAAGTGCTCAATGAGTGGCTTGATGCCAATCGGAACTGCGACAACGACGAGTACCCGGGAGTGATCGGGTGTGAGGTCGCCTCGGTCGAGCAGGTGTTCATCGACGCAGAAAACCCCGACGCGGCCCAGGGGCTGTTCTCCGTATCGTTTAATATTACGGATGATGACCTCACTGGGCGGAAGGTCATCTTTGGGCCGTTACCCGGCAAGGGCCTCACGGATGCGACCTGCGCGGGCAAGCCCGATGTCTCGATCAATCAAGACGTCCTCAAGGGATACGACGCTAACGACGAGCTGCTCTGGGAAGTCAGCACCTTTGGCAACTCCGGATATCGCGTCGGGCAGACCGCCGTCGGCGAAGTGTTGATCAAAACCGTAATGTAGTCGCTCGTGTTGTCGCGAGCGTTGTATCGAGGAGGCGTAGGTGCCTGCGTGTTCGCGCTCGTCGGCTGCGGTTCAGGCCCGCAACAGCGAGATGGGACGACGAGGTCCGCCCGTGACGGTCGAGTGAAACACGACGCGGGAAGCTGTCGTCCGGCGCCTCCATTAAGGGTGCTCACAGTGGGAGAAGGTTGTGGTTGGGTCCTCGTCGCCGGCGAATCAACGCCCAGCGAGGGGCGTCGCTTGGAACTCCAGAGCCTTGCCCGCTCAGGAGCAGCCGAATCGGTCCCGGTCCCGGTCCCCGCGTGGTGTGACGCGCCTGCTCGGTGCACGGTCGCCGCCGCTCACGCCGGCGAGCAGGTCGTATTGCGATTTATGCAGCCCGCGCCCGCGCCCGAGGGAGCGGTGACCCGCGAGGGCGTGTGGGTGTCGCCCGCGCCAGGAGTCCAGGTGGCGCCCGATCTGGCGGACCCGTGGCTCGGGGAGGGCTGGATGGATCGTGGTGTTTTCCGTGGCCCGAGGCGCCGGTGGCGGGCGCGTAATTGCGGCGGGAGGATCGTCTTTGAGGAGTCCTCACACCCCTCGCTGCCGCCAGTTCCCGGCGAATGGAGCACGCTGCGAGGGGATCAGTTTGTCGCCCTCGAGGCCTCAGCGGAGTCCATCTCCAGTGGATGCTCCGATCTCGCGTTTGAGGATCACGTTCTCTTGTCGTCTTCGCGTTAGAAGGGGATGTGACACGCGCCGATGCCTGCTGGATATCCGGGAGCGTCGAGCGGCACACACTCCGTGGCCGTGCCGCAGTCGCTCTCGGGTCCCTCAAGATCGCACAGCGGGGCGCAGCATGAGGCGTCGACGCAGTCGAGGAGCAGCCCCGCGTTGAGACAGACCAACCCCTCATCGCAAAGCTTCTCCGTGGAGGGGCCGCACCCTTGACCGGCTTTATGGAGATTGACCGAAGACTCGAAGCGGCACGCGAATCCGATGGAGGACTCCATACATCGCATGGTGGGGATGGGGCACTCGGGGCTGAGAGCATCGCAGGTGGGGGCGCAGTAGCTTACGCCCACACCGACGGTGGAGAGGCACCGCGCGGTGGCGGTGCACCCTTCGCCTTGTTGGCACAGTGGCAGGCAAAGGCCCTCGGAGCTTAACAAGGAGGCGGGGAGACAGGCGCTGCCTTTGGGACAGCCGTCGTTGGTGGTGTCTCCCACGACGTCGCAAGGGCCATACACGGAGTTCCAGGCGAGCTCGTCTACGCACTTGTAGCGGACGTCACCCTCCGATTCGACGAAGGCGCTGCACTTGAAGCCGTTGGGGCACGATTGCTGCACGGGATCGCAGAGCGAGGACGCAGGGGGAGGGGCGCCCTCGTCGCCGCCCGCACCACCGCCGTTGATGAGGTCGCCCTCCGGAACCTGCTCGCAGCCGCCAACTGCGGCGAGCACACACCACACCAGCGCCGAGGCCAGGCCTCGGCGGCAGCGGGGATGGCTCCACCAAACGGTCACGTACAAGACCTAGCATGCCGGTGGAGGCTGTGCGAGGACGGCGCGCCCTAAGGGTTCAAGGTCGCGTGCAGGCTTCGTTGCGCGCACGCGTCGACCAACACGCGCGCGGCATCCCTCGCGTCGTCGAGGTTGTCTGAGCCGGTGCTTCGGATGGAGACGAGGGCGCCGGTGGTGGCTTGAAACTGAAGGGCGACGAGGGCGCCCGCGTGCGGGCGCACAGTCGCTGGAAGCTCGAGCAGGGGGGCGTCGCTCGCGACGGCGCGCAGGTGATCCATGTAGCTGCGGCCCCAGACACGGCAGGTCTCTTCGAGGGTGGTCGCGGCTTCCCCATGGGCTGCCGCGAGACACGCGTTCAATCCCATCCCGGCGCCGCGCCGCAGATGGGTGATGACACGCCGGCGGTGGGCCTCATGGTCAGCGCCGAGCGTGAGCTCCCGCCGCGCCGCGTCTATCCACTCCGCGGCGGAGAGTCTCAACAGCCAGTGTGCTTCATCGCGCGCGCTTGTCATCGCCGTCACTATCCGCCGGTGGTGCCGGTGTCGGTGCCGGTGCCGGTGCCGGTGCCGGTGCCGGAGGTGGTGCCGGTGTCGGTGTCGGTGTCGGAGGAGGTGTCGGAGGAGGTGTCGGTGTCGGTGCCTGTGTCGGTGCCCGTGCCGGAGGTGGTGCCGGAGGTGGTGCCGGTGTCGGTGCCGGTGTCGGTGCCGGTGTCGGTGCCGGTGTCGGTGTCGGTGTCGGTGCTCGTATCAGATGTGGCGTCCGTGTCGCCCGCGCCAAGGTCGAGTTTCGTGAGCATGTCCATGTGGGGCTGCATGGGGTCGAGCCCCTCGTCATCCCCGGAGAGTGCCTCGTCGCTGACGCACTCCCCAAGCTGATCTGGAGGGCGGCATTCGTCGCTGCCGAGGATGGCGCCATTGTAGGCGCACACCAGTCCGTCGACGCAGTCGGATCCGCAGCGACACACTTCGCCCGCCGCGGGTTTGCAGCCGCCGAGCGAGGCGACGGCGAATAAAACTCCGAGCCAGTGAGGGGGGCGTACACGCATGGTGGTCACGAAACCGGCTTAAACTCCACCGACATGAGCTCAAATTCACGGTCGCCGCGGGGGAGCTTGACGAGCACTTCGTCTCCCTCGCTCTTGCCGATCATGGCGCGGGCGATGGGGGAGTTAACATTGATGAGCCCGCGCCCTGCGTCTGCTTCGTCCTCGCCGACGATGGCGTAGACCACCACCTCCTCCGAATCGAGGTCGGTCAGCGTCACGGTCGCCCCGAACGCGACCTTCTCCGATTTGACGGTGGCGGGGTCGATGACGACCGCGTGGGCGAGTCGGTATTCGAGCATCCGCATTCGGCCGTTAATTTGAGCCTGCCGCTCCTTGGCTGCGTGGTACTCGGCATTTTCTTTTAAGTCGCCGTGCTCGAGAGCGGCCTCGATCTCACGAACGTTCTCGTGCCGGTCCACGTCCCGCACTTGACGGAGCTCCGCCTTGAGCTTGCGGTGACCTGCGGGTGTCATGGGAAATTTGTCGTCCATGGTGATCTCGTTTCATACGCCGCCCCGCGTATTACCGCAGGGCGGAGGCCCTCATCCGGGGCTTGAACTCGCGGTCCGATAACCTTCGGGAGAGGCGCTCAGTGCGTCCCCTTGCTTGAGGGGGGGCATTTTATGGCACTCTTGCAGAGATATCGCTTTTTCGATGGATGCACCAGACCGGGCGGCCTCGATGGCGCTGACTGCGGCCATCGCGCCAAAGATTGTCGTGAAGTGAGGGATGCGTCGGGTGAGGACCGTGCGCCGAATGGAGAACGAATCTTTGATCGACTGCGCGCCGACCGTCGTGTTGATCACCATGACCACGTCGCCGTTGACCAACCGATCCACGATGTGGGGACGGCCTTCTTTGACCTTATTGACGGGCTCGCACTCATAGCCGCGGGCCCGGATGGCTTTGGAGGTCCCCCGCGTCGCGATAAACTTGAAGCCGAGCGCGTGGAGACGATCGAGGACCGGTTTGACCGCCTCCTTGTCGCCGTCCCGAACGCTCACGAACACGAGCCCTTCTTGCGGGAGATGAATGTCGGCCGCCTCAAGCCCGAGCTTGAAGGCATCTCCAAAGTTCTCGGCGAGACCCATGACCTCGCCGGTGCTTCGCATCTCGGGCGACAAAATGGTGTCGGCCTCCTTGAACTTCATAAATGGGAAGACCGGCACTTTCACGGCGACGAGGCTGGGTTGACGCTCTTCAACGCCGAGTTCGGAGAGTCGCTTCCCCGCCGCCGCGAGCGCGCCAATCTTTGCGAGGGGAGTGCCCACGGCCTTGGAGACGAAGGGGACGGTCCTCGAACCGCGAGGGTTCACCTCCAACACAAACAAGCGCCCACCTTTGACGGCGAACTGTACGTTCATGAGCCCCACCACACCGAGGGCGCGGGTTAGCTTGATCGTGGTCTGTCGGATTTCCTCGATCAACTCCGGGGGCTCGTTGACCGGTGGCAAGGAGCAACTAGAGTCGCCGCTGTGCACACCGGCCTCCTCGATGTGCTCCATGATCCCTCCGACAACGACGTCTTCCCCATCGCTCACTGCGTCCACGTCGAACTCGGTGGCGTTGTCGAGAAACTCGTCGATGAGCACAGGGTGGTCTGGGGAGGCTTCGACCGCCTCGCGCATGTACTTGGCGAGGTGCGCGTCGGAGTACACAATCTCCATGGCCCTGCCACCGAGGACATAGCTAGGACGCACCAAGACCGGATAGCCGATTTGGCGGGCCGACTCGAACGCCTCTTCCGGAGACCGGGCCACTCCCCATCGAGGACAGGCGAGGCCGAGCTGGTTGAGCAGCTCACCGAAGCGCCCGCGGTCTTCCGCCAGGTCGATGCTGTCGGCGGGGGTGCCGAGGAGTTTGTAGCCCGCGCGCTCGATGGAGTTCGCGAGCTTTAGGGGCGTCTGCCCGCCGAATTGCACCAACACACCGACGAGTTCGCCGGTTTGACTCTCGACGTCGAGGATATCGAGCACCCGCTCGAGGGTGAGGGGTTCAAAGTACAGCCGGTCGCTCGTATCGTAGTCAGTGGAGACCGTCTCGGGGTTGCAATTGACCATGACGGTCTCAAAACCGGCGTCGGACAAGGCGAAGGCCGCGTGGCAGCAGCAGTAATCGAATTCAAGCCCCTGACCGATGCGGTTGGGACCGCCACCCAAGATGACAACCTTTTTGCGGTCGCTGACGTTGGCCTCGCACTCCTCGTCATAGGCGGAGTACAGGTAGGGAGTGTGCGCCTCGAACTCCGCGGCGCAGGTGTCGATGGTCTTGAAGACGGGGAGGATTCCGGCTTGGCGACGCTTGGCTCGGACAGAGTCTTCAGAGGTGCCGCAAAGGTGGGCGATGCGGCGGTCGCTGAGGCCTGTGCGCTTGGCCCATCGCAGCACCTTGGGCACCGGGACCTGGCCCGGCGTGGCGTGGCCGACCTCATCCTCGCAGGCGACGATGGCCGCGATCTGGTGGAGGAACCACGGATCGATCCGGGTTCGGTGGTGGATATGCTCTACGGTCACACCGCGCCGGAGGGCATAGCCGATGTACCAAAGGCGCATGGGGCTCGGGCGACTCAGCAGCAGGTCGAGCGATTCATCCGCGATGGGTTCATGGGGCTCCCAGTCGAAGCCGTAGGTGTCCGTCTCCATGCTGTTCATGGCCTTGCAAAGGGACTCCCGGAATGTCCGGCCGATGGCCATGGCCTCCCCGACGGACTTCATCTGGATGGTGAGCGTGTCATCGGCGCCCGGGAACTTCTCAAAGGTGAACCGCGGGATCTTGGTGACGATGTAGTCGATGGCGGGCTCGAAGCTCGCGGGGGTAACCTTTGTGATGTCGTTGTAGAGCTCGTCGAGGGTGTAACCCACGGCCAATTTTGCGGCGAACTTCGCGATGGGGAAGCCCGTCGCCTTAGAGGCGAGGGCAGAGGAGCGGCTCACCCTTGGGTTCATCTCAATGACGACGATGCGCCCAGTTTCGGGTTCGACAGCGAACTGGATATTGCAGCCACCGGTGGTCACGCCCACCTCTGAGACCACCATCTTCGCCTGGTCACGCATGCGCTGGAGCTCCTTGTCGGTGAGCGTAAGGGCAGGGGCGATGGTGATGCTGTCACCGGTGTGGACCCCCATGGGGTCGATGTTCTCGATGGAACAGATGACGACGAAGTTGTCCTTCTCGTCGCGCATGACCTCTAGTTCGTACTCTTTCCAGCCGAGGATGGACTCTTCAATCAAGGCCTCGCCGCGCATGCTCTCCGAGATCGCGAACTGCACCATGGACTCGAATTCCTCGCGGTTGTAGGCGATGGCCGCGCCAGAGCCTCCCATGGTGAAGCTTGGTCGAATGATCGCCGGGAACCCGATCTTCTCCTGGGCATCCCACGCCTCTTCGAGGGAGTGGATGTAAAATGAGCGGGGCACATCGAGCCCGATCTTGAGCATCGCTGCCTTGAAGAGGTCTCGGTCTTCCGCCTTCTCGATCACGTCGATTTTGGCGCCGAGTAGGGGGATGTTGTGGCGCTCAAGCACGCCGGCATGGGCCGCCTGCACGGCGAGGTTCAGCGCCGTTTGTCCTCCGACGGTGGGCAAGATTGCGTCGGGCTGAACCTCACGGATGACCGCCTCAAGATGCTCCACGGTCAGGGGACGAACGTAGGTCGCCTCCGCGACCGCGGGGTCTGTCATGATCGTGGCTGGGTTTGAATTCATCAACGAGACGCGGTAGCCCTCCGCGACGAGCGCCTTCACGGCTTGGGTGCCGGAGTAGTCGAATTCACAAGCTTGCCCGATGACGATCGGGCCCGACCCGAGCACGAGGATCTTCTCGATGTCTGTACGTTTTGGCATGTCTCAGCGCTTTACGATTTTGTTGTCTTCGAACCCGTGCTCGCTGTCGAGCACGGCGGGAATTTGTGCAGCCCAGCGCGAGAGGTCCCACCCGTGATCGGCCAAGCCGTCTTGGACCCGGGTCTTCACCCGGAGGGAGTCTTCGGTGTTCGCCACCAAGTGACCGACGAGGGGCTCGACACAGGTCGCCTCACCGACGTTCACGAGGGCGTCCACGGCAAAAAATCGCACGCCCTCGTCCGGATCGGCGAGGAAGCGCGCCAAG
>JBDQGY010000064.1:0-18861 GCA_040265175.1 Nannocystaceae bacterium
CTCATCACGTTGCCTCTGCTTTCCTGACGCTCCCGGGCCGTCGTTCTTCATTCTGATCCTCCGTCGAAGGTTCGAAATCTTCGATGTATCCGGCGAGTCGGGTCCGAAGCTTCTTTTGGAGGTTTTTCCGCGCGTGAAACAGGCGGCTCATGATGGTCCCCATGGAACACTCCATCTGTCCCGACATCTCCTCGTAGGAGAGCCCCTGGAATTCTCGCATGGTCAGCACAGCGCGATGGTTGTCGGAAAGTTCATCAAGCGAGGCGCGAACCGCCTCCATGATTTCGCGCTGCTGCGTGATGCCGGCGGACGTCCCGAGTCGACCGAGCCCGCTCACCCCGTTCCCCACCGGATGCGTCTCATCGCGCCCCTCGGCGCGGCCGTCCTCAAACTCATAGCTCGTCCGCCGCTTGTTTCGCCGGAGGTGATCCTTCGCTGCGTTGCTGGTGATGCGATAAAACCAGGTGTACAGGCTGCTGTTGCCCTCGAACCGATGCAGGTTTCGGTGAATCTTGATGAAGGTCTCTTGCAAGATCTCCAGCGCCTCGTCCCGGTTGCGCACATAGCCGAATGCCACCGCGTACAGGCGGCGCTGGTAGCGCTCGTACAACGCACGAAATGCTCCGCTGTTGCCGTTCAAGGCCGCTGCCACAAGAGATTCGTCGTCCGAGTCGGGAGACACAACAATTCCGGACGCTGTAGACGTGCTCGCGCTGGACATATTCAGGTAAGGTCTCCCATGGCCTTCGGGGCGGTCCGACACATCGACGGCACCGTGTTGGGTGCCTGCCATGGAGATTGCGGACCTCGCATGCGAGCGTTTATACCCAAATCTCAGGATTTTCGCCTGAAACGGTCTCCTCGATGACGCCCTCAAGATCCCCGCTCGAACAATTTTTGCGCGGCGCTGCCACGGTGCACCGCCGAGCGACCGTGCGAGATGCCGGGCTCAAGATCTTCAGCGCGCTCGGCATGACGGTGGTGTTGGCGGGCACCTACGCGGCGGTGACGCTGCGCGGAGACCTGGCCCGAATGACCGGCACTGCCGTCTCCTGTGGCTTGCTCGTGTTGTTCGTCAGCAGAGCCATCGAGCGCCATCAGCGCTTCGCGTCATCGCCGTCGCGTGTAGCGCGCACGCTCGTAGGGCCCCTTCGCGATGCGGGACATCCCGAGCTCGCGCGCGACTTGGTGGCGGCCACAGAGATCCTCGCCGCGCTCCGCGAGGATGAAGTGAAAGGCTCGCGCGCCCTCGCAACGACGTTTTTAGAGCAGGTGCAGGCCAACCTCGGGGCGGGGTGGAAACCGCTGGCCCGACTCCTCGCGCCCGCTCGCCATCCCCGAAGCCGCAGCCTCGCCCTCGGACCCGTGGCGCTCGTGTTGGTCGCTGCCGCGAGTCCCGCCTGGCGCACCGGCTTCGCCCGCGCACTCCGTGGTGTGGACCAAAGCCCCCTCCCTGCGCCTTCCGTGGTCTGGAGGGATCTCGAGTTTCGACTCAGTTATCCGCCGCACACCCAACGCGCGGACAAGACGCTCAAGAACCCCACGGGCCCGCTCAAAGTCCCCGCGGGCACACGCGTGGACCTGAAGTTCGTGCCCAACGAGACCCATGGCTATGCGTGGGCAGAGTGGATTCCTCGTGGCGTCCAGGAGTCTGATTTCGTCGACGGCACGGTCACCTCCACCCCGCTCGCGCGAGACGCCGACGGTGCGTGGACCGGCGCGTGGACCGTGCGCGGCCATGGACAGTGGCGTGTATTCTTGGGGCAGGCTCCCACCCCGCAACGACGGCATGGCGCACGCTCTGCGTGGATGAACATGAACGTAGACGCGGACGATATTCCCGAGGTGGAATTGAGCGCACGGGCGCAGCGAGACGATGAAACCACCAACCTTGGGCGGGTAGAAATCCCCTTCATTGTCCGTGATGACTTCGGACTCTCCAGCGTCGAACTTGTCTACGAGACCGGTGAAGGGGAGGTGTTTCGGCTCCCCATCAGAGGTCTGCGCGACGGCCAAAAACGCTGGAGGAAGCGCTATACGTGGGACCTGAGCATGATCCCCCTCGACCGTCGGGGAGAGGTCGTCTGGTGGATTGAAGCCCGCGACAACGACCCCGGACTGAGCCTCGACGGCCCCCTCGATCCACCCGGCAAGGTCGGGCGGTCGTCGTTGCAACAGCTTAAGATTCGCGATGAGGAGGCGGAGCACCTCGCCAACCTCACATCGCTCCGGCGCCTGCGCGAGGCCAGCGTCGACCGCCTGGCAGACCGCCTCGTGACGACCGCCTTCGCGTCAGGATCGGAGACCACGCCCCAGGCGCGGGTGGCGGTGGTTCGGGCCATGCTGCAAGCCACGGAGCTGCTGCTCGCCCAGATGACGATCCTCGTGGAGCGGCTCGCCCTCGATACTCGCGTTCGACCCCGCGATGTGGAGACGCTCGGTGAGATCCAGGCGCGTCTGTTCGACCAATTTACGCCGCAGCAAGAAATGCTTGAGGGACTCTCCTCTCGGCCCGCCGACACGGCGTCCAGCGACGCCCGCCGGGTGATGAGCAAGCTCCGTCGACAGCACGCCCCTACCGTCTCTACCTTTGAAGACGAGATCATCCGCATCGACGACCTCGTAGACGCCGAGGTGCTCCGCCGCTTTGAGCGTCTCCTCGCTCGCCTCGAGACCTCGCAGCGGCGCCTCGCCGAACTCCTCGCCATGCTCGCCGCTGGCGACGACTCGGTGCTGCCCGAAGTGGAGCTCTTGCGAGCGAGGATTCGGCGAGACACCGCGGCGCTCAACGAGGCCCGCTCCTTGCTGAAGCGAGAGATCGGGAACGAGTTCATGAACACAGAGGCCCTGGCAGGGATGCTGCGGCGAATGGAAGCGCTGACAATCGATCAAAAGATCGCCGAGGGTGACTACCAAGGCGCCCTGCAGCAAGCCCAAGAGACCCTCGAATCCCTGCGGGAGTCGGGGGATTCAACCCGGCGCCGCCTCGGGGAGCAAGGCTCCGAGGAGTCCCAACTATCCGAAGAAGAGAAGGCCCGTGTACGATTACTTCGCACCCTCAGCCGCCTGCACGACGAGCAGTCGCGCCTTGAGCAACAAGCACGCGCCCTCGACGCCCAATGGCGATCGCAGGCCCAAGACACCGCGAGCCGCCGGCTCCAAGAAAAACTCCGCGCCCAGCGTGGCACCGCTCAGCGGCGCCTCGACAAGATCAACGACGCGCGACTGAGTCGTCCGGGAAGGGTCGCGTACGAAGACGCGGAGATCGCCCTCGAGTCCCTTGAGATGAATCTGCGAGGCGATACGCCGGGCCCCCTCCTCCCTTTGCTTGACCAGACCCGCGCGCTGGTTCGCGCCAGCCAGATCGCCATGGACGGAGCCGGCGAAGAGGACCCCGAGTACAAGGCGCTCCGCCGCGTGGCACGCCTCGCAGGCGAGATGACCGCCGCGGTTCGCAAGGAGCTTCCGAGCGCCTCCGACAAGCTCCCCGAAGAGGACGTGGCGGCCATCGGCAAGACCACGGAGGGCCAGATAGGACTGCGCGAGAGGACCCGAGATGTCCTCGACACCCCCGACGCCAAGGTCCTGCCCTCGGAGGGGGCGGACGCCCTCCGCGACGCCGTCCAAGGGATGAAGCAGGCGCGAGAGGAACTCAAACATCCCTGGCTCGACGACAGCGCCGAGTCCATGGCGACCAGCAAAGACGCCCTCCAACGGGCCATGGACTCCCTGCGAAACCGCCAGCCTCCGCCTCCCCAAAGCGCCTCATCCTCCGACGCGAGCACCGAGGGATCCCGGCGCGCGGGCCTCCGCAAGGCCGTCCTCGACGCCATGCGGACCCGTGAGGACACCGGGGACGATCCACGCGTCTCACGTTTCTACGAGGAGCTGTTGCGATGACCCACACGCGCGCGCCATGGCCTAGACGTCAACTTCTCACGCTGGGGCTGCTCACCTCGTGGTTTTGTGGTCTCGACGCGCATGTCGAGGCCCATGCCGCGCCGCCGGCATCGGCGGCGCAGGCCCCATCCTCCCGCCCGTCGAGCGAGGCGGAAATCTTCGCCCGAGTGGAACAGTCGTTGACGCAGCTCGATGTTGAGGGCGCGCGGCGAACCGCAGACTTGCTGCCCTCCGGGCCCGTGCGCGGCCTCGCCCTCGGTCTGATCGCCCACGCGTCTGGGGACTATGACACCGCGGAGCAAAAGCTCTCCGCGACGTTGGAGGCCCCGTCCATCGAGGCGGGGCTCGCGACTCGGACCCGACGGGCGCTCGAGCTCGTGGAGGGCACGAAGCGAGCGCTCAAGGGCAACGCCCCCGTGCGCAGCGAGGATGGCCGGTTCTCCGTCATCTTCGCGGATCAGCGCGACGAGGTCATCGCACCGTACCTGTTCACAGCCTTGGATGCGGGCCTCTCTGGCCTCTCCGCGGCCCTCGATGTTCGTCCGAGCCTCCCCGTGCGATTCGAGATGTACGACGCGCCCGAGAGCCTCTCCCTCGCCACCCCGCTCTCCCTGAAGGCGGTGTACACCACGGGCACGGTCGGCCTTTGCAAGTACGACAAAGTGATGCAATTGAGCCCGCGCACCATGCTGTACGGGTATCGATGGGCAGACACAGTCATCCACGAACTCACCCACCTGCTCGTCACCTTACGTAGCGCGGACCGGGCGCCGGTGTGGCTGCAAGAAGGACTCGCGAAACTCTATGAGACCCGATGGCGACGAGACGCTCCGCCCCCGCTCCCTGCGGCGAGGATGAAGCTGCTGCGGACGGCTATCGAAGAGGACGCGTTGATCACCCTGGAGCAGATGCACCCATCGATCGCGCTGCTGCCAAGCCAGCAGGACGCCGCCCTCGCGTACGCCGAGGTTCAAACGATGCTGGAGATGGTGTGGCGCAAAGAGGGCGACGCGGCCATCCGCGCGCTGATCGACGAGGTCGCCGCCGGTACGCCCGCCAAGGCCGCGCTCGCCGCTGCCTGGGGTGGCACGTTCGATGCGTTCATGGAGGCCTGGAAAGACGACGTGTTGCGTGACAAGCGAGGCCGTGGCGACGCGCCCTTCGTCGCCCGCCAATTCGACGGGTCGGGCGACGGCGAGCCACCTGCGCCCGACGCCGATGTTTTCTCCCACCTGACCGGCGGGCGCAGCCGACAATTCGCGCGGGTTGGGCTCCTCCTCGCGCTGCAAGGCCACACGCGGGCCGCCGCGATCGAGTTCGAAAAGGCCCGCGCGGAGTCCACCGAGATTCGTGACGATCCCACCCTCGCCCGCGAGCTCGGGCGTCTTTACACTGAACTCGGCGAACCTGAGCGCGCCCTGCCCCTGCTTGAAATCGCCTCGGCAGCGGACCCCCAACGCGCCTCGCTCGCGGCGGACCACGGGCGGGCGCTGCGGCTCGCAGGTCAGCTTGAGCGCGCCCGCGAGCGCCTGATGGACGCGGTGTGGATGAACCCCTTCATCCCCTCCATTCACTGCGATCTCGCAGAGCTCGCCGAGGATGATGTGACGCGACAACGCGAGCGCCGTCAGTGTCAAACCCCGTAGCTCGCGGCACCGCGACTCAGGCGACCACGGCGAGCTGATCGGCCATCGCTTGCAGCTCACGGTTCATGGAGCGCTGGAAGCTCCGATCGATCTGTCGAAGCAAGCGCCGCAGCGACTTGCACACCGGGCTGGCCTGCCGCACAACAACCCCCACCTGGTACCGCAGTTCGCGCGGACCGAGGCTGTCGACCACCAAGCGCACCGAGCCAAGGGTCGCCTGCACCTCATCACCGGCGGTCTCTCCGTCGATCCCCTCGATGTCGAATTGGATATTTGCGAGCCGAGACAGCGTCCGTCCCAAAACCTGCTCATCGAACTCGGGCAGACACCGACCGGTGACCACCTCTCCGTTTTTCAATAAAAACGCGCCGAGAATATCCGGTGTCTGCGCCAAGCGAACGAGCTTCTCGATCACTTGGGGGATCGCGAGGGGAAGCACCGGCTCCTCCGGTATCGCGGCCCGCGGATTGGTCATCAACGCCTCCCATCGACCAATGATGGTGCGCGCGGGGCAGCTGCGGCCGGGAATCCAACGGCAATCTACGTCGGCCCATTGAAGCATCTCTTGCACCGCCTCGGGACCGACCAGTGCGCCCGTCGCCGCGTGGGTGGGCTGACCCCCTTCCACGTGGATACATCCAGAAGCGCCGTCATCACTCCGCTGTAGATACAGCGCACCATCGGCCCCGGTCTGGCAATACATGGCCAAGACCTCCACGGTCAGCAGACCTCGGCACGTGCCTTGGAGCGCTGCCATCGGGCTCACCCGCTGGAACACGTCCTGAAAGGCAGACGCCTCGCACGGCGTCCGAATCAACGCCGCCGCGCGCAGTCGCACCGCCAGTTCAACCTGCGGCACCTCGGTTCGCTCGCCCACCAAAATCAACTCCGCGTGCGGGAATGTCCGCCGAACCTCCTCACACGACGGGCCTTCGGCGGCGCCTACCACCACGAACCGTGGCTCACGATCTTTCATAAGCTCGCGCGCCTGCCCCACGGAATCCACGCAAAAGGGGGCGTAGTCGCGGCCGAGTCTCGTCACTTCCCTCAAGGCGGCCTGGACTGAGCCTGCGCGTGACGGCACAAATAAGACATGCGTGGGTTCGTGAGGAATCATAGGGGGCTCTCGACGGCGCCTGCAGCTGCGGAGCGCGGATGCGCCCGCCGTACCTGGAAAATATCGACGTACTCAGGTGTAGCCTTGAGGTTTGTGGCCATACCGATGCTGGCCACAAGCTTGGGAGCATCGACCAGATACGGCCGCGTGTAGGTGGCACTAAGCTTGCTTCCCTTAGCGATGAATGCCGCCACCATCGCAACGAACTGACGGTTCGGATCGCAAACGGGCCACGTTGGGAGGATCTGGCCCAATTGGGGCCGCCAATCGGCCCGAAGGACCTGCGATCTGGGCCCTCGGTGGAGGCAAAGGTGGGATTGGGAAGAGTTTTATCGCCACGAACTTGGCGGTGGGCGCGGCGAGGGCCGGGTATCGGGTGGTGCTCCTCGATGCCGATTTGGGCGGCGCCAACCTCGACACCTTTCTCGGTTGTCCGCGGCCGACCATGTCGCTGGGCGACTTCTTCCGGAAAAATGTGACCGCGCTCGACGATTTGGCCATGGATACCGGCGTGCCCGGGCTCTCGCTGATCGCGGGAGATGCGGACAGCCTGGCGGCGGCGGCCCCCCACCACTCTCAAAAAGAAAAGCTGATTCGGCATCTTCGAAAGATCTCTGCGAGCCTGGTCATCGTGGATCTTGGGGCGGGGACCTCCTTCAACACCCTCGACCTTTTCAACGCCGCCGACATGGGACTCGTGGTGACGGTGCCAGAGCCCACGGCCATCCAAAACTGCTTCTCTTTCATCAAATCCGTGACCTTGAGGGGCTTGGAGCGACGATCTGGGGTCAAGCGGCGTGACGCGATGGTGGGACCCTTGAGCCGCAGCCTCGACGTCGAAGACCCCGAAGTGCAGCGTGCGATGGCCCAGCGCGTCCCTTTGATCATCAACCGGGCGCGCGCCGCCCAAGCACAGACCGTTGTCCGCACCCTCGGTGGCCTCGCTCGCCGCTTCCTCGGGAGCCAAGTCGATCTCGTGGGGAGCGTGCGCGACGACCCTGCCGCCCGGCGCTCGATCCAGCAGATGCGTCCACTGCTCGAAACCGGCGCCCATGAGGGCGCTGCCGCGGATCTTCATCGACTCATCTCGTTGCTCATCGGAGATGGTGAGCGCGCGATGGCAGAACCGGTAGAGGCCCCAACGGCCGCCAACAAGCCATCAGCGCCGGCGACCAACTCTCGCGTGATCGACGAGCGACTCCAAGTTGAGCACGTGTCCGTCCGTCTTCGCACCGAGGACCTCGGTGCCGCTCAGGGCATCTTCACCCAGGCGCTCTCCCCGGAGGGGCGAGTCATCTTCTCCCGAACGACACCCTACACAGACGCCTTTTTCCAACGGATGTCCGCGAGCCCCACGGAGCGCGTACGACTCCACCACCTCGCCATCAAACGCGCATTGTCCATGGGTCGCATCAAGTTACCGACCCGTCAGCACGCGTAATCTCCCTTCCCCCCTCGCACCTAAGGAATCCCCCCATGCTCCTCGCTCCCTTGCTCCTCCAATCCACCCTCCTCGCCGGGGGCCTCACCCAGTCCATGGCCCCCGCGGAATCCGTTGACATCACCGCGCGGCTCACCTCCGGCACGGGCTTGAGCATCGCCGGTGCCTCGGGTCAATCTCTCACTGCGCGCTCTCCCGCCTTTTTGGTGGCCGAGGCCGGTATTCGGCCCAGCAACCTCTCCTGGCTCGAGCTCACCGGGGGCTTCACCATGGAGATGGAGGGCCGGGTGTCCTTTGGCCTCCTCGGGCGAGCGCGGGCTCATATCCCCTCTCGGAGGCGCCTGGGCGGCTACGGAATCGTGGGCGTTCCGGTCTTTGTGCACCCTTTTTCATTGGTCGGAGCCCAAGTTGGGCTCGGCGCGGCCGTCGACGTGCACCGGAATGTTGCCTTGGTCGCAGAGGGCGTGGGGAGCATTTTCTTCGCCGGGAGCGACCTGATGAAAGGCTCGGCGCTCGCGAAATTCGACCTCGCGCTAGGTCTGGAGATAAAGTTTTGATCATGCGAACGAGCATCTACATCGGAGTCTTCATGGCGAGCGCCGCGCTCGCCGTCGCGTGCTCAAGCGATGGATGCCTTCGAAACTCCGACTGCCCCGCCGGCAGTGAATGTGTCGCTGGAACCTGCGTGGGCGCCACCGGCACCACTGGCACCACCGGAGGCACAAACACCACGGGAACGGAAACCGGCACCACGGACACTGGCACCGACACTGGCACCGACACCGGCACCGACACGGGCACCACTGGTGGCGACACCGGCACCGACACTGGCACCTCTGGTGGCGACACCGGCCCAGACACCGGCAGCACCGGCGGCGACACCGGCACCACCGGAGGCGACACCGGCACCACCGGTGGCGACACCGGCACCGATACCGGCACCGATACTTTTGACAGCGGAGCGGAGACAGGAACCGGCAGCGGGTCTGGCGCGACCACCGGATGACGCGCGCGGAACTCATCGCACCCAGCGACATGCCCATCGCCACTTGTCCACGCTCGTCAAAGTGGTGCGTTATCGCGCATTTATTAAGGTGTCAATCAGTTGACCACATCGAAATAACGCAGGCATAGTCCGCCTTGTGGGTCGCTTCGCCGAAATGAACCTCGCAGGAAAATCCCTGCTCGTCGTGGACGACCACGATCCAACACGCAACCTCCTTGTGAACTTCCTTGAGGGTCTTGGCGCCACCGTCGCCAACGCGTCCGGCGGAATCGACGCGCTCAAACAAATGGGCGAAACGCGGTTCGATCTCGTCCTCCTCGACCTGCGCATGGACGACATGGACGGGCTCGCGGTCCTCAAGAAGGCCAAGTCGGCGGATCTGGCCATGAACTACATCATGATGTCGGCGGAAGGCACCGTGCCAGCGGCCGTCGAGGCCATTCGCCTCGGCGCCTCCGACTTTTTAGTGAAGCCCTTCGATCTCAATGAGCTGATGTCCGTGGTGACTCGGGTCTTGCGAATCCAAGGTACCGGAGACCCCTCGCTCGACCCGCGCGCGCAGTGGCGCGACAAGTTCGCACCGGGACTCATCGGAGAGCACGAGTCGCTGCTCGAGGTGTTCTTGGTGCTTGAGCGCATCGCCAATACGGACTGCACGGTGCTCGTACTCGGGGAGAGCGGCACGGGAAAAGAGCTCATCGCCAACGCCATCCACAACGGCTCTGGACGCCAAAAACGGGCGTTTGTGCCGGTCAACTGCGGCGCAATCCCGGAGACGCTCATCGAAAGTGAGCTGTTTGGCCACGCCAAAGGCGCATTTTCGGGGGCTACGCAGTCCCGCGATGGACGCTTCGCCGCGGCCGACCAGGGCACCTTGTTCCTGGATGAGATCGGCGAAATGACCCTCGCAGTCCAGGTGAAATTTCTACGGGTGCTGCAAGAGGGCGAATACGTCCCGGTGGGCGAGACCCGACCCCGCTCGTGCGATGTCCGGATCATCGCGGCGACAAACAAGGATCTGGAGACGATGGCGGGCGAGGGCAAATTCCGTGAGGACTTGTTTTATCGCCTCAACCTGATCCCGATCCATCTGCCCCCGCTGCGCGAGCGGCGAACCGACGTGCGGCTGCTGGCCCAACACTTCGTGGACGCGTTTGCGAAGCGCCGCGGACAATCCATCACGGGTTTTTCGCCGGAGACGATGCTCCTTTTGAGCCGGCACTCGTGGCCTGGAAACGTGCGGGAGCTTCAAAACGCTATCGAGCGGATGTGCCTGCTGCACCAAGGAGACGGCGTGCTCGGGCTCGACGATCTCCCCGCGAAGATTCGCGCCCTCGCACGACCCGGTGACGCGGAAGAGGCAGCCTCCCACGCCGCCGAGGCCAAGGCCCTGGCTCATTCATCTCCCGCCCGGGACCCCGCCACATCGCCCGAAATTCCCGCGAACGAATCTGCACCCTCCCCCGAGAGCCCTGCCGATTCAGGCGAAATCGCCCCCACACCCACCTCCGATCCTGCGGCGACGACCTCCGCCGGCTTCGAGCTGCCCGAGGAGGGAATCGACCTGCGCGCCGAGGTAGAGCAGTTTGAGTACAACCTCATCGCACAAGCGCTTGAGCGCACCGGGGGCAACAAAAACCAGGCCTCGCGGCTGCTGGGGATGAACCGAACCACGCTGGTGGAGAAACTGCGCAAGCGCAAAGCCAAGGCCGAGCGTCTCGCCAAAAAAGCCGAGGCCGAAGCCGAGGCCACCACCACAGATAGCGCCTGAGCGGCTTCGCCGTCGCGACGCGGACCGTGGAGTGCGTCTTCATCCCACACCGATCCCCCTTCGACGACGGCGTCGACGCCGCAATCTCCTCCTTTTTCGTGGTGGTGGGCCCCAGGCTCACAAGTGGCACGGGCGTTGCTCTGTTAGTCATCGGTGTCGAGATTCCGACGTAATATGCTCCGAAGCGCTCTTTTGGTGGCCCCTTTTTGGGCCGCCATGGGGTCTTCGGCCCATGCCGCTCCCGCCAAGGATCTCCCTGATCGCGGTTCTATGACGCTTCTTGGGGTGGCGCGCGAGGCCGTCCTCGACTTCAAGCTCCCCGGCAAACCGGCGTTTTCACCGACGGCGACGGGTCTTCCAGGGCGCCGCGGCCTTGAGATCGACCTCCCCATCACCGTCGAGGAGGCCGAAGGCTACCTCCGCTCCCTCCCCGAGGAGCTGGAGTACAGCCTGCTCCCGCTCGAAGACGGCGTCCGCATCCGAATCGTGCACGGGGCCGCCGAGCTGCGCTGGAGTTCACGGCTCAATCGGCGTACCTACCGAATCCGCATCGGCCCAGAGTCCGAAGAGACCCGCTTACGCAAGCTCGCCGCCCGAGTCCAGCAAGCCATCCCCGTCCCTGCGAAGCTCGGCCCGCTCCTCGAACTCTGGGAGGACGCAGAGCGCGCCACGAGCCGCGGCGACCTCGCGTTGGCTCGCCGACTCTGGGAAAAGCTCGCCGAACATCCAGAGCACCGTGACCTCGCTCGACTGCGACTCGCAGAGTTGTTCGTGATCTCCGGCCACGTCAACGAGGCGCTCGAGCGTCTTCGCTCGGTCTCCCGAGACCATCCCCGCTCCACCGGCGCCGCCCTGGCGCGCCTGACCGCGCTGCATCTCGAGGCGGTGACCGAAGACAAGTCACCGAGAATCGCGCAGGTCGTCCTCGCTGCGACCTCTGGAGACCGATCATTTTATGAGGCGTTCACCTGGATGCGCTCCACCGAGGTGTTCATCTTGCTCGACGCCGCCGACCGTGCACTGCACCGGTTCCCGACCATGGAGACCTTTCCATCCTTGCTCCAAGAAAACGCGCGGATCGAGCACAACCGCCTCATCGCCTCTGCGATCGGGGTCCCCGCGCTGTTTGGCAACGACATCGAGACCATCGTCCAGTTCGAGGCCTGGGAAAGCGACATGGACGGACACCCTCAAAAAGACCAACTCGAGCAAGAGGCCGCCTCCGCCTACCTACGCGTGGGGCTCGCTCGGCCCTCCATTAAGCTTCTACGCGCTGCCCTGTCCCGCCGCCCCACCAGTTATGAAGAGGCGCGAGTCATCGGCCAACTCATCGAGGCCTACGTTCAACTCGACGAGGTCCATCACGCGCATGAGGTGATGTCGTTCCAGCTCGAGAATCACCCCCGCGCGCCCGGTCTCGACGCCCAAATTCGCGACTTCGGCGTCGCCGTCCGCCGTACCGCCGGCGTTGACGAGGCGCTCACACGCCTCGACGCAATGTTAAAAATCGCCAGCACGACGGCGCTCCAAAAGGCCATCTTGTCCACGAGTGTGGAGCTCGCGAGCGCCTGGGGCACCCCCGCCCAAGCTGTCCGAGCCCTCGAGCGCCTGCAGGCCCTCGGCTTCGACAATGAGGGCAAGCAAGCGCCAGCCCTCGCGCTCGGCCTCTCACGCGTCGGACGACGCGGTGAAGCCATCCCCATGCTGCGCGCATGGATCGCGCGCTCCACCGACGCAGAGCTCCGCGACGAGATGGGCTACGTCCTGGCGATGGCAGAGATCGAGGACGGCAACCGTCGTGACGGCGAGAAAATTTTGAGGACCTTGGCGACCCACAGCACCCACTGGGGCCGCGTCGCCCGGGCCCGGCTTCGCGAGCGAGGGCTTGAGCAAATTGTCCTCGGACTCGAGTCAAAGAACGGCGTGACGTTGAAAGGAAAAGAGGCCGACGGATGAGCGAATCAATCAAAGTGACAGGCACCAACACACCCTTCGCGGGGCTGGACCGGCTGAGTAAATTTCTCGGTTTCCATGCGCGCCGTCAGCAGGTCATCGCCGGAAACATGGCGAATATCGACACCCCCGGATACCGCAGCCGGGACATCACCTTTAAAGAGGAGTTGTCCTCCATGCGGGATGCGAGCGGCCGTTCCGTGGGTCAAATGCGCTTCTCCGAAGAGGTCGTCGTGACAGACGACGAGACCCCCGATCAAGACGGAAACTCTGTCTCCTTGGAGAAACAGATGGCCCGCACCGTCTCCAACCAACTCCGCTTCTCCGCCATCAATGAGCTTTTGTCCCGCAAGCTCGGGATGCTCAAATACGCCGCACGTGACGGCAGCTAAGGAACCAACCAATGAGCAGTATCTTCACAACCCTCGAAATCGCCTCCAGCGGCATGAAAGCCCAGCGCACACGTATGAACGTGGCGGCGATGAATATGGCCAACAAAAACACGACCCGCTCGGCAGACGGCGGCGTCTACCAGCGCCGAGACGTCGTCCTCGAAGCTGTGGAAGTGGATCACAACGGATTCGCGTCGCGCCTCAAAACCGCGATGCAGGGCGGCCCCACCAACCTCGGCGTCAAGGTTCAGGCCGTGCAAAAATCCGATGACCAGTTCCGGCTTCACTACGATCCAGGACACCCCGACGCCAACGAAGAGGGCTACGTGGAGATGCCCGCGGTCTCTGGAATCGAAGAGATGGTCAACATGATGTCCGCCGCGCGCGCCTACGAGGCCGGCGCGAAGATGATGACGACCGTGAAGACGATGGCTGAGCAAGCCCTGAGGATCGGCCGATGAACGTCAACTTAGAGCGTCCTTTCATCGACGGCCAGCTCCCCATCGGGCGCCAGGCCGCCACCCCTGCTCCCGCCAACGGACGCTCCCTTGGCGACACCTTCGCGGAGGCCCTCAACGAGGTTGGGCGCGTCACGAAGCAAGCCGACCAAGCCGCCGACGGACTCGTGGCAGGCTCGGTCGACATCCACGAGGCGATGGTGTCAATGGAGAAGGCAGACCTCATGCTCAAACTCGGCACCACCGTGCGTAACAAGCTCCTCGACGCGTACCAGCAGCTGATGAACTCCGGCGCCGGCTGATCCCGCCCCTCCACTTCGCCCTCGCTTTCGCTCTCGCCCCCTCAACGCAACACACCTCGCCCCCAACGAATAGACCCCCATGGACGGAATCAACAAACTCGCAGAACAACTCCTCGGCGCATGGAACGGCATGAGCAAGGCCACCCGTGGTCTCTTTGGAATCGTACTAGGAGTCGGGCTCGTCATCCTCCTCGGGACTGGGCTCGCGGTTCGCCCTCAATACAAGGTGCTGTACTCGGGCCTCGACGAGAAGGACGCGGCCTCCGTGGTCAGCGCGCTTGATACGGCGCGCGTTGACTACCAACTCGGCGCCGGCGGCACGATGATTCAGGTGGACCAAAACGACATTTCTCGCACCCGACTCATGCTCGCGGAACAGGGGCTGCCCAAAGGAGGCGCGGTGGGTCTCGCGGAGCTGTTCGCGGAGCCCAAGTTCGGCCGGACCAAGTTTGATCAAAAGGTGCTGTACCTCCGGGGTCTCCAAGGAGAGCTTGAGCGCACCATCGCCAACCTCGACGCCGTCGGGCGTGCGCGCGTGCACGTCACCATGCCAGAGCGCGCAGTTTTCGAGGACGAAAAACTTCCCCCGACCGCCTCGGTCACGTTGGACCTCGTCCGCGGACGACGTCTCTCCGACGGCAACGTTATGGCCATTCAACATATGATCGCGGCGGCCGTCGAAGGCTTGGAGACGGACCAGGTGACCGTGGTCGACACCAACGGGACCCTCTTGAGTAAGACCGGTATGGACCAGCGCTCGCAAGCGAGCCTTGGCTACAAGACCGACTTGGAGCGCAAGACAGAGCGGGAGCTCACCCGTCTCCTTGAGCGCACGGTGGGTGTCGGCGGCGTACACGCCGAGGTCTCCGCCGACATCGACTTCTCCAAGACCGAGACCACCGAAGAGGTCTACGACCCCGACCAGCTCACCATCCGCAGCGAATCCACCCAAGAGTCCTACGAAGGCACCAACACGGACAGCGCCCAAGGAATCGCCGGCGCCCCCGCCAACCAGCCCAACGCCGCCACGGCCGGCAACAACGGCGGTGGCGAGAGCTCCCGCCGCGTCGTGAAGAGCAAAAACTACGAGGTAAATCGCACCGTCATCCACACCCAGAGCCCGACCGCGCAGGTGAAGCGACTCAGCGTCTCCGTGCTCGTGGACGGCACCTACACCCCCGCAGAGGACGGCTCCGCGCCCATCTTCGCCCCCCGCTCCGCGGAAGAGCTTCAGTCCTTGCAGCAGGTCGTCGAGACCGCGATTGGATTCAACGCGGCCCGAGGTGACAAGGTGAAGATCGCGAGTGTGCCCTTCGTCGACCGCCCGCGGCTGGACGCCAGCGACATGGCCGCCGCGGACGCCGCGGACCGCACCTTGATGTACGCCGCCGGTGGAGGAGGCGCGCTCTTGCTCGCCGCCCTCGCCTTCTTCATGCTGCGACGCCGAGGAGGACGCGACGCCGCGACCGCCGAGGTTGTTCAGTTCCCTACTCGAGTCTCCGAACTCCAACGAGCGATCGCCACCGGAGACTCCACGCACGATCAGAACGCGCTTCAAAGCGCGCTGGCGGCCGCTACCACGGACAACCTCACCAAACTTCGTGAGCAAGTCATCTCCGCTTCGGGCGATGATCCAGAACGCACCGCGGAAATTATTCGAGCGTGGCTCGAAGAGGATGTCGCAGCATGAACGAACTCGCCATGACTGAAGATCGCCCCCTCACTGGAGCCGAGCGCGCCATCACCCTCCTGTTGACCCTCGGGGAAGAACGCGCCCAAACCGTCGTCGAGCACCTGACCGAGCAAGAGATTCGCAAGGTCACGGAGGCCCTGGAGACGATGCGCTCCATCTCCAACGCGCAGGTAGAGAAGGTCTTCGACGACTTTATCGAGGCGCAAGAACACCACGCTTTCTCCATCGGACGCGGGGAGAATATGATGCGAAGGATCGCCACCGCGGTGATGGGACCGGAGAAGGCTGACGACCTCCTCGCTCGTCAAGTCGAGGCGCCCTCGCCGCTGCGTCTCCTGAACCGCATCGAGCCAGAGACCCTCGCGAGCCTCCTGGGTAAAGAGCACCCTCAAAGTCTCGCGGCCTTGCTCGCTCACGCCGATGAAGAGAAGGCCTCCGTGGTCCTCTCCCACCTCCCCGACGACGTGCAGTTGGAGGTGGTGAAGCGGATGGCGACCCTCGAGACCATCCCCAACACGACCATCCAAGAGGCCGAGCGCGCGCTTCGTGACGAGCTCGCCCTCGTCGCGGAGGCGAAGGTGGCCTCCATCGACGGCGTCAAGCGAGCCGCGGCCATCGTCTCGCGCCTGCAGGGCGAGGTCAGCGAACGACTGCTCGACGAGATCGACGACACAGACGATCAACTCGCGCTCGCCATCAAGCGCGCAATGTTCACGTTCGAGGATCTCATCAACGTCGACAACCGGGACATGCAGACCCTCCTCCGCGAGGTGGCGGGCGAGCAGCTCAAGTTCGCGATGAAGACGGCCTCGCCGGAACTCAAAGAGCACATCCTCTCCGCCATGTCACGACGGGCTGCGGAGATGTTGCTCGACGATATCGACACCATGGGGCCTGTCAAACTTACCGCCGTCGAAGACGCGCAGGGTGCCATCGTGGAGGTGGCGCTGCGACTCCAAGCCGACGGCAAGATCACCGTCGCCGGCGCCGGCGGTGAGGAGATGGTCTAATGGTGCACACTCGCTTCGTCCCTCCCTCCGTCGACGAACAAGGCGAAGCGAAGCCCACGCCCCCGTACCTGCAAGGTCCGCGGAGCGGGGGACCTCCCAACTTTCAACGCACCACCATCGGCGCGCCTGTCTCTGGCGACCCCGGCGGCGCGCAGCAGCCGATGGACCCCTTGGTGGCCGAGCTCAACCAGCTCCGCGAACAGGCCAAGCAAGAGGGGCTCACCGCGGGACTCGAAGAGGCTCGCAGGATGGCCGAGGATGAGTTTCGCGGGCGCTTGCAGTCCTCGCAAGCCAGTCTTGAGCGGCTCGCCGTCCTCGAGCGCACACTCACCGAGGCGTACCGCACACAGGTGCTCGAGCTGACCATCGGGATGGCCAAGAGCGTGGTGCAGCGCGAACTCGCAGATCACGGGGCCGCCCGTGAGCTCGTCGAGCGCGCCGTCGCAGCCTTCGAGGAGGTCGGCCGCATCGACGCGGTCGTCTCCGCCGCCGAGGGCGAGATGATGGAGGCATGGGCGGCGGAGCGACGCGCCGCGGGCCTCGACATCCGGGTCCACGTCGACAACAACCTTGAGGCGGGTGATGTCCAAATCCGCTCGGACGCAGGCAGCCTCGAGAGCCGCCTCCAAGATCGATTTGACCGGGCCTGCGAGATGATTCGCGGCACCACTCCCGCGTCCGCAACCACGGAGGACCATGAGTGAAAATCTCCTCCCGCTGACGCGCACGACGCCACAAGAGCTGTACTCGGCGCTCCAACCGCGCGTCTCGGGTCGCGTGTTGAGCGTGGTGGGGCTGCTCGTCGAGGGGCACTGCCCCGGCGCGGCCGTGGGCGATGTGGTGCAGATCTCCGGCGGTAACGCCCCGCTCCCCGCGGAGGTCGTCGGCCTCCGCGACGGTCGCGTGCTGCTCGTCCCCCTCGGCGAAGCGCGCGGCGTCACCATCGGCAGTCGCGTCACGCATCTCGGCCTCTCCGCCTCCGTCCCGTGCAGCGATGAGCTGCTCGGACGGGTCATCGATGCCCGAGGCAAACCCATCGATCAAGGCGGTCGCCCTGTCGAGGGAGCCTCCGTGCATCGCCCGATTTACAGAGACGCGCCCGACCCCTTGAGCCGACGACTCATCGACACCCCCCTGTACACCGGCCTGCGCGCCATCGACGGCATGACCACCTTGGGCCGTGGCCAGCGTATCGGCATCATGGCGGGCGCAGGTGTGGGAAAATCCACCCTGCTCGGGACCATTGCGCAGCGCTCCGACGCCGACGTCAACGTCATCGCCCTGATCGGCGAGCGCGGCCGTGAGGTCGGAGAATTCATCCATCGGATTTTGAGCGAGGAGGCGCGGAAGCGGACCGTGCTCGTGGTGGCCACCTCCGACCAGTCCCCGCTCGACCGGGTTCGTGGCGCCTTTGTGGCCACCGCCATCGCGGAGCACTTCGCCGAGTCCGGAAAGCACGTACTCCTCATGATGGACAGCCTCACCCGCTTCGCCATGGCGCAGCGAGAGCTCGGTCTCAGCATGGGCGAGCCCCCAACCACGCGGGGCTACACCCCCTCCGTATTCGCCCAGCTTCCGCGGCTGCTTGAGCGCGCGGGGCAGTTCGGCAGCGCGGGGTCCATCACAGGCGTGTATTCGGTACTCGTCGAAGGCGACGACCCCAACGATCCCATCGGGGACGCCGCGCGCTCCATCCTTGACGGCCACATCTCTCTCTCACGTGCCCTCGCGTCCCGGGGACACTATCCGGCCATCGACGTGCTGGGTTCGATCTCCCGCGTGATGACCGACGTGGTGCCAGCTCAGAGCCTCGAAGCGTCGCGTCGTTTCCGCGGTTTGATCAGCAAAGTGCGCGAAGCGGAAGAACTTTTGCAAATTGGCGCATATGTCGCGGGTTCTGACGAAGAATTGGATCGAGCCCTGCAGAAGAGACCACTCGTGGACGAATTCTTACAAGACGGGCGCCAAGGACCCACGCCACCTGAGCAAACCGTCAGTCTGATGACGCAGATCGTCGAGAGCTAACGATGCAGAAACGAGCGAACAAGTTGAAGCGATTGGTCGATGTGCGGTCCAGGCAGCGCGATGTGGCTGCCGCGTCGTTCAACGCGACAACGTCGAGCGCGTCTGCGGCCTGAGACGTGTTGGCTCGATAGACGATTGCGGCGTCCA
>JBDQGY010000065.1:0-18678 GCA_040265175.1 Nannocystaceae bacterium
CGATCTCTGCGCGGATCTCTTCGCCCGAGGCCTCGTACATCGTGAGGCTGCGGTCCTCAAGGGTGCCGGAGAAGCGCACAGAGACAATGTCGGTGAGGTGTCCCTCGAGGGCCTCGGGGAGGTTCATGGCGACGCGCATGCCGTCGCTGTCCCCGCGCACGGTGGCGACCACGGGCAGCTCATAGGAGTCCTCCTCCGTCGTGACGATCGCGACCGCAGAGGTGCTCCACTCACGCTCGTCGACCACGCCGTTGGCGGTGTGCCAGTGGGTGTCTCCGCTGGCATCCAGCAGGCCGACGAGGATTTGACGTGAGGCCTCATCCGCGCTCGGGGTGCCCGAGTCTGCTGTGGGGCTTTGACCCTCCGGAGCGCCCCAGCCGCTGATCGTAGTGATGTATCCGAGGACCTGGTTGTACACGTACGGCGAGACGCTCGTGGGATCGCAGTAGCCCATATAGTCGTAGGCGCCGTCGGGCGCGAAGAACTCGTTGGCGCGACCTTCGATAAACTTCCAGCTGTAGGCGCCGATAATGCCACCGGGGTACGGATAGGCCGGGTCAGGGCCTCCTGCTCCACCGCAGGGCGAGTGTCGCCGGCCTTGGGTGTGGCCAATCTCGTGCACGAAGGTCTCTGCAGCGTAGTTGCCGATGGTCGTGTCGCTCTCGCCGGCGCTGATCTCACTCCAGAGGCCCACGCTCACCCGTGACGTGTCGTTGAACATGCTCGGGGGTCCGGGGATGTCAATGGCTTCACCTCCCACGCCGCTCGGCCCGGCGTCGCACGGATCAATAATCCCAAACACGTAGTCTCCAGGCGCCATGTTGAGTTGTTCTCGAAGCTGCGCGAGGTAGGACAATACGGGGGAGAACGTGAACAGGTTCTCGAGGGGCTCGTCCCATACGATCGGCTCGAGGACGTTCATGTACACCGCGTTCACTGGGTTTTGAGCTTTGAGCCACTTGGCCATGTCGGAGATGGCCCGCTCCGAAGGTTGTGGGGCCTCCGCACATCCTGCGCCGATGTCGTGCTTGATGGGGATGACATTCACGGTGATGAAGCGGTTGAGTCCTTCGATGCCGACGAACTCAGGCGTCGCCGGTGACACAGTGGGGCCAATGGACGCGGGTGGTGTCGCATAGGGATCGTTCTCAAGCAGCGAGACCTGGAATTTCATGCCGGTTTTGACGTACTCACCCGGCAGGGGGATGTTGATCGTGGAGCTGAGGTTGGTCTCGAGGGAGGACTTGGAGATCGTGGTAGTGACGGTGTCCGACAAAACCTCTCCGTCTTCGTACTCGAGGACGAAGTCCAGATCGATGTCGCGCGGTTCCCAGTCTTCCGCGACATCGACGAGCACGCGAATCATGGTGGTGCGGTCGTAGGCGAGGACTGTGGGTCGCCCACTCGCGCCGACCCACTCGTCGCCCTCGGCGATGGGGACCTGGACTCCCTGGTTGGCGTAGATTTTTCGGATGGCGATTCCACCGGCCGCGGGGCGGGGCGGGTCTTGCATCCCCTCGTCTTCTTCGGCGGCCCCGGTGCCACCCTCCTCTTCGTTGGCGGCGGAGGTGCCGTCTTTTTCATCGCCGCACGCAGCGAGCGAGAGGGACAAGGAGAGAACCGAGAACCACGAAATTGCGCGTAACACGCTTCAACCCTACTCGCGATTCGTTAGGTTTTCAATGGATCTAAACCAAGCATGCCTGGAAGCATAGCAAGGGCGGTTTGGTCGTTGCTAACCCTGTTCACCGTGCAATCGATGGTTTGGTGAAACGCTCAAATGGGATTTTTGAAACGTGTTTCAGATTACATATTTTTGAATTTTGATTCAGCGTGATCGATTCGGCGGCCGCGGGTACTTCAGCATTGAAAGGCACGACATTTCCATGAAGAAGAACCACATTTCAATCGCTCTCGCCCTTTGTAGCGCCGTCACCCTCGCCACCGGCTGCGTCTCTGACGACGAGTTGCTTGGCAACAGCGGGACGGGCGGCGCGGCAGACGAGGGTGCTTCCTCAGGCGAGTCGTGGGGCTCGTCCACCACGGGCGATCCGGATTCTTCGGGGACCGACAGTTCCGGGAGGACCACGTCGCACCCCGACGACGGCTACGATGGTGGCCCTGACGATGGCTATGACGGCGGTGACGACGGCGATTGGAGTTCGTCGAGCAGTGGAGACGGAGACGGAGACGGAGACGGAGACGGAGACGGAGACGGAGACGGAGACGGTGACTCAAGCACCAGCTCTGGAGGAGACGGAGACGGAGACGGAGACGGAGACGGAGACGGAGACGGTGACGCTGACTGCAACGAGGACGACGCGGTGTCGCTGTACCTGTCCCCTGATGACTCGAATTCGATGGCGTCGCCGATGCTCGTTCGTCAGACCGTTCTCGGACTGGGCAGTGAATACCTCTCGGCAGTACCGCTGCGACCGTGGGAATTTTTCAACTACTACAACTGGGACTATCCGCAGGTCGCTGAGGGCATCCTGGGTGTGACCACGGAGCTTGTGGAGGGCGCCGAACCGGGTACCTTCTCCATGCAAGTCGGGATCAACAGCGCGGAGATGCTCCCTGCAGATCGACCTCCCATGAACATCACCTTCGTGCTCGACACATCAGGATCGATGGGCTCGTACTACCGCATGGATCACCTGAAGGCCGTGTGCTCCGCCATCTCGGCGAGCCTCAAGGATGGCGACATCGTATCCATGGTGACCTGGGACACGAACAACACCGTCATGCTCGCGAATCACACGGTGAGTGGACCGTCAGACGCGACCCTCGCCGGCATGATCGCCTCGCTCTCAGCGAACGGGGGCACGGACCTCAACGCGGGGCTGCTCGCCGGTTACAACCAGGCGGAGCAAGCCTACGACCCCGGTCGAGTTAATCGGATCGTGTTGATCTCCGACGGCTACGCGAACGTGGGCGTCACACAGCTCGACCTCATCGGCAGCAACGCGGAGCTCGGGGAGGGTGACGGCATCTACATGGTCGGCGTGGGAGTCGGTATCTCCCAGTACAACGATGACCTTATGGATGCCGTGACCGATGCAGGCAAGGGCGCGTCGGTGTATATCGCCAGCGTCTCGGACGCCTGGGACCGCTTCAACGCGAGGTTCTCCAATACGATGATGGTCGCGGCTCGTAACGTCCAAGTGCGCATGGATCTGCCGCCCGGATTCGAGATCACAAAGTTCTCTGGAGAGGAGTTCGGCGCTGATCCTACGGAGATCGAGCCCCAGCACATCGCCCCGAACGACGCGATGGTGTTCAACCAACAGATCGAGACCTGCGCCCCCGATCTCGCCACGGACAGCGACGAGTTCACCATCATCGCGACCTGGGAAGATGTGATTACCAAGGAGCCGAGGGCCACGTCGCGCACCTACACCTTCGGTGAACTCAAAGCTGCAGGCGCTGGAAAGAATATGCTGAAGGGCAACGCCATCGCCGCGTACACGGACGCCCTGGTCGCCTATAAGCAGTACGACACGTCTCTGATGGCCGACGCGGTCGCGGCTGTGGACACGGCTTTGGTCGCAAACTCCTCCGACCCGGACCTGCTGGAAATCCGGTCGATCTTGCTCGCCTTATACTAGCGTCGTGCACTGAGACACCGCGGACGTCGACACGATGTCCGCGGTGTCGCAATTTAATCGCTACGGGCGCAGCAATACGAAGTCGAAGGCGCACTGCCGTCGGCCGTCAGCGTCCGTCTCGACGGGCATGATGAGCGCGTCTTCGATGAACGCGTCGCTCTCATTAAAAGGGTCGCCTTCGAAGTAAAGCTGCGTCGTCAGCAGGTCAAAGTCCTCCGCGCTGACTTTTACGTGAATATGGGCCGGGCGGTACTCATCTCCATTGAGATATCGGCCAGGGACGATACTGTCGAAGGTGAACATCCCCTCCGCGTCCGCGTAGACCTGCGCGCGATAAGAGAATTCATCCTCCGCGGGCGGGGGAGAGGTGGGATCGTTGTCGTAGTGTCCCTCGGCGTCTGCCTGCCAGATGTCGAGGAGGGCGTAGGGGATGGGGACGCAGTCGTCATCGACGACCGTCCCGGACACAGTGAGTAGGTCTCCTGCCGCCATGGGTGGAGCGACCTGGTCGTCGACAGGAGCGTTGGGCCGATAAAATGGTCCCTCGATATTGTCCGGAGTGGGCGCACACTCCATGGGTCCCCCGTCGTCCCCCGTGTCCCCATCACCGCCCGTCATGTCGCCGGCGCCTTCGGCGCCGTCCGTTGTTTCCCCCGCCGCTCCGCCGCAGCCTGCGAGCGCAGGCGAGCAGACGAGGATCGTGGTCGCGCGGGCGAGATTGGTGACAACGCGGCGCCTCGTCCAGCCATGGGTTGCTATGGTCATCGCTCCACTTCAGCGGCTGTGATCGAGGAAGTCAACCACCGAAACCGCGAGTCGAGCAGAGGCGCTCGAGACGAAGAGGCCACGCCGTTCTCGATATCGATGTCGGCGGCCGCCATGGGCCGGCGAGAGGTGCAGTTGTTCAGTCTGTACATTTGGACGGGCGAAAAAGCTCGCGGGGAATATCTACGCTGAAACTACGGGATCCATGAGTTCCACGTTAAGCTACCAGGTCCGTGAACCGTGCGACGCTATTTCGGTGTTCGAGACCGCTGGTGCTTATGCCTGTCGCCGTCGCGGCTTTGTTGAGCGCGTGCAGCAACGCGTCGGTGGAGGTCATGCGAACGGAGCTCGCCCGCACGGAGTCGCAGCTCGTCTCGACGTCCATATCCATGGAGACGACGCGCGAGGACTCGGAGACTTCCACGGACGACGTCGCTCCACCTGCCACGCCTCAAGACACGCTGCCATCGGGCGCCCTCGCGACGTTTCAGGCCTTCGCGTTCGCTCACAGCCCCGCGCTGTTGGCGAGTTTTGAACGTTGGCGGGCGGCGGTGGAAGTCCCAAGTACACAACGTACACTGCCAGATCCTACGATTACCTACGCGGGTTTCGTCTCTTCTGTAGAGACGCGGGTGGGACCGATGCAGCACCGACTGGGCATCCGTCAGTGGTTCCCGTGGCCTTCGAGCATTCGCGCCCGGAGCGACGCCGCGATCGAGCGCGCCGAGGCGGCACAGCAGATCTTTGAGGCACATGCGCTCGCGCTTGGCGGTGAGGTGGCGCGAGTCTACTGGCGGCTCTGGCTAATTGAGGAAGAACAGAAGATCCTGCGGGAGCAAATCGCTGTGTTGAAGACGACAGAGAAGCTCGCGGAGACCCTGGTGGAGACGGGGAGCGCCAACGTGAGCATGCTGGCTCAGATCGCCCTGCGTATCGCGCGGCACGAGAGTCATCGCGATCGACTCAAAGAAGATCGAGCGCGCGCGAGCAGTACGCTCGCGTTCACGCTAGGGTTGCAAGACACGGCAGCGTTCAAGCTTGGCGGTGCACCTCCGACGACGAGGCTCCCGAGCGAGAACTTCGGCGTGCTCGCCGAGGACCTGTCCCAGCATCCTCGGGTGCGGACGGTCCTCTCGGAGTCGAGCGCCGAGGAAGCGACGGCTCGCGCTGCGCGGGGAGACCGTGCGCCGCGGTTTGCGCTGGGGCTCGACTGGACCGTCATTGGCGACTCGGCGGTGCCGATCCCGGATGGCGGTAAGGACGCCCTCTCGATCAACGCTTCGATCAGCGTTCCAATCTGGGCGAACGGAGCGGCAGGAAAGGCGCGAGTAGCTCGTGCGAAATCGCGGGCCCACCGGGCACACGCGGAACATATTCGCGGACTACTTCGTTCTGAATTGCGGGTCCTCTTGACAGACCTGAGCGGAAGCGCGCGCACGATCGCGACCTACGAGACCAAGATGATTCCACAGGCGCTCACCGCCCGTCAGTCGGTCTACTTCGGCTTTGAGGCTGGTCGGGTAGGCGTTGCGGAGCTTCTGGACATGCACGCGATTTGTCTTGAGTTAGAATTGGAGCTGGTGCGCCGACGATATGAACATGAGGTCGCCTGGTCCGATCTCGAAGCGCTCATGGGGCGACCCGTGGGCGGGAGGAGTGTCGATGATGGATGATGATTCATCGAACGCACCTCGGCCATCGGGAGCAGAACTCCGTGAGGTCGCTCCGAGCGAAGGGGTTCCCTCTGCGGTGAAGACGTCATGGGTACATCGAGCGATGCTTGTCATGTTGGTGGGCAGTTCGTTCGCCGTGGGACGTTGCAGTGTTCCGCACTCGCATCTCGAGGAGGATCCCGGATCGCGGGATCAAGCCAAGGCGCCTACCGCCTACGTCTGCCCGATGCATCCTCAGATCCGGCTCAAAACCCAGGGAAAATGCCCCGTATGTGGGATGGACCTCGCGGAGGAAGTGTCTGCGGCGGTGCCGTCCTCGTCGGAGGAGATCACGCTTTCGGAACGCAGCCAGAGGATCGCGAAGGTGGGTGTCGCAGCGGTCGAAAGGAGCGCGGGGGCGCGCGAACTACACCTGCTAGGCACCGTGGTCCCCGATGAGAGTCGCCTTCGAGCGGTGACATCTTGGACCGGCGGGCGGATCGATAAACTTGTTGTTCGCACGACAGGAGCCAAGGTTCGTCGTGGCCAGGTCATCGCAGAACTGTACAGCCCAGAACTCTACGCCGCGACCCGCGACTATCTGGTGACGTTGAATCGTCGCGATGAAGGGGCGAGCGGGGAGGCCTCAGGTAGCTGGATGGACGGGGCGACCAAGGCCGCACGAGCGCGCCTTGAGCTGCTTGGCATGCAGGCGGAGGCCATCGAGCGTCTTGAGCAGAGCAGGAAGGCGCCAAAAACTGTGAAGGTGCGAAGTCAGTTCTCTGGCACAGTGATCGAGCGTCGCGTGGAGACGGGAAATTTTGTGACGGCGGGCGCGCCTCTTTTGTCGTTGGCGGATCTGTCGCAGGTGTGGGTTGAGGTTGAGGCGTTCGAGTCGGACCTCCCCCTCTTGACCGTGGGCCAAGAGGTGACGGTGACTCCGAGCGCGACGGGAGGTGCGCCGTTCTCAGGGAAGGTGGCCTTCATCGATCCGGTTTTGGACGTCGCTGCACGCACGGCAAAAGTTCGCGTAGAGGTCAGCAATCCTCGAGGCGAGCTGCGTCCGGGAATGTTCGTGCACGCGCGAGTCGAGTCCAAGCTCGAGGCAGAGCCGGGGCTGTTGTCCATTCCCGCCACGGCGGTGCTGTGGACGGGTCGGCGTTCTGTAGTCTACGTTGAAAAGCCTGGGGCGAAGACGCCGACCTATATGCTGCGAGAGGTAGTGGTGGGTCCCAAGGCTGGTTCGGTCTACCCCGTTCGTGGTGGACTCTCGGAGGGTGAGCGCGTCGTGGTGCGCGGAGCCTTCGTGCTCGACGCAGACCTTCAACTCCGAGGGCAGACCAGCATGATGGATATGGCGAGCGACGTGGAGAGGCCCTCCCGTACTCCGATGCGCGTCCCGGATGCGATGCTCGCGTCGCTCGAGCCGGTTCTGCGAGGCTATTTGGAAGCCCAAGAGGCGCTCGCGGCGGATGAGATCACTCAAGCCCGGGCGGCGCTCGACGGTTTGGCCACGACCGCGACTAACCTGGTGCCGGAGGGGTCGTCGAAAACCACAGAGTTGTGGGACAAGATAGCCTCCTCACTCATCGGCAACGCCCGTAAGGCCCATCGCGCGGAGGCAGATGCGGAGGTACGGTCGGCCTTCGAGGACATCAACGAGCCCATGACGCGGCTGCTCTCGCAGTTCGGAAATCCGCTCTCAGAATCCGTGCAGACCGCGTTTTGCCCCATGGCTTTCGACAATCGCGGCGCGGGATGGATCCAACGGGCGGGAAGTCTCGCGAACCCCTACTATGGCGCGGCCATGCTCCGCTGTGGCGAGGTGAGCGCCACGGTGGCCTCGGGCGAACGCTTGGCTCGAAGTGCTGGCGGAGGGCAGGCGCCGTCGCAAGTGGAGACGCCGTGAGGGCGGCCTCGTGAGCATGACAGGCGGAGATGTTGAGCTATGAATGTTGTGCAGCAGCGCGGTACCGGAATCTCTGAGCGCCTCGCGCTGTGGTGTGTTCACAACCGTGTGGTCGTGGGATGCCTCGCGCTCGCGCTGCTCGTGGGAGGCCTGGTGGTCATGCCGTTTCGGACTGGGGACGTCGGACTCCCCCGTGACCCCATCTCTGTTGATGCGCTGCCAGACATCACAGACAACCAGCAGATTGTGTTTGCTCGATGGGAAGGGCGGTCGCCTCAAGACGTCTCCGATCAGGTCACCTATCCGCTCAGCGTCGCACTACTTGGAGCCCCGGGTGTTCGCTCCATTCGAACCACGTCGATGTTTGGGTTCTCAAGTATCAACGTCGTCTTTGATGATGGGGTTGATTTTTTCTGGTCTCGTTCACGCATTTTAGAGAAGTTGGCGTCGCTACCCGCGGGTGCGCTGCCAGACGGTGTCGTGCCCAACCTCGGACCGGAGGCCACGGGCCTGGGCCAGATCTACTGGTACACGCTGGAGGCGCAGGACGAAGAGGGCAGAGCGGTTGGCGACGCCTACAGTCTCGACGAGCTCCGCGCACTCCAGGACTGGAACGTGAAGTACGCGCTGCAGGGAGTCCAAGGCGTCGCAGAGGTCGCCTCCGTGGGTGGATACGTGCGGGAGTATCAGGTCGTTGTGGATCGGGACGCCATGCGGGCTCATGGGGTGAGCCTCGGGGAAATTGTGAACGCTGTCAGAGACGCCAACAAGGACGTCGGCGCGCGGACCATGGAGATCAACGGCGTGGAATATGTGATTCGGGGTCTCGGCCGAATCCGATCAGTAGAAGATCTTGAGATCGCAGTGGTCTCTGCGCATGAAGCTCACACGCCCGTACGCGTACGAGACGTGGCGAAGGTCCAGATAGGACCGGCACTTCGGCGGGGCGCGCTCGATGACGGCGGCGCTGAGGTCGTCGGTGGGGTGGTGACAGCGCGCTACGGCGCTAACCCGATGGTGGTCATCGAGCGCGTGCGGGAGCGGATCGAAGCGATCACAACGGGGCTCCCGAAAAAAGTGCTCGCGGATGGCCGGGAGGTCGCCGTCGCGATCGTCCCCTTCTATGACCGCGCGCGCCTCATCGATGAGACCCTGGCGACCCTCTCAGGTGCCCTTCACCACGAGCTTTTGATCACCGTGCTCGTGGTTTTGTTGCTGCTCGGTCATCTGAAGACGGCGGCGCTCGTCTCGATGGTGTTGCCTCTCAGCGTGGCGAGCACTCTGATCTGTATGCGCGTGAGCGGTATTGGAGCGGATGTCATGGCCCTCTCGGGCATCGCCATCGCCATCGGCACCATGGTGGATGTCTCTATCGTCTTCGCGGAAAACATCCGCGCCCACCTCGGGCGAGCGTCGGTAGGACAGGCGACCGACCGAGTCATCGCGCGGGCGGTGGGGGAGGTGGCTCCCGCAGTATTGACCGCGACGGCGACCACGGTGCTGAGTTTTCTGCCGATCTTTGGTCTCACGGGTCAGGAGGGGAAGATGTTTGCCCCGCTCGCAACGACGAAGACCTTGGCGCTCGCGTCGGCCGGGGTGGTGACCTTGTTGGTGATCCCGGCGATCGCTGCGCTGTTGGCCGGCGCGACCGTGCAAGGCGGTCCGCGCGTGCATGCGCCCTTCAAGCTTCGAGTGTGGCTGCGTCAACATCTGTTTGATCTCCTCATTGGGGTCGTCGCGGCAGCCTGGTTCTTCTCCGGTGGGGGGGGTCCCGCGGTGTTGTGGTGCGGCGCCGCGCTGCTTCGCCTCACGCGGGCGTGGCTGCCCGACCGGACGTGGCGCGTCACACTGGCGGGACGCGAGCGTCAGATCTCGGCAGATGATGGCGCTGTGTGGGTCGGGAACACGGTGGCGATGTCCAGCGTGGTGTGGGTGTTGGCGGCGGCGTGGGCTCCCCTCGGAATCGGAGCGTCACTCCTCTCTCACATATTCTTCGTGGCGCTCACGACCCTAGGTGTGGCGGTCGTTTTATTGGCCTTCGGGCGGAGTTACGCGGTGTTGCTCGAGGCGGCGCTCCGGTTCCGCTTTCTATTTCTAATGCTGAACGTGTTGGTGGTCCTCCTCGGTGTAGCGGCCTGGCTGGGGGCGCCTCGGCTCACGGCGTCGCTGCCATCGGGAGCACGGGAATCTGCGCTCGTTCGGGACCTCGAGTCGTTATTTCCAGGCCTTCAGGAGGACTTTGTCCCGCCGTTTGACGAGGGCTCATTGCTGTACATGCCGTCCACCACTTCCAACGCGTCCATTGGAACGTCGCTTGAGCTGATGCAGCTCGCAGACGCTGCCATCGCGTCGCTGCCGGAGGTTCGACGCGCTGTTGGCAAACTCGGACGCGCAGAGACCTCACTCGACCCGGCGCCGGTATCGATGGTCGAGACCATCGTCGAGATCGAGCCGGAGTTCCGTTTGGATCGCAACGGGCGAGTAGAAAGATTCGCATACGACGAGTCGAGCGAATCCTTCGCGAGGGATGACTTCGGCGCGCTGATTCCAGATCCGGATGGGCGACCGTTTCGGACATGGCGACCGGAGGTGAAGGACATGGAGGACTTGTGGGCCGAGATTGTGCGCGTGAGTAGGGTGCCCGGTTTGTCTGGCGTCTCGAAGCTGCAACCGATCGAGACGCGCATCATCATGCTGCAAACGGGGATGCGCTCGGTGGCAGGCATCAAGGTATTTGGCCCTACGCTGGAGGACATCGAAACGTTCAGCAAGAGTGTAGAGCGCCGCTTGCGTCGGTCGCCCGCGGTCGCGGCCGACACTGTGCTCGTCGACCGCGTAGTAGGTAAGCCCTATCTTGAGTTGGAGATCGATCGCGCAGAGATCGGTCGTCACGGGCTGAGTATTCGCGCCGTCCAAGACACCATCGAGGCCGCGATCGGAGGGAAGGCTCCAACCTCCACCATCGAAGGTCGAGAACGATACTCTGTACGGGTTCGTTACCCACGGGAGGCACGAGACAACGTCGAGGCCATCGGGGGTATTTTGGTCACGGGCCATCGTGGGGAGCAGGTCCCGCTGCGACAGCTCGCCAAGATTCGGTACGCTCGTGGCCCTCAGATGATCCGCTCTGAGGATACGTTTCTCGTCGGATACGTCACCTTTGATCCCGCGCCCGGGAGAACCGCCGTGGAGGCGGTTCGGGAGCTCGACGAGGAGCTGCGGCAGGCGGTGGATATGGGTGTCCTCGAGGTCCCCGACGGTGTCAGCTATCGGTTCGCGGGCTCCTACGAGAGTCAGCTTCGCAGCGCGGCGAAGCTCAAATTGTTGGTACCACTCGCGCTCGGCACGATCTTTGTGCTCTTGTACATGCAGTTTCGTCGGGCTTCGACGGCGTTGATCGTGTTTTCAGGGGTCGTCCTTTCTGCGGCAGGAGGGATGCTCACGCTGTGGGTTTGGGCGCGACCCGAGCTCCTCGCGAGCTGGATTCCAGGGGTGCTGCTGAACGCTCTGCAGCTTCAGGAGGTCGCGATCACCGTGACGGTGTGGGTGGGCTTCCTTGCGTTGTTTGGGATCGCGACGGACAACGGGGTCATTCTCGCGACCTATCTCGATCAATACTTCGCGGAGCACCCACCACGAACCCGCGGCGAGCTCCTTCGAGGCCTCGTCGCCGCGGGTCAGCGTCGTGTCCGTCCCTGCTTGATGACGACCGCGACGACCATCCTCGCGTTGCTCCCCATCATTACCTCCACGGGGAGAGGCGCTGACTTGATGATCCCCATGGCGCTTCCCCTCTTGGGTGGCGCAGGCATGAGCCTGTTAACGCTTTTGACAGTCCCCGTGCTCTACGGTTACTTCATCGCCCACGGCGACGAGGGTCGGGATCGTATGGAGGAAACACCCTCGAAAAACGCCGCTGACGAGTCGTGAGGACCCCCTGCGCGGTGGAGAGGTGAAGGGACGTCCGCGGCGGGAGTCTTCGCTCAGCCGCCGCCGCCAGGGCAGCCGTATTCTGCGCTGAGGGCGTTGGTAACTTTTAGATCATCGCACATCGTGTTGCACAAGGTGACCTCCGTATACGGGTTCGACCAATACCACCCGTCTTGAGTCTGGCACTCCGTGGCGCTCGCGAGGGGGGTGTCGTACGCGACGCCGTTGACTGTGATGGTGACGAGGTCGGACTGGATGGGGAAGGGGGCTGGGTTCAGGCTGACCGTACACGAGAAGATGTTGCTCGTGATCTGGTTGAGCGCCGCGTCCAAATCCGCCTGGCTGTTTCCCTCGTAGAATCCCATGGTGACAGGGTTGGGCACTCCACCTGCTTGGGCGATGGAAGTGAGCGCGCCGAAGGGGTTGACGTCGCGCGGATTTTGAGAGGCTTGGGTACAGAAGTTCGCCGTGCAATTCGAGTCGGCGGTGTCACAGCAAACGAGCGAGGGGTACAGCGAGGTACACTGCCCGTTCCCCATGGCTGGGTCACAGACAACCGAATCGACGGCCATGTCAACAATTCCGATGCCGACGACGTAGGTCTCGATATTATCGTTGTTGTAGGCGTTGGCGACGACTGCCTCCAGGTTCGGGTCGTAGGTCTCGAAGATGTCCGTGTAGAGATCGATGTCGTTGTTGCACGCGGCGATGTTTGGGTTGCAGGTAGACAGCAGGGCCGCGGGGCAGTTTGAGGACCCATCGGTGACGAAGATCACCGCTTTAGGGATGTTGGGATCGAGGGTCTTGAGGTGATTGATCGCCGCGACAATCCCAGCGCGACCAGGCGTGGCGCCCTGGGCCTCGATGTCCGCGCTGGTGACGGTAGCACCGGGGATATTCCCGATGACCGTCGCGCTGTTCATGGGGGCGACGGTGGCCTCTGGCAGAGCTCCGACATCACAGACTCGGTCGGGGAACGCGACGTCCCCAAAGTCAGCGATCACGTTGGGGAAGAGCTGCGCACCGAACTCGATGGAATTGTCGTAGGTGGTCGTGATGGAAGAGACGACGTTGTGGAGGCTGTTCCAGCGGGTAATCTGACCGCCGAGACCATCGTCCACCGTGTAGCTAAACATCGAGCCAGATTTGTCGAGAACAAAGATGACCTGTGGCGCGACGGGCTGAACATCAATCTGGGCGTCGCCGCAGTTCTCGATGACGCACATGGCGTCGCATCCGTCGTTGTCAATATTGTTGCCGTCGTCGCAGCCCTCGCTTCCGCCTGTATATCCATCGCCACAAGTGGTCAGCATGCAGTCGGACCGACACGCAGAGACGCCGTCACCGTTGCTGACACCATCGTCGCACTCTTCGATCCCGGTGACGATCCCGTCTCCACAGACGTCAGCATCGCCGTCGCCATCACCATCGCCGGTGGGGTCGCCGTCGCCATCGCCATCGCCGGTGGGGTCGCCGTCGCCGTCGCCGTCGCCATCGCCGTCGCCATCGCCGGTGGGGTCGCCATCGCCCTCGCCATCGCCATCGCCGGTGGGGTCGCCATCGCCGTCGCCATCGCCGTCGCCGTCGCCGTCGCCGGTGGGGTCGCCGTCGCCGTCGCCATCGCCATCGCCGCCTGTTGTAGACTCGTCCGAGGTATCGGTGCCTCCCTCGTCGGATGTGGTCGTCGAACTATCATTGCCCGCCGAGAGGCTCACGCCGAGACCAGTGCTGGTGATCACACCGCTCGAGGAGGAAGCGGAACTTCCGTCTACGGTGCAGCCAGTTGCACTCAAGGATAGGAGACCGAGGGAGGCGAGGAGTGGAAGCGCGATGGAACGTGCCATTGGCGGGATGATAGTCGTCTCAAGGCGGTTCGCAATGCGGAATTGGTGCGTTCGCGTTCTTCCACCGACACGCGCCTTCGAAGCGACAATCTCAGAGGCACGATACCGCTTCTAGGAGTCTCCGGGTGGGCTCGCCACCGGCGTGGTGGCCGGTTTCCGCGCGGTATGGGTGTCACAGCGTGGCACGACGCGTCTGGTGCAAATGCCGGCGCCGGGGTTCGAGTTGAAGGTTCGGGGAGAGGCGCAGCCTCCGCGTCGAGCGGCCAGGTCGTCACACGGACGCGTCAAAAAAGGGGCGCGTCCGATGACCGGAGCGCCCCTCGGGGTTGGACAGCCGAAGCTTGGATCAGCCGCCGCCGCCGGGGCAGCCGTAGTCGGCGTCGAGGACTCCTGTTTGCTTGAGTCCGTCACACGCGCTGCCGCACAAGGTGACCTCGCTGTACGGGTTCGACCAGTACCAACCATCTTGGGTGGCGCAATCTGCAGCGCTCGCGAGTGGCGTGTCGTAGGGGACACCGTCCACCGTAATTGTCACGAGATCCACTTGGATTGGGAAGGGCTCTGGATTGAGTGTGAGTGTGCAGGAGAAGATCTGCCCGGTGATCTGATTGATGGCAGCGTCGAGTGCTGTTTGGTCAGTCCCATCGTAGAACTTCTCTGTGCCACCTTGCGGAGCGCCGCCTTTTTCCGCGATGCTGTTCATCTCGTCGTATGCGTTCACGTCCTGTGGTGTGCCGTTGACCGGTGTGCAGGTGTCGGTCATGCACACATTGGTCGTTCCGTCGCAGCATTCCAAGGAGGGTTCGATGCTCTGGCAGTCCGAGTCCATGGTGCACAGATCGGCGCCAGGGTCGTAGTCGACGATACCAATACCGACCACGTAGGTCGTGATGCCGTCGTTGTTCAGAGCATCTTCCACGAGCCCCTGGACCGCCGTGTCAAACCGGTTCGTGACGTAGCCATACTTCTCAAACTTCAGCGCGAACTCGTTGGCGTCGTTCGTTGTTTGATTGACGAAGTCATTGATGAGGCCCTCGTTGCAGTTAGCGGCCCCATCGGTGATGAAGATGGCGTACTTGGGGAGTGACTGGTCGTTCACGGACGAGTCGTTGAGGTGGTTGTAGGCAGAGAGCAGCCCACGATAGGCCGGCGTTGCGCCGTCACCCGCAGGATCGGACTCAATCGTACTTGCGACAGGGATCGCTCCCATGACCCCAGCGGCGTTGTTCGGTGCGATCAACTCTTCGGGTGGTGAGGAGACAAGACAGTTCGGAACGGAACTCGGGCTGTAATTGTCGGAGGCGTTGACCGCTGGAAACAGCTGGGCGCCGAAGTTGATGGACCCGGCGAACGAAGACGTCACGCTGTTGGTCACGTTCCACAAGGCCTCCCACCGGGTGACCGAGTTGTTCATGGCGTCGAGGGTGTTGTTGGTGAACATGGAGCCCGACTTGTCGAGCACCAAAATAACGTTGGGAGGCGTGGGCTCCACCACAACTTGAGCCTCTCCGCAGCTTTGCATCTCATTGAGGCAGCTAGAATCGCAGCCATCGCCGTCGGTGTTGTTTCCGTCGTCGCATTCTTCAAGTCCGCCTTGGTAGCCGTCGCCGCAGAAGGTTAGCAAACAGTCGCTCTTGCACGCGCTGATGCTGTTGCCATTTGACGCGCCATCGTCACACTCCTCGCTGGTGGCTTCGTAGCCGTCACCGCAGAAGTTGTCTGTGCAGTCAGACTTGCACTCATTGCCATTTTGGCCGTTGTTGGTGCCGTTGTCGCACTCTTCGCTGCCCGTGATCATGCCGTCGCCGCAGACGTCGCCGTCGCCAGAGGTGTTCCCCGACATGTTTCCCGTCCCCATGGTGGGGTCACCGTCGCCGTCGCCGTCGCCGTCGCCGTCGCCATCGCCGGTGGTGGAGGGGTCGCCGTCGCCATCGCCATCGCCGGTGGGGTCACCGTCGCCATCGCCGTCGCCATCGCCAGTTGGATCACCGTCGCCCGTGGGGTCGCCGTCACCGTCGCCGTCGCCGTCGCCGTCGCCAGACTCAGTCGCGGTCCCAGACGCATCGGCGTCGGCGTCGCCGTCGCCGTCGCCGTTGTCGGCGGAGGAGGTGCCGCCGAGTGTCAGACCATCATCACCCGTCCCGCTGCCGTCCGGGCCGTCCGAGCAGGCCGAAACGGTCATTCCAAGGGACAAACAAAAAGCTATCGTAGATTTTCGATTCATCGTGTACTCGTCCTCAGCGTGCGAGCGTGGGCCGTCGCGCTGTTGTACAGAGTAGACACGGAACGGGCAGTTTTTGCCAGTGGGAAAGTGGAGTCTGAAGTCGCGTTGTTTGGTTGGCTGAATCGGGTCCCGGAGATGGGCGCTCTTGTTCGCGCCGCCGGTGCGCCCTAAATCACGACTCTCTCGGTTTCTAGCCTGCGGAGACAAAGCCTCTCTACGCGGGATCGCGCGCGAATGCTCGAAGTCGTACGCCCTTGGATCACATATTTTGAGAAATCAAAAACACATAAAAAAAGACCATCAAAGAGGTCATCAGATGCCGCGGCGTGCGCATTCCGCAAGGGGAAGCCGGTTTTTGGCGCCCCAGAGGATCGCCATGCTGTTGTTGCTTGCACATCACCCGGAAGAGCGATTATGTACGGGCCGTAGATACGGGTACGGCGTGACCTCGCTCAAGGAAATCCGCCATTCAAAGAGTTTGTAGGAGACAAAAAATGAACAAGATAAGCATGTGGATTTCTGTTTCGTGCGTTGCCGCCATGAGCGTGGCGTGCGGCCTCGATGTCGAGGACCTTTCCGTGGAAGAGCGCGCCGAGATCGACGGTGTGATGGACGTTCATGTGGACGCGCCGGAGTCACTCCCAGAGGCGGGGCCGAGTAACAAGCTGACCTGTGGAGGAATCCTGGGCACCCAATGTCCCGGTGGAATGCAATGCATCGACGTCCCGGGAGATGGATGTAATCCGAACGCTGGCGGCGCCGATTGCCTTGGGATGTGCGTGGGTAACCCCAACGCGTGCACCGGCACACAGCCCGGTAAAACCTATTACGGCAACAGCCTCGAGGAGTGCTCGATGATCAAGTTCTTCTGCCCTGTCGGGGAAGAGTACTTCGCAGATGAGTGCGGCTGCGGCTGCCAAGCAACCGTCGGTGGGTCGCCGTGCGGAGATTCGGTCTGTGGTCAGGGACTCGAGTGCTGCAACGCGAGCTGCGGTATCTGTGTCGAGCCTGGCGGTTTTTGCACCCAGAAAGCCTGCCTGTGACATCGCAGGCGTAGCGCGCTGCGCTGCGTACAGTGAGAAAGCCGTCCGGTTGGGCGGCTTTTTTTATGGGTCCTGACTGCGGGAGATCGGGCTCCACCATTTCCATCAAAGGAGAGTGTGCGCGGAAGGAGGCGCCGACCTATACCTCCCGCGGGTACATCCGGTAGTGTCTCTATTGCAGCGGAAGTTGCGGGAGAAGGTTTAGACTGAGCGGCGTACGGACGCTCGGAGTCTCCAGCACGGCCGCGGTGATGCCTTCGAGCGCAGCGTTACCTTCGAGGGATTCGGGGAGCTGCACCACAACAATCCGAGCCCCGTCCTCTCCGAGCTCGTGTTCGTAGGCGGGCAGGCGCGTGACCATGTGGTCGTCGCCCCACAATTCCATGAAGGTGTCGGGTCGGGTGGCTTCGGCGGGGAGCGTGCCCTCCAGCCGCACCCAGTGCTCAGCGCCATCCTCGTCGATCACCCCTTGCATCAAGATGCCGTCCCGGGACGGGAGGGGGGCGGAGGCAGTGAAGAGTCCGTTGCGGGTGGCGATGCGTTCCCACGACCAGTCGGAGATCCAGGCGGGGTCACAGTAGCCCATATAGTCGTACGTCGACGAGGGGCTGTACATCGAGGTGGTGTTGAGCTTGTGTCCGTACACCCCAATTGCGCCTCCACCATATGGGTAGGAGGGGTCTGACCCGGAGGCGCCACCGCATGGGGCATGGTTCATGCCCTGGTTGTGCCCGAGCTCGTGGGTGAGGGTCTCCGCGCTGCTTTGTGGGTCGTACCAAACAGAGATTGAGGCTCGTTGATCCGAAGCCCAGCTGTTGGACGGGGCGACATAGCCGAGACCGGTCGTCCCGTAGTTACTGCACGACGAGCCGTTGACCGCGAAACATCCAAAGTCGGCGAGCCCCTCGTAGTAGGTGCCGTTGGGAGCGTTGTCTTGGTTCTTTGTCTGCGAGAGGGTTTGGAGGATGCCGGATAGGCTGATGGCGTTGTTCCAGAGCACGGGTTGGGAGCGCACCGAGATGTTGATACTCGCGGCGGGGTTTCGTTCCCAGATTGTTCGACGAATGGTCTCCACGTTCGTCGAGTTCAAGTTGGGCGTCCGGTCGTTGCCTCCGTACACCCAGCGAATGGGGACCAGCACCACGTCCACCTCATAGTTGCCCGAGTCCACGCCCAGAGAAGAGCTGCCGCTGACGGGCAGCCGAGGGATGGGGCTTGGCAACGGACTGCTCGCGTAGGAGTCGTCCACTTCGTACAGGCCGACGCTAAAGGTCGTCCCGGGTTGGAGATCGGCGCCATCCACCGCCCAGCGGAAGGTCCCATTGTACGAGCCGGGGTTCGCAGACCCGGTGGCGCTTACGGTCCTCGTGTCGACGTAGGTCTTCGTGGTCGCGCCGCCCACGTTGATGGTGAGGCGCGCCTCCAACGAGCGTGTGCTGAAACCGGACTGTACCTGCCACCGTGCCCGAAACAGTGCGTCCCTATCTTGGATGATGCGGCCATTTCGGCTCGACACGGGGATCAGTTGGTTGCCGCTGCCCACGTCCACCTCGACAGCTTGGTTGATGGACACGGTGGTAAGAGAGATGTCGCGGGCGATTCGGCTGGCATCTTCTGGCGGTACCGTGCCGGTGTCGCCGGAGGTGGAGGGGTCGCCGGAGGTGGAGGGGTCGCCGGAGGTGGAGGGGTCGCCGGAGGTGGAG
>JBDQGY010000066.1:0-18365 GCA_040265175.1 Nannocystaceae bacterium
GAATCGAGGCGTGTAGACCTGCTGATACCTCTCCGACGGACGCTCCGTCGTTTATGGGGCGTGGCATGACGGAGGCTACCGAGACATCTATCTCTACGATGTCGCCACTCAGACTTCTCGCGCGCTGACCCGTGACCGCGCGAGCGACCAAGCGCCGTGTTGGAGTCCCGATGGTCGGACGGTGTTCTTTAGCTCGGATCGAACGGGCGTGTTCAACATCTACGCAGCAGACGTAGAGAACGGGACGGTGTGGCAGGTCACGAATGTCCTCGGAGGGGCGTTTGAGTGCGCTGTGAGCCACGACGGCGCGACCTTGGCCTACGTCGGATTCACCGCGTCTGGTTTTGATCTCTGGTCCATGCCGCTCGCTCGAGAGGAGTGGACACCGGCGATGAACGGCGACATGGACTACCCCGTGGCGCCCGTCTTTGGCGCGGACCGGGTGTCGGCTCGGACGACCAGGGGTGACGGGGCGTCGATGAGCTCGGTGGGTTCCGTTGGCGTGACACCGTCGACGTCACCGGAACCCTCAGAGCCGCCGACATCGAGGCGGTACCGACCCCTCAAGACCATGTTCCCAAGGGTGATCATGCCGACGGCATTTGAGTTTTCGTCCAGTGATTTCCTCACAGATATAGGGGTGTCGACCGAACTCTCTGACGTGGTCGGCCTGCATCGCCTCTCCGGCACGTTTCGGTGGCTGTTGGATTACGCGCGGCCGGCGGGCTCGGTACAGTGGACATGGCGACGGCCCTTTCCGACCTTCAGCGCCGCGTTCGGGAGGACCTTCCGAGTCCGAGGGGGGTACGACCGCTACCTCTACAGTGGCGAAGACTCGCAGCTTTACCTGGCATCGGAGTATTTGGAGCGCTCGACCCAGGCTACCGCGGGCCTCGTGGTGCCGATCATCAGCCACCCCGTCCACCGAGCCAACGCGAGCTTCGACTATCGCTTCACCCGCTATGACAACCTCGACGCGACGACGGTCGTGGATCCGAATGCGCCCGTGCAGTCACCGCCAGAGGTGGGTGACCTCGCAGGCGCGACGATGCGTCTGAGCTATTCAAACACGCGGACGAACCAGTTTAGCTACTACGCGGAGACGGGGCGCAGGGTATCCATGGCAGTGTCCGTCTTCGACGAGGCGCTCGGTGGTGACTTTCGGGACCTGCAAGCGCGGCTGACGTACTCCGAGTTTATCCCGATGCCATGGAGAGGGCATCAGGTGCTGGCGCTGAGGGCCTCCGGAGGAGCGTCGGCGGGGGGGCTCGAACGACGCGGGGCCTACTCGCTCGGGGGCATCTCCGAGCAGCAAGATCAACTCCGCCTCTTCCTCACCCGCACCGCGATCTCGGAGGCGGGGTCGCTCCGCGGCTATCCGTCCGGTGTGTTTCGCGGGCGGTACTTTGGGCTGCTCAATGTGGAGTACCGGATCCCGCTGGTGGATGTGGAGCGAGGGATCGGAGCTGTTCCCATGTACGTACAGAATATCGTCTTTGTCCCGTTCACCGACTGGGGCAGGGCGTGGACCGATCCGATTCGGTGGCGTGACGTATCGGGGAGCGTCGGCGCCTCCCTGATCTTCTCGTTTCGGGTGGGCTATGGCGAGCGCGTCGACCTGTTCTTTCAGTACGCGCGGGGTCTCGACGCAGATATTGGACTCGACACTTTCCGGGTGATGGTCGCGCGAAGCTTCTAGATCCAGCTCAGCGGTCCAGAGCCACATGAAACAAGAACTCTCGGTTGCGCAGGTGGGTGGGCGCGCCCACCTTCTCCCCGCTCTGGTTGTACACGCCTATTTTCGCGCCCACATAGCGCTTGTAGTCGACGACGTCGCAGGTCACCTCTCCACGCGTCCCCAGCATCTCCTCAAGCAGTTCTCTGTCGAGGAATCCCTCGTTGTTAAATGAGACGATGAGGTGGCGTCCGCGTACAGCCGCGATGAGCTTGCGCATGGTCGCCTGGATCTTGCGCTTGGAGTTAAACGCGCTCTTGCGCGCCGGGTCGCGGCAGTCGATGCGTTTGCAGGCCACGCCGTAAATGTCGGGGGCGTCCCATCGTACGAGCGTCTCCCAGATATGATAGTTGCCGAGGTAGCTGTGCTGGTTGTAGGGAGGATCGAGGTAGACGAGATCTGCCTCCACCTCACGGGCCGCGTCGAGAACATCGAGGTTCATCGCCTCGCCAGGCCCAGGCAGGATGGCGGGGAGACGCAGCTCCAGCGAGTTGTGGGCCCTCGGAGCCCAGGACTTCAGATAGGCCATCTGGACGCCGGTGGTTGAATCGACCCGATCGGCGGCCTCCATCAACGAGACCAGCGCGATCGCTTCCAGCGCGGGGTCGAGCGACAGCGTCTCGATCTTCGTGCGGATGCCCTCAATTTTACGGCCGTTCTCCGGCTTAAAGAACCGCGACTTTCGGCAGTAGTTGTCGGTGAACCAACCGTCGCGCTCTGGCGCGCACATGAGCTCGCGGAGGAGCGTGATCGCCTCCTCTCGGACTCGGTCTGCGTCGGCCGCGACGTAGCACCGTGCGAGGGTGTGGGCGTACACGTTGTGATCGTTCGCGGTGCAACGCAGCCCGTGATTCTTGAGCGCGTGACCCACCCGAGACGTCCCCGAGAAGAGGTCCGCGGCGGTCGCCACATCGCCGATCTCATCGATTTTTGTGATCAGCCGCGGGATCAGCAGCCGTTTAGAGCCGAGGTACTTAATCACGAGTTTGAGCTTCGCATATCCACGCCAAGGATCGCGTCGAGGGAGCGCAGTTCTTGGAGGAGGTCGGGGGAGGGGAGCTGCTCGATGATGATGGTCGCGCTCGCGGCGACCACATCTCCTGGCGCGCCGTCGAAGATCACATTTTGCATCTCCTTGACGTTGAGCTGCGCGCGTCGGAGCGCGTCGAGCACGCCCGCGAGGACACCCACTCGGTCCTCGTGGCGCACGATCAAACGGTGCCGGCCTTGTGAGGCATCGGCGATGTTGACGACGTTATGCACGACCCCCAGCGTGGCGAAGTCTTGGATGATTCGTGTCACCTCCGCGCCCGTTGACTCGAGCGCCTGCGTCGTGGAGGCGCCGATATGCGGGGTCAACACAACCGCCGCGACGCTCCCAATCTCGTTATCAAAGGCGTCGCTGCTCGACCCTGGCTCGCCGTCAAAAACATCGAGGCCCACCCGCAGGTGTCCTGAACGGGCATGTGTGACGAGTGCCGCGTCGTCGACGATCCCTCCGCGCGCTGTGTGGATGAATATCCCGCCCGTCGGGATCAGGCTCAACTCTCGGGCGCCGATGAGTCCGCGGGTCGATGGGTTCAGGGGACAGTGAACGCTCACGGCGTCTGAAGTGGAGAGCAGCGCGTCGAGGCTCTCTGCTACGTCGACGCCGTATGGGCGCGCCATGGAGACTTCGAGACGCGGAGTCCAAGCCTGGACCTGCATGCCCATGGAGAGGGCGCGGCTCGCCACTTCGCGGGCGGTGGCACCAAAACCGACGAGCCCGAGCCGCCGGCCATACAGGCCCTCGGCCTTGGAGAAGGTAGATTTCTCCCAGCGCCCCTCGTGCATCAGCTGGGAGGCCTCCGTGATCCGTCGGTCGAGCGCGATGAGGATACCGAGAGTGAGTTCGGCGACCGCCACCGCGTTTTTCCCGGGGCAGTTGGCGACGAAGATCCCCCGCTTGCTCGCGGTCTTGAGGTCGATGGTGTTCACGCCGGCGCCCGCGCGGATGACGAGCCCGAGGGATCCTGACGCCTCGAGCGCCGCGGCGTTCACCTTCGTGGATCGAACCACGAGCACATGGGGCTGCGCGGTCTCCAGCGCCTCCACGAGCGAGTCCGTGTTGAGCGCGGGGGCAAACTCAACCTCGTGACCAAGGACTTCGATGGCATGTAACGCGCCGTGAGTGAGCTTATCTGCGATGAGTACGCGCATGGTTGCCTGGGATCATCTAGGTGTCTACAGCATACACCGTTGGGGGAGGGGCGCGGTCGAGCAGGGGCGCAGTCCCACCGCGATGCCTGAAAATGGACGACATCTGGCGGTTTCTCTCGAAAACCGATATCCACAAACGGTGGCTGTCGCGAGTCCGTGTCTCTGCGCTCCTCGGTGGGGATTGATGTTCTTGCTGGTGATTTTCGCGTGCGAGGCGGCACCGCGCGGCCGCGAGCCCGCGGGGGGCACCGCGCCTCAAGTGACGCAGTCTGACGGGGCAGGCCCGCCGGAGCCGGCGAGAACGGAGGAGGGGCGGCGCTCGCGAGAGGTCGTCGCCGAGGCGGCGAGGACCCTGCCGAAGGTCCCCATACGCGACGCGGCGCCGGTGCCCTCGGAGCCCACGGCGGCCGGCAAGTGCCCGACAGTATCCGACAAATCCCTCGGTGTGCTCACCTCGCCACGGCGCCCGGTGGTGGGCGGACGTCTGCACATACTGGCTGCGACGTTTGACGACTCGGGACCGCTGCAGGTGAGGGTAGAACGGGAACAAGAGACGATCGATGTCTCGGTTTCTCGCCGGGATGGAGCTCCCTCTTCGGCGGCCGTGACATTTCGTCCAGCGTCACCTGGCGTATATCGAATCATCGTCGGTCGCGCAGGCGTCGGGCTTGCGTGCCGGAAGGTCCGCGTGGCCCGTCGACGTAAGCGGAGTGAGACTCCAGATTTTCTCACGCTGCAAGAAGACGGAATGCTGACCCATGCGTGGAAGACTCGGAGGTCGTGGCGGCCGCGTGAAGAGGCGCTATTTAGCGCGTGGCTCCGCGAGTTGTTTCACGCACCGCGGGGGGAGGAGCTGGCGTTTGGTGCGCTCCGCGAGGCGCTCTTGGACGATTCCCGCAATTATCTGCACGACGCGCTAGGCCTCGGAGAGGACGCCGCGAAGGGGGGACTGCGGCTGAGGCCCGATTGCGCCGACGCGCCCTATTTCTTGAGGGCGTATTTTGCGTGGAAGCGAGGCCTACCGTTCGTGTTTCGACGCTGCTCACGTGGGCGCACGAAGGCCCCCACGTGTCGTGTGGTCCACTCCAACAGCGAGCCGATGACGGTACCTGCGTCGTGGAGGGAGGCGGGGAACTCTGTCGATAAGCTCCGGTCGGTGGAGCGCTTCTTTAGAAAGAACATAGGTTGGGGGGTGCACTCGGGGAACGGGCGGGTCGCGCATGGCGATGATGAAAATGACTTTTATCCCGTCGAACTCTCGGAGGAGGCTGTTCGTCCCGGCACGATCTACGCGGACCCCTACGGGCATATCTTCGTGGTGGTTGAGCTCATGGCACAACGGGGCGGTCGCCCAGGGGTGCTGTACGCCATCGACGGCCAGCCTGATGGGAGCATCACGCGGAAGCGATTTTGGGCGGGCAACTTTATGTGGAACCCCAATCCATCCCTGGGGGGGTCGGGGTTCAAGCGGTTTCGACCGGCCGTCCGTGGCGACGCCGACGAGGACGGGAGGCGACCCGTAGGGACGCCGGGGAATCGTATGTTGAGGAAGATTGACGGCTACGAGGACGTGGACGAGGACGTGGGCGCGCTCGGGGCCGAGGCTTTTTTTGATCGGATGCACGCGGTGGTGTCTCCCGAACCGGTCGATGTGGAGGTCGCGCTCCGGGAGGTCGTGGACGCGCTGAGCGAGGCGGCCAAGGTGCGTGTGACCTCTGTGAACAACGGCATCGAGTACGTGAAAGGGCATCCGGGCGATCCCGTGACAATGCCCTGGGGACACGCGGTGTTTGAGACCTCAGGGCCGTGGGAGAATTTCTCGACGCCGGCGCGAGACCTTCGATTGCTTGTGGCGATGGACGTGACGCGTGATTTTGTCGATCGGGTTCTGCGCATGCCCTCCGCGTTTGGGATCGCCGAGGATTTCCCTCCCGAGCAGCTTCGGACGAGCCTGCAGGATCTGCGCGAGAGGTTGCTCCAAGACCCTGCTCGGGCCATCGAGTATACGCGCTCAAACGGCGCGAGGGTGACCTTGACGATGGCGCAGCTCGTGGCGCGCGCGACCGCGCTTGAGGTCGCCTACAACCCGAACGACTGTGTTGAAGTGCGTTGGGGCGCCGCCGACGGCAGCGAGGAGCGCTCGTCGTGTCGACGGCGTGCATCCGAGGAGCAGCAGAAAAAGATGGAGGCATACCGTGATTGGTTTCGTCTCCGGCAACGGCCTCGTCGGGGCTCCGAAGGTCCGGATGTACCGGGCGTCTCACGGGCGGCTGACTAGCGCGTCGTTTCGCGCTACAAGTCGAACGGCGCCCAGCGATGGAGGAGACACATGTCCGAACGCAGAGAGTTTCAAAGAAAATTTCATAGCACCGCGGTCACCTTGGAGGTAGCCGGTCAAGCTGTCACTGCCACAAGTGAGGATCTCTCACTCGGGGGGATGAAGGTCCTCCTCGCCGAGGTGCTCCCTGACGTGGAGGTGGGCACGAAGTTGCGGGTCAAGTTCGAACTCCCCGAGGTGGATTTTCCGGTGGATGTAGCCGCAGAGGTCCGCTGGGCCGATCGCATCGACGAGCGGCGCTTTGGCGTGCAGTTCACCGAGGGGCTCCGCGCCGCCCATGTATGGTCTCTCGACCGCCTCGCCTAGGAAGCTCAGCAAAGGCGTCGTTGGAAGCGGCGCGCCCTCTTGCTAAGGTGAGCGTCGATGCTCTGTGCCCGGCTATGCGTGTCACTGATGGTCGCCGCCACCCAGGCGGTCACCGCGCCCGTGGCGTTCGCCCGTGGCGTCGACCGCGGGGGGCACGAGGGGGTGAGGAGCGCACACCTCACGAACACGCAGGTCTTGCGGCTCAGCGCTCGAGCGGAAGCGCCAGTGGGCGAAGGTGCGGCTGGCTCAGATGCGAGCGCGCGTCCCCTCGAGGAAAAGGTGGTGGAACCTCCTGGCGAAGACGGCGAGGCTTCGGTCGCGCCGAGCGTCGCCCCCATCGAACCCGCGCCGCGGATCCCGCCGCCCGCGCCACGGGTTTCTGCCCACCAAGAGAGGCAACTGCGGATCGCCGTTGGGCTCTCCGAGGACGCCGCCGGGTCGCAGGAAGAACTCGGGCTCGTCGACGCGTTGGAAGGAGCGATGGAAGCGGCCGAGGCTCCGACCGCCGAGGTGCGACGACTTCGAAGCGGCGCGGCGGTCGCTCGGCGAGTCTGCGCGGAGGGGCGCGACGACCTCGTAATCACCGTGGGCTACCTCCCCGATCGAGAGTCGGCCGTGGTCTTCACCTACGATTGCCTCCTCGGACGCGAGCTCGGGGTCCGAAGCGCGCAGGCGGCGTCTTCGGACGACCTGCTGCGGACACTGTGGGACGAACACCAGACGGCGGTCGCCGATGGGGCAGTGGAGCGTCGCCGCGGACGGCTGAACCCGAAGGTGCGCGCGGGCCTCATCGCGGGAGGAGCGCTCCTCGCGATCGGGGTCGCGGTCGGATTTGTGCTCGCGAGCACCTTGCGCGACGAGGTCACCGTGATCACTGTAAGTCCGTGACCCGGCGAAGCCCCACCTCCAGCGTCGTGAATGCCCTCGGCGAGCAGCGGCGCGCTTTTGAGTGGCTTGTGGGGCTCTGGCTCGGCCTAATGGGGTGGATGGCGGTGGCGTCGGCGGCGCCAGCATCGCCAAAACCAGCGCCGTGGGCGCTGTCGAGCTCGATGCAAGAGCAAGTGTTGGGCCCGGTCACGGTGCGCTACGAAGCGGAACTCGCGCGCGCGGCTCATGATCTGATCCCTCAGATCCCGGGGTGGTGGAGCGAGAGCGAGGAGGCACTGGGCGAGGACGTCGACGATCGCATCACCGTACTCTTGACCTCGCACGCGGGGGAGTTGGCGGCTGCATCAGGCATGGCAAAGTGGGCGAGCGGGGTGGCCCGTCCCGCGACGGGAGAGTTGATCGTGGCGGCGCATGGTCCCGACGGAGGCCGCGTGCATCTTGAGGGCGTCCTTCGGCATGAACTCGCCCACGTCGCGTTGCATCGAGCGGTTGGCGGTATGGCGGTACCCGCGTGGTTTCACGAGGGGGTCGCAGACAACCTTGGAGAGGTGCTCAGCCCGAGCCGTCGCGAAGTGTTGGCGCGGGGCTACGCGAGAGGACTGCCCGACATCTCAACTCTCGAAGGACCGTTTGGCGGAGACCGGCACGACGTAGGAGAGGCGTACGCCGTGAGTCGTGACTTCGTCGAGTTCGTGCGTGATCGAGACCCGACAGGGGCGACATTTCATGCCTTGATTGACGCGATTCGAAGGGGGCGGGGATTCGAACGCGCGGTCGTCGACACCTACGGTGTCACGGTGTCGACGCTGGCGGAGTCCTGGAGAGACGGGCTGTGGTCGCGATTCTCCTGGGCCCCCTTGGCCACCTCGCCCGACGCATTTTTGGTCCTGTGTTCGCCGGTGGTATTCGTGGCCTGGTTTCGACGGCGGCGCCGCGACGACCGAGAGAGGGCTCGGCTCGAGCGAGAGTCAGATCCGTTCCTCGCGGGGCACGCGTGCCCAGGTCGTGCTGCCTGCGCCTCGTGCTCCTAGGGACGCAAGCTCTCGTCTATCGCGCGTTGCGTCGCCTCGGCGGTGCGGGTATACGGGACGCATGCAGCGCGTCGTCGGCGGTCGGCTAGGGGGAAGACGCCTCCTGGCGTTGCCCAGCAAGCTGAAGGGCGTTCGACCGACGTCGTCAAAGCTCCGCGCCGCGATCTTCGATCGTTTGCAAGAGGAGGTTGTCGGCGCGCGAGTCCTCGAGCCTTTCGCAGGCACTGGCGCCATCAGCGTCGAGGCTTTGAGTCGCGGTGCGGCGTTCGCCACCCTCATCGAGCGGCAGCGAGGAATGGTCGAGTTCCTCACGAGGCAATTGGCCGCCCTCGAGCTGGAGGGGGTGACGCAGGTGATCTCGGGGGATGCGCGCAAGGTGCTGCGGGGCGATCCGGAGCGTTTTGATCTCGTCTATCTTGATCCTCCCTACCAGGATAAAGGGCTCTATGCCGCAGTGGCGACGCATCTCGTGGAGGGTGGATGGTTGAGTGAAGGCGCTGTGGTCGTGGTGGAGTTTTATGAGGGTGGCGGCGCGCAGGTAGATTTTGAGTGGCCGGAGACTCTTGAGGTTCAGGCGCGAAAGCGTTATGGCCAGCATCGGCTGGACTTTCTTCGGTTCACCGGAGAAAAAGAGTCAGTCAAAGGCCCTCCATCATGACCCACGATTTGAATATCAACGCCCGCGCGCTCGCGATCAAACCATCGGCGACGCTGGCGGTCTCTGCCCGTGCCAACGCCCTTCGAGCGGCGGGGAAGCAGGTGTTAAACTTCAGCGCGGGCGAGCCCGATTTTCGCCCCCCCGTGTCGGTGACCAGGCACGTCGTGGAGCGCCTTGAGGAGGAGCGCGTCGCATATGCGCCGGTCCCAGGTTTGCCCGCGCTGCGAGATGCTGCGGCGCGCGAGCTCTCCGCGTACCACGGGCGCAGCATTGGCCGTGACGAAATCCTTATCTCATGCGGTGCGAAACACAGCCTGGCAAACCTGTTCATGGTGACGCTGTCCCCGGGGGATGAGGTGGTGATCCCGACGCCGTATTGGGTCTCTTATCCCGCGATGGTCGAGCTCGGATCAGGAACGCCAGTATTCGTGGAGGCCGCCGCCGAGCGAGGATTCAAGCTCGATCCTGAACGCCTCGCGGGGGCGCTCACGGACCGTACGCGATTTGTCGTTCTCAACAGCCCGTCGAACCCAACGGGGGTGGGCTATACCGCCGCGGAGGTGCGGGCGCTCGGAGAGGTGATTTGCGCGAAGGCGCCGCAGGCGTGGATCGTGTGCGATGATATCTACCGAAAGCTGGTCTTTGACGGGTACGAGCACGTGTCCGCGTTCCGTGCGCTTGAGGGGTTGACCGACCAGGTCGTGATCGTTGACGGAGTCTCCAAGAGTTACGCCATGACTGGATATCGAATAGGCATCCTCGCGGCGCCGGCTCCCGTCGTGAAGGCCGCCGCGGCGGTGCAGGGACAAACGACGTCGGGGGCGGCGACACCTTCGCAGTGGGCCGCGCTCGAAGCGATGACGAACTCGGCAGCTCAAGAAGATGTGGTGACGATGCGAGGGGCGTTCGCCGAACGACGACAGCTGATGTTGGACGGGCTTCGTGAGGTGCCAGGAGTGACGACCGTCCCTCCCGACGGAGCGTTTTATGTGTTCCCCGATTTTGGCGCCTACGTGAACGGGCGATTTGCGGACGACGTGGCGCTCGCGACCTGGCTGCTGGAGGAAAAGCTGGTCGCCAGTGTGCCCGGATCAGCTTTCGGTGCGCCGGGGCATCTTCGACTTAGCTTCGCCACGAGCGAAGAGGAGATCTCGGAGGGGCTGCGGCGAATCAAGGCGGCCATCGAGTCCATCTCCGGCGGCGCCTCTGTCTAGCACCCGCGGACGCAGCCGACGTCCTTCTAAACGAAGGGGCTCTTGATCATCGGGCGCTTGGGCTTGTGGATCCCCATCTCTGCGTAGCTCGCCCGCAGGTAGGTGACGGCCAACGCTTCGGGCGCGACGGGGTCGGAGGTCTGTAGCGCGTGACGACTCGCGCCCCACAAGCCCGGCGCCGACAGGCCATCCGTGGGCCGGAGGGCGAAGGGGTGCGTTGCGTTCAATTCTTCGCGGTAGGCCTGGACTCCAGTGCCAATGAGCACCGCGGTTGGGGCGAGCTGTGCGTCGGAGATGAACTGTGAGAGCGAGATGCACCGTTCGTCGCCGCGTCGGCGTAGGGCGTGGTGGCCGTCGCTCCACTCGTAGACGGCACCGTAGATTTCACCTCGTCGGGCGTCGAGCATGGCCGCTACTTCGTGATAGCTGCCCTCTTGCTGACGCGCGTCCCATGCCAGCGCCTCAAGGGTGGACACTGGGTAGAGAGGCTGGCCGAGGCCGACAGCGAGCCCTTTGGCGAAGGCTGCTGTCACCCGCGTACCGGTGAACGTTCCAGGGCCGACACCCGCCGCGATCGCGCCCACATTTGACATGGTGATGTCGCACGAGCGAAGGACGTGATCGAGGTGCTCGGTGAGCTTCTCGGAGGTCTGATTGGCGCCGTCCGTGGACACTACGGCGGCCTCCGGTACCGCCGAGTCCGAGCGACCGAGCGCGACCACGGTGGTGGGGGTCGATGCGTCGAGTGTGAGGAGCCAATGGTTCATGGCTAGTTCATCCAGAAGCGTACGATGTCATTGCGGAGCCCGACGAGCAGCAGCAGCAGGACCACGACGAGTCCGAACGTGCTCGCGATCTCGCGGGCGCGCTGGCTGAGAGGCCGCCGCCGGATAGACTCGATCGCATACAAGAGAACATGTCCGCCGTCGAGTACGGGGATGGGGAGGAGATTGAGCACGCCGATGGAGAGGCTGAGATACGCCATCATGTCGAGGAACGGACCTGCCCCCTGCGGCGCGATGATCCCCGCGATGTAGAAGATTCCCACCACGGAGCTGAGATCATCGAGCCCTCGTTCAAGCGTGATCATCCGTCGAATCGCCAGCCAAAGCTCGCCGATCTTCCCGGTTGTTTGCTGCCACGCGGCGCGGAGGGCGAAGGAACCTCGCCCACGGATGGGGACTTGGTCAGGCAGGTGCACCGTTCGGTACGGGGTCGCGCCGAGATAACAGTCCAGGCGGCTCCCACACTGGTCGCGCAGGGGACCCATGTCCAGCGTGACTGTGACTTGCCGCGATTCGCGTCCCGGCGATTGAACCTCCAGGGTGGACGGCCGCTCCGGGGTGTGGAGGAGCTCGCTTTGCAGTGATTCCCAGCGAGAGAGGGGGGCGCCGTTCACGGCAAGGACGCGGTCACCAGGCAGAATCCCCGCGTTGGCTGCAGGGCGGCCAGGGATCGTCGAGCGCACCGAGGTGTTGGCGGCCACAATGCCGACGGCGAGCCCAGAGTCTTTCCGCGGGAGGATCTGGGCGTGAGAGGAGCGATAGACGAGCGCGGTCCCGATCGGACTCGCGGCCTCCTCCGCTCGAAGATAGGTGAGGCGGATCAGCGAATCCGAGGTGCGCTGAAGGTGTCGTTCGAGATCCTCTACGGTCACCACCGGTTCCCCGTTGAATGAGGTGATGATATCTCCGTCTTTGAGACCCTCTTGGGCCGCGGGGGAGCGGGGGTCCTCGATCGCCACTTGGGGCGCGTAGGAGTGCATGAGGATGCCGAGTCGACCCACGTCTTCACGGTCGCCGAGGTCGTTGCGTCTTGTCGCGCGGCGCGGCGTCACGAATCGCTCAAGCCGCTGTCCGGCACGTTCGATCTGCAGGTGCAGCTCCTGCTCAGGAGCACGCGAGACGATTCGGACCATGGCATCCCAAGAAGCGACGCTCTCCCCGTCGATGGCGGTGATGCGATCGCCGGTCTGAAGTCCAGCGGCGCTCGCAGGGGAGCCGTCGAGGACGCTGCCGATGGACGCTGGGTATTGAGTGGTCTGGCCGAGGAAGATAAAAAAGTAGATCACAAAAGGCAGGACGAAGTTGGCCAGCGGCCCCGCGACCAGCACAACGAGTTTCGCCCACAGCGGTTTGTGGCTCAGGGCTCGGGCCTTAAGCTCAGGGCTCTCTACCTCTTCGCCTTGTTGACCTCTCATTTGGACGTAGCCGCCGAGGGGAATTGGGGCGAGGCAGTATTCGGTCTCTCCGAGTTTCACCCGCACGAAGGGGCGACCAAAGCCAATGGAGAAGCGCTGTACCTCGACGCCGACGAGCTTCGCGGCGATGAGATGTCCAAGCTCGTGCACGAAGATGATCGGCCCGATCAGTAAAAAAAACGCGAGCAGCGTCATCTAGCCTCACCTCCCACGCTTGAGGTGGCCGCGCGCCACGCGCAAAATCTGCGAGCGGGCGGGTGGAGTTGTCGCGCAATTACGGACACGTAGCCCTTCATAGGCCATTGCAGGCGCGCGGTCCATCCTCGGACGCAGGGCGCCGTGCTGGTTCACCCGACCGGATGGGTGTCGCGACGTCGCTGGAGTGTTCGGGGCTTTAGCTCCGCTGCGAGCCGGGCTACGATAGGCGCCGCGTGGCGCGCAAGGCAGACATCGTCTCCGACCGAGGGTTGGATCTCAACGAGCTTGAAGAGGCCATCGAGATGTTGAAGGTGGCCTACGATCGATATTTTGTCGGCGTGGACAATATGCCGCCTGTGCGCAAGCACGAGGCCGTGACGCGCCTGCTCCGAGAGTTTTTACGGCGGCCGCCCATGCGCACCGTCCAAAAGTTCCGGTTCAACACGCTGAAGGGGCGACTGAACACCTACGAGCAGTATTGGAATCGCATCATGCGGCAAATTGAGCAGGGCACCTACAAGCGCTTGCTCAGTGAATCTCGCCGGAGAGAATATGAGATGCGGGCACGGAGAGCGAAGGAGCGTCAGGCATCCAAGGGCAGCGGGGCCTCGGCGGCCGGCGACGGCGGAGCGGTACCCAAGGCGCGTGGTCGCGCGAGCACCGAGGCTGTGTTGCCGCCCGGCATGTCGAGCGCGGACGCCAGGGCTTTGTACAAAGATCTCGTGAAGGCGAAGCGCGCCGCCGGTGAAACCACCGACGGGCTGAGCTACGGCTCGCTGCTGCGGAAGATTTCTCGGGCCGCGCCCAGCCTCCAAAAAAAACACGGTGGGGATGTGCGCTTCGAGGTGTCGACCAATGGAGGAAAAGTGACCCTCCGCGCCAAACGCGCGAAACCTTCTCGCGGCTAGATTCCTGACTGCGCCAGCGCGATGAATCTGTCGTATTCCCATGCGTCGAAGAAACTAGAGACCGAAGATGAAGGATTTTAAACTACGACTTCTCACTACGACTTTCTTGTCATGCGCGCCGGCCGTTGGGTGCGTCATCGTCGGGCCCGAGGGTGGTGCTCAGTCTCCCGCCGACGCCGCGGATGACACCGATGCAAAGGACGAGAAGGCGGCCTCGGCCAGTCGTATCCGAGAATCTGTTTCGGTCGCTGATGGCAACAGCGGTGAGGGACCGCGGCGCATTACGCCAACAAAGCCGAGTCGCCCCACAGGGTTCATTGGAGTGGCGGTGCGTCTTGACCCGCCTGCGGATCCACCCGCCGACGGTGGTGGTGACGCAGGGATGTCGATTGATCGAGTTGTGCCAGCGGCGGCGGCGGCGGGATCCCTCGTTGCTATTTATGGTGCAGGGTTCGGTGATGACGCGGCGGCGGTGAGCGTCGGTGTCGACGACAGCACCGGCACCGTGAAGAGGATGCACGACAGTGAGATTCTGGTGGTGTTGCCCGAGAACGCGGCCCAAGGCGCGCTCGTCGTCGAGCGAGGGCGAGGCCGCGGAAGCGCCAAGGTGTCCTCCGATGCGCTGACGATTCTGGCCACCGACGGCGGCTTTGGTCGCGCGGTGCCCGATGGCGCTGGCCTCGACGTGTCGCTGTGGCCTTCGAGCGGTGCGAGCGACGGTGAGGCCCCTCCAGAGATTCAAGGGCTCGGTGAGCCCTCGCTGCACGTGCGCGTCCCCGACCTCTCGATGGCGTCGGAGCCGTTCGGCGAGCGCGTACCTGAGGCGGAGGGCCCTGCGGTGGCCGCGAGCATGACGACGGTGCTCTTCACGCCCAGCGACGCCGACTACAAGTTCTGCGTCCGATCCAACGGGGCCGCTCGGTTCATCGTGGAGGGGTACGAGCTGGTGGTTCTGCCTGCGGGGCAGGGGACCCAATGCAACACCGTGACACTTGGCGCGGGTGGGTTCGCCGTTCAGGTGGACTACGTCACCGGTGAAGACGGCGTCGTCGATTTGAGCGTGGACTGGGCCATCGACGATGGAGAGTCCGCTCCGATTCCATCGTCTGCGATGAGCTGGCTCAGCAAATAGGGCCCGGCACTACCATCCTGGGGACAAGCGGCTATCATTCCGGTCGCATGAGCACGCATCGTCGGCGGATAGGGGTGGTCTTCGCCACCCTCACCCTCTTGGGAAGTTGTACGCGAGAGGGTTCGCGTACGGGCGAAGGAGCCCCCAAGGTCACTCTCAACCAGCGCCCGGCTCCACCAGAGCTCGCGAAGAAGGAGGCGCCGGGGGCTTCGGTGCCCGAGGTGATGCCAGGGCAGGCTGCCGTACCGGACCTCTCACCATTGCTCGACGCCACACCTTCGGCTCCGGAGGTGCGGGCGTCGTCGGAGCTGCCTTCGCCCACGCGCACCCTCCCGCCTTCGCAATGGGAGACCGACAAGAAGGTACGGGTGAGCCACGCGTTCGACGGGCGCCTGTTTGTCGCGGAGGTGACGTTCGGACGCGCCCTGGAGACAACGATCCGCGAGGTGGGTGCAAAGAAGGCTCCGCCGTTGCTCAAACGGACGGCCCGAGTGGACGCGATCAACCACGGCAAGGACGGCCTCTGTTTCGTCGAGTTCCCGAACGACGCGAAGGATGGGATCCACCTCATGAAGACGTCAGGCGACGGGACACATGTCGTCTCACTGCTCGCCGGATTCGACGGTGGTCACCGCGTCGTCAACTGTGAGGGGGCACCATTTTGGATCGCGCCCGTGACCCAGCAAGGTCGACGGGGTGGGCTCGCGTGGATTGACCCCGCCTCGGGCGAGCGGGCTGGACTGCACCCTGAGCTCGGGCCAGCGTTCGCGCTCACCTCCCACGCAGGACGAGTTTTCTTCATGGCCCATCAACGTGGAGGCCCGGATGTAATCTACTCGATGGCGACGGATGGCACAGATCTTCGCGGGCATGTGAAGATGCCTCGTGGGGTGCTGGGCGTCGCTGTGGGCGCTGGGTTCATCTATTGGAGTCACTTGATGAGCGACGGCCGCTCGACAGACTTCGGCCGAGTCGCCATCGACGGTTCGGCGCCCCCGGAGGCGCTCGCGACCATCAAAAATCACGTGTTCCAGAGCATCGCGCTCGCGAGGGACGGGTTGATCGCCGCGACATCCCCAGCGGAGCTCCCAGGCCATGTCGTCAAAATCTCCGCAGGCCAGAGCGCTCCGCAGGCGTGGCCGAGCCTCCCTCGCGTGTGGCAGGTAGTGGGCGACGAGGCGGGCATTTTCCTCCATTACGAGCGTTCGGTACAGGGCGCGCCCGTGCGCAGCTTCGCACGCCTCGACGACCCCTCGCGCTCGCGATCACGCGGCATCTGAGCGCGGGGATCTCCACGGCGGGTGACCGCGGGTGCCGAAGCGTCCACAAAAGGGACTGTTCGTGGTGCGAAGGCTCCCAAGGGACCCGAAATACCGGGTCTAGCCGGTGGAAGGCTACAGCGTGCCGCATTGCGGGCGATGCACAAGTTCAGAGGTGAGCTCCCTTGTTATCCACTGTTGAAGTGTCCGAAGTCCTCGAGAACCTCGCCGAAGAGGCGAGGTCACAGTCGTCCTCCATGCGTGGACGTCTGACTCCTTTTTTGCGGCCTGAGCGACTTGAGGCTGGGGTAGATCTCATGACGCGTTTTGGTGGAGATGTTGTGTTTATCGACGACGGTATGCTCAAGCTCTCGCAGGACGGTAAGCTTATCCGGTTCTTCATGGATGGAGACCTCGTCAGCTATCCGCGCTCGCGGGTTGGCATCCTCGCGGAGAGCGACTTTGTCACCGAACTCTCCGTGTGCTCGGCCGCAGATTTCGCCGCGTGCATGACCCAAGATCCTGAGTTCGCGGAGTACAGCCTTCGGACGCTCCAATGCTACGAAGAGGTCATGGCTGGGCTGTGCGCAGCGGCGTCGGCCAAGCGGGTCGAGCCTGCCAGCGAACTGAAGCGGTACGAAGACGGAGAGGTGATCTTGAGCCAGGGCAGCGCGGACAAGGACGTGCTGGTGATGGTCATGGGTCGGGCGCTGGTGAAGCGTGACGACATCGAACTCGCGACGATTAACTCGGATGAGATGTTCGGCGAGATGTCTCTCTTGACGGGAGAGCCTCGCAGCGCCGACGTGATCGCGGAGGGGACCTGTCTCGTCCAGCGCGTCTCGGGCGATGACTTTCGAGCGCTGCTCGCGAGCCGACCTTCGCTGGCGGTCGACCTTGCCAAGACCTTGGCAAGGCGGGTCGCTGCGACGAACCTCAAAGTCACGGGCGGCTAGAGGCCCTCGTCTGCTTCGCAGGCCACCCTCAGCAGGGTCGCAGTGTCGTCGCCTCGACGGAGCAGGACGTGTCCCCGACCCGCTTGCTCCATACTGACGGTGTCGGGCGCTGAGACAAGGGGTTGCCTCGACGCGGAACCGTCCACCCGCTGAAGCTGCCCCTCGATGAGGCCAACGACGATCGGAAATTTCTCGAGTTGGAGGAGCAGTGGGAGGACGGGGGAATCATCCGGCGGGACCACTCGCTCCACCGCGGCGGCCTTCCAGATGAGATCGAAGGTGGCAGCGAAATACAGCCGCACATGATAGCCGCCGCCATCGCGCGCGTAGATTTGCGCGACCACGAACTCGGACGGAGTTTCCCCGAGTTGCAGGGTCCATGGGACGGTGAGATCCGTGGGGACCGGAAGCGCATCAGGGGCGCTGGTGACGTCGCCGATCCTGGGGATGCCATTGGCATCGAGGTACATGCGAGTGATGTGGGGGTATGAAACACCGAAGCCGGCGCCGAGCTCGGTGAGGAGGACATACTGTTCGTTGGCCCCTGTCGCACGAACCGCCTCGATCGAGACGGGGGCGCCGGCGTCAAACGCCGATGTGGAGCCGCCGACGCCATCGAAGAACAGCTGCCCCTCCAGCCCCGTACCGGAAAGTTCGAGACTGGAGAGCCCTTCAGAGATTGAGTTCAGACACACCGGAATCTCAACGAGCGGGTACTCGGCGCTCTCGCTGGTTCCAGCGAGGTTGTTGCTGCAATAAAATCCCGTATCGAAGGGCACAGCGTAGCGCTTCATCGACATCGCCCACGGGACGTTCTCGACGAAGACCAGCGCTCGCTGCCACGAGGTGACGATGCTGTCGCTGGTGGTTTTCAGGTAGCCGCACGTGGTCTCCGGAGGCGTGAGGGTCGGGTCCGTACGGCAGACACGAAGAGCTTCGTAGGGGGTCGAGGGGACGGCCCACACGGCGGGGTCGTCGCCATCTTGGTAGAGCTTCCATTCATTGTCTGCAGGAACCCACTGATCCCACCACGGCGTCGTTGCGATGATGGCCGCAGCCTCGCTGCCGTCCGAGGCGAAGACGAGCTGCGCGGTGTCAAGGATGCCCGTGTCGGGGTCCGTGACCTCTTCGATCCACCAGGTCCCAGGCGTGGGTGAGGAGGCGTGGAGAGCCACGCGAGGGACCGTCGCGGCCTCCCCCCACTCCCGGACCACCGTCGCGTTGAGGGTTTGTCCTTCGGGGCAGCGACGGGCGGAGGCGTCGTCGGCGTCGAGGTCGAGTTCGAGGTCGAGGGTGGGCGACCTCCTCTCGCACCCGCTGACGGGGGCGACGGAGGTCAGCGC
>JBDQGY010000067.1:0-18253 GCA_040265175.1 Nannocystaceae bacterium
CCCCATCTCCGACGCCATCTCCAGACATCGATCCATCACTCGGGTTGTCATCACCTTCATCACTGCCACCGTCGCTCGACTTCGTCGCGCCACATCCCGCGATCGAGGACACCATCGTCCAGTACCCGAGCAACAACAGATACCTCGACACTCGATTCACCATCACGGTTCAACCTACCGCACACGTGTTTCGGGCGAAAGCACCCTCCCACTAGAAACGTCCGCGCCGCTCGTCCGACCAAGCCATCATCTACCGCCAACGAGCTAATACGGGCTCGCAACGACGTAGGTCGCGCCCGCATCCTCCGTCGCTGCGTCGCTAAACTGCGCCCCGATCAGCATGTCGTCAAGGCCGTCTCCATCGACATCCCCTGCGCCCGCCACACTCTCACCACATCTGTCGCCGGCACCTTTACCCACGAAGATGATGTCCGCCCCACCCAACGCGATGGATTCTCCCGCAGAAATGGCGGCGATAGTCGCGCTCATCATGACATAGGTCCGACCTTCGTCTCCGATCCCCTCGTCATGTCCGGGGGCTCCAAAGATCAGTTCGGTCGCACCATCTCCGTCGATATCACCCGCAGAGGCGACGCTGGTGCCGACGAAGTCTTCGGCCGCCTCGCCCACGAAGACCGCGTCCGACATGGACCCTAGCGCGACGATCGGTCCACTGCTCGCGAGTGTACTCCCGCGCACCAGGTACGCCTTTCCCGCCCCATCCTCGAGCTCAGGGAGCCCACCTCCGTCATCATTAAAGGGCGCTCCGATGACCACGTCGTCGAAGCCATCGCCGTCGTAATCACCCGCAGATGCGAGCGCCGTGCCGCTTCGATCCCCCGCTGCTTCCCCGATCAGCATGTGGTCTGCACTATCCAAGCTGAGCACCGTCCCCGGCGGAGACATGGTCAGCGTGCTACCCAGAATGAGGTAGGACTTTCCAGCGTCGGCACCGACCTGATCATGTCCTGGGGCTCCGATGAGAAGATCAGAGCGACCGTCGTCATCGATGTCCATGGCACCGGCCACGCTGGCGCCGGCGCCGTCCTCCGGTGCCTGTCCCAAAAATCCATAATCTGCGTCTGCGAGCGAAAAACTCGTGCCTAGATCGGCGCTGTTGAGGGTAGCCCCCAAGAACACGTAGGCCTTTCCAGCCGCGTAGCCTCCCTCGCCGTTCCCTCGGGCACCAATAAGAATGTCGGCGAACCCGTCACCATCCACATCCCCCGCCGAGGCGATCCGCTCCCCGCTGTAATTGTTCGAAGCCTCTCCGAGGAACATATAGTCCGCGCTGTCGAGACCGATGGACAGCCCCGGGCCCATGGCTGCGAGACTCGCTCCCAAAAACAGATACGTTTTTCCGGCACTCACGCCAAGCTGATCGTTGTAGGGCGCGCCGATGAGGATGTCGTCGAGTCCATCTCCATCCACGTCTCCTGCCGAAGCCAGCCCCAAGCCGCTGCGATCCCCGAGTCCCTCACCTCCCAGCGCATAGGTCGCGAGGCTCGCGCTCCATGACGAGCCAATTGCACCGCTCAAGGATTGGCCGCTCACGACATAAGTCACGCCCTTCCCGTTCCCGACCGCGGCGGTTCCGCTCGCTCCGACAAGGATATCGTCGAGCCCATCTCCGTCGATGTCTCCCGCGGAAGAGACCACACCGCCGCTCAATTCGCCCGACATCGCGCCGAGGACATCCACTCCCGTCGCCAATCCCTCCACCTCACAAAGCGTGCAGGTCTGGGCTGGCCCCACATCACAAAACTCGCCACGTTCCACGAGGCCATCACCGCAGACTGCATCGCCATCGCCATCTCCATCGCCATCTCCGTCTCCGTCTCCGTCTCCGTCTCCGTCTCCCCATCTTCGATGCATACGCCCAGCGCAAGATCGCACATTTCGCCGCTGCGACACGCGGAGTCATCGATGCAGGGTAGACCGACCCTTGACTCGGCGGTGTAGAAGCAACCGAGGCTAGAGCCGGTCGCCACCGACGCGGCGAGCAATCCACACACCCCCCATGTTCGCGCCCGCGACGTCCGGCCAGGCGCTGCCCCTTCAATGTTCACGCGCCCGCCCACTAGAATCGACCTCCGACCGCGACACCGCCGCGTCCTCGCTGGAGCCACGGCGCAACGCTCACGCGAGCCTCTGCGCCCTCTACGCGTTGGCGCTTGCGACCGAGCACCACCAGGGTCGAGCCCGTCGCTGCACACACAACTGCGGTCACCAGACCCGCGATCGCGAGGCCGTTGGCTCGCTGGCCTTTCGCGTCCACGGCGCCGACGTCCGTCGTGAGCGTTCCGAGGTCATTTTGCGCAGATTGGGCCATCGCCAGACCTGCGCCCATCACGGCGAGCCCTGCGCCTGCAACACCGAGACTCACGATGCCACCGACCATGAGCCCCCGGGCGGCGGGAACGTCCATAGGTGGCTGTCCCTCAGCCTTGTCGACATTGCCCCGGGCGCTCCGCCGGGGTCTGCGCGCCCGTTTCCGGCGCTCGGCGATCTGCTCAAGCTCAGCCTCTGCCTCACGAATAAGCATCTCCGCTTCTTCACGATCGCCACTCTCCGGCTCGAGTGAAAGGTATTTCCCCAGCAAGTCGACGGCGGTGCGGAGGTGACGCGAATCTTGGTCGATGGCGTAGGTTTTGGCGTGCGCGCGGGCGAGATTAAAGTGCAGCGCATGAATCACCTTCACGCGCTGCTCGTCATCCGCGAGCTGCATGGAGAGCGCGAACGCTTCGCTGAACTTCGCAAGCGCGTCCTCGTAATTCGACATGCCATACGCCACCACTCCCTCTTGAAAGAGACTCCTGGCCTGCACCAATGGTGAGGCCTCCGGCGCGCCGTCACTCACAGCGATCTCCACGGCTCGCGAGTGCAGAGCAGTCTTCGCCTGCGCGGGCTCGATGACAGTGACGGTGCCGACGCCCAGCGCAACAAAGAGCAACGCGCGCGATGACGCGCACTCCAATCTTGGTGAGAAGCTCCGCGAACGAGAGAGCATGCTGTGCACGTCGTCGAAAGTAGCGAAAACCTGAGCGCTCACCAAAACTGGCTCAACAATGGCCCGTCCCTTGCGCGCGTGTAGGGCAAGTTCGCCCATGGCATGGCAACAACTTCCACTTCCAATGCGATTCGGTCACCACCGTGAGGCCCGATCGCCCGCAAGATCTCAAAGGCGATCTCCCGGCGGAGATGCAACATCCCGGCGCGGGAGCGCCCCGGTTCGAATACCAGCGCGGGACCGCGGAGCCTGTCTGCATTTGACTATGCCCATGCCCGCCGCTCGGCGCGCTCACGTGCGGGTCGAACTTCACCCGGTGTCGGCTCACACACCGAGGTTGTCCACGCGAGCTCTCGACCACGCCCCATCCTGAGACAGTCCAAGAGGCTGCAGCGGTCGCAGCGGTCGCACCCGCGGATGTCACCGCGGTGCGCCCGTGACGGCATCCGCGTCTCCGCCGCCACACGGTGCTCAACCCGCACCGGAAGAACACACAACGCCGCCAACTTCATTGACGCGAGGCTCAACGAGCAGCTTCAATTTGCGCTAGGAGTGATCGCGAACGGGGCACGAGCACCCACGGTCTTGCGCCCTCGACACTCGGAGAAGCTTCTACCTTCGCAACCACGGCCCCCCCCCGAATTCCTACCGGCGCGGCCCAGCCGGCGAGGTATACTCTGCTCGTGAAACTTTAGCGGTGAATGAGCCCATCCGCCGCGCAACCTTAGACCTTAGGGGCGCTAAAATAATGAGTATCTCGGCTTTCAATCAGCTCAACCTAATTTCCGGTGCGTTCACCGTCGTGGCTGTTCTCGGCTCGGGGTGCGCCATCAAGAACCCCGACTTTGACGATCCCTCCGCAGGAGGCGATGGCGCCGAAGATACCGGGTACGAAGACTCGAGTGACACCAGCCTAAGCGAGACGGGCGACGGTGACGGCACCAACGGCGACGGCGACAGCGCCAGCGACGGTGACGCGGACAGCGACAGTGATGGCGGCACCAACGGCGACGGTGATGGCGACGGCGACGGCGACGGTGACGGCGACGGCGACGGCGATCTTTGCCCAGAGGCAGCCCGATGCCGGGCGATCCCCGAAGGTTGGAACGGCCCCATCGCTTACGCGGACGGGCCAAGTGACCTCGTCTCCGACTGCTCGCAAGCTCCCTATTACCCCTCCCCGTTAGAGACATTTATCGTCTCTCTCGCAGGGTGGGCCGATGGGTGTTCCCCCTGCGGCTGCGCGCCCGAGCTCGCAACAGACACCTGCGCCGGCCCGTTTAGCTTTGAGGCCTATGGATCCGAGCAGGAGTGTCTCAACCCATCGAACGCGGATCCGATCTTCTCGGGGCTGGTGTCCACCGCTTGCAACGGCCCGTTCCCGATCGACATCGGCGGTTCGCTGGTCACTGGCATCTACGGGGTTCTGCCTCCGGGAGAGGCGTTCTTTGACTGGAGTTGCAGCGCTACCCCGTTCGACGGCATCACCATCGGCGAGACGGGTCAAGCCTGCAGCATCGACTTCCAGAGCGGAATCGTGGGTGAGTGTGGCGACGACGCGGTCCCCGCGGACTGCATCCTGCCTCCGCCAGACCAATCAGAGGACGCCGGGTTTCACGGAGAGATCTGCATCTGGCGAGAAGGCGTCCACACCTGTGAGGGGGATTTCCCGTTCACGCGCTATCCCTACACGACGATCGTGGACAGCCGGGACTGCACTCCATGTGGCTGTACCAACGCCACGTCAGGGACCTGTGAGGTGGAAGTTGAGGTCTTCTCGGACGCCAACTGCGCCGAACCAATCGGCAATACAGATTCCAGCGCCTTGTTGTGCGAATCGCTCAACTACACCAACGGAGGTATCCCCGACGCGTTCAGCGGGTTCGCGCTACAAGCGACCGTGCTCGACATCGACCCGGCAGGCGCCGAGTGCACCGCGACGGCTGGTGGCGAGCCCACCCCCGACAGCGAGGTCTCGCTGACCAACAAGGTCACGGTGTGCTGCGACCAGGAGTGACCCGCACTCGATATGCGCGTGAGACTCACGTCCACAAAAAACGCCCTCACCGCGCAGGCGGGAGGGCGTTCACATTGTCCACGGGTGGACCGGGACGGCTCGGTCTAGGCCTTCGCCTTGCGGTTGAGGCTCTTATGCAGATCCGTCAGATGGCCGTTCGAGTAGGTCTTTAGCTTGGCGATAAAATCCGAGTCCTTGGCTTGACCCTTGAGCTCAGAGATCTTGGTTACGATGGCGTCACGCCCACCGAGCGCTTTCACCTCGTCGGCGATGCTCGCGAGATGTAAAAGCTTCGCGTTGGCCACGTGCTTGAGACGCTTGGCCAATTCTTCCTTGGTCTCGCCGTCTTCAAGTTGCAGCACACCGGTCAATGACTCGATGAGCTTCTCTTTGGAGCCGAACTTTTCTTTAACAGTTTGAAGGGGACTTTGTTTGTTGTTCATGTTGATTTTCTCCTCGTCGTTCACCACCAACAGCAGCTGGTAGGAGAATCAAGCGGCGACCGTCCAAATGACGGCCCGCCGCGCAAACTAACAGATCCCGAGGAAAGATCTACCCCGGCAAATTGCCAGTGATCTTCGATGCTTACTGCGACATCCCTTTGAGGGTGTCGCCGATCGCCTTCAACTCTTCCGTCGTCGCGGCAGCGCTCGCCTCGATCGTGTTCCCCACGGCTGCAACCTTCACGCTGTCGGCGACGGGCTTGGGAACGCCGACCATCGGCGCGAGCGGCAGGACCTGGGCGAGCTGGTCGTTTAATGTTTTGGCGAGCGCGGATGCATCGTCGGGCGTCGCGAGTCCGAGACTGATCGCCACCGCCATCCCGTTGGTGAACTCCAAGGAGCCTGAGACGGAGGTGGCTTTCTCGAGCGGGCCCCCCTTGGTCTCTTCCGCCAGCGCGCCGGTCATCTGTGCCGAGACCCAAAGCGGCTTGGACTTATCAGCGCTGGCCAACGGCGCCTTGAGCGAGCCCGCCGCGGCCGACTTGCCCTTGCCGTCGAGGATGGCGACGACGTCGGCGGTCCAATTCTTGGATGCGCAGGCGAGCACATCTGCGCTCGCGAGAAAGCAGACACCCTCTCCGTCGCCAAGAACAAGCGATTTCTTACCCGAAGTCTCACCGAGTTTCGCCTCACCCTTCTCTGGCGGGCTTTTCTCAAGCATGCACTTGAGGTTTGCCTCCACGCCGATCCCCTTGCTGTTGATGGTGACCATGGCGCGATCTTCATCCGCGATCGCGATCAGCAACTTCGCGTCTTTGGTAGGATCGAGCTTGCACGCGTTCAACGCCACCAAAAAATCCTTCGCGTCCGCCTCTTCGAGCAGCGCGTCTTTATTTTCCGCGAACAAGGGAGCAGCCATGAGCGGAGCCATGTCGACGCCGCCGATCGCGATCGCCCCTTCAGGGATAAGCTGAACAGGATCGACCGATTTCTTGCCGCAGCCGACGGTCGCCAAGAGGAAAATACCGGCTGCCAGGGACACCAACGAAGTTCGGGAGCGTTGCATTCGGACCTTATAGGCGCCCCGATCGTGGCGGTCAACGCGCTACAAGCGCTCCTCGCTCGGCTCCACCGACCTCCAAAAAACGTCGGTCCATCCCTCCACTGGCGCGGTCCCATGGGGTACCTTCCGGTCCCCATGCCTTGGCGCCAGTTCGAATTTAGAGACAAAGTCGTGTTTGTCCGCGTCCTTGAGAGCGGCAAGCCCATCGTCAGCCGAGGCTTCGTCGAGCTTCGTTACAAACTTGGGGCGACAAAATCCTACAAAACCGCTCCCGAGAACCTCGAGGAGGTGGCCGAATCAGCGGAGATTCTGCCCGACGAGAAGATGGGAGGTCGCAGCAGCACCGTGCAAAAGAGCGCGATGAAACAAGATCCGGACACCCCCATCGGGCCGGACTCCGTGGTTATCTACACCGACGGCGCGTGCTCGGGGAACCCTGGCCCCGCGGGGGTGGGCGTGTACTTGATCCGCAAGAGCGAGACCGTGGAGCTGAGCGAATTCATCGGATCCGGCACGAACAATATCGCGGAACTTGAGGCTATCCGATACGGCCTCTCGGAGCTGTCCGACGACGAGCGCTCGGGTCACGTCGTCCTCTACACAGACAGCGGCTGGAGTCTCGGAGTGCTCGTGGGCGGGTGGAAGGCGAAGATGAACCTCAAGCACATCGGCGCCGTCCGTGAAGAGATGGATAAATGCGCCAACCTCGAGATGCTGAAGGTCAAAGGCCACGCCGGAATCGACGGCAATGAAGAGGCCGATCGACTCGCGACCATGGCCGTCCGCGCGGAGCATTCGCGCCGCAAGGCCTACCCGCGTCGGTGATCGCGGAGCGCCGCGCCGCGCCCTACTCAAGCACGGACTCGATGGGTACGCTGCCCCCGCGCGTCGTCAAAAGCTCCTTGAGACGCGCCCGGCGAGTCTCGTACGGGACCTTGAGACCGGGCTGCACGCCCACAAGGTGCTCGAGCCCGTCCGCTACGGGATCAGCGAGGTCCATGGCGTGCAGCTCCACATGAAGATGCGAGATCGCCACCGCCTCCGCGAACAGCACCCGTCGCACCAACTCAGGCCCGGACAGCAACGACGTCCCGATGAGCGGGAGCCGCAAGGAGCGGCTCACCGAAATCGGGACCTCCCAAATGCCGGCGTCAGACATAAATTGAGGCGTCCGGCGCCCGATGAAGCTGCGCACGTTGTCCGCCCTCGACGCGGAGCTTCGTCCCCGCAGCCGAAACAGCGCCATGGCGCCGAGCTTCGCCGCGTAGTAGGAGGGTGATGGGAGCGAAGAACTGTCGTATTCGTAGCCCTGCGCCGCCACCTGCATCAGCAGCCGACGGTCGTGCGTGTACCCCGGCGCACGAAATCCACGGGGCGTCACCCCTAGTTCACGAATCAGCGCGTCGCAGCGGGCGATGTCTTCCGCGATGAGTTCGCTGCGCCAGTCCGTCATCGCGTAGTCGTGCGCGTAGGAGTGGTTCGCCACTGCGTGACCGCTGCGCACCAGCGTCTGCAGCAGGCCCGCGCCACGGGCCGCGCCTCCCATATCTCGCTCAAGGTCACGACCGATCACAAAGAACGTCGCCCGTGAGGACGTCTCCTCAAACAGCGCCTCGAACCGGGGCAGGATACGCTCGAGGCACACACCTGCGAGCTGCTCCGACGGCGACTCCATCCCCAATACTGCGTGGTGACAGACGAGGTCGTCGAGGTCAACGCTCACCAAGGTGCTCACGCGTCCTCCTCCTCCGGGTGAGCTGCGGTGACGAGGGGCCGCCCTTCGTCGGCGGTGCGCGCAGGCGCCCCGTGAATGGCGACCATCAACTGCCCCAGGTTGCGCAGCACCTTCGGCACGCGCCGAGCGAGGCCGACTGACGGGGCGCGTTTCTCCTCAATCTGAATCGGAATCTCCACGACTCGATGATTCACCCGCTGGGCGCGAATGACAAACTCCGAGGCGAAGACGTCGTGCTCCACGAGACATGATTCGACCACGGCCAACAGCCGATCGCGCTGAAAGGCCTTGAGCCCGTGGGTGTCCGTGCCCTTGAACCCTAGGGTCACCCTCAGCATGGCGTTGTAGACACGTGTCGCGAACCGTCGAAAGACAGGTCGGCTGTCGTTGGCCCCCGTCATCGCTTTCGAACCGACCACCAGATCTGCGGCGTCTTCGCGCAGCAGCGTGAGCGCCCGTCCGTGAAAGTCCGCGTCACAAAGGTCGATCTCTTCGCACACCACGAAGCGCCCCGCCGCGCGCATAATTCCCTCTCGCAGCGCGCCGCCGTAGTTTGGGGCGGGATGAGAGAACATCTGCACCCGCGGCTCCTCCAGTCCGAGCGAGGCACCGAGCGCCACTGTCTCGTCAGAACTCCCGTTCTCGGCCAAGATCACCTCAAAGTCCGCGGTCAATCGATCGAGGTCCGCGACCAGCTGCCGCACAGAGGATTGCAAAATCTCCGCCTCATTGTAGACGGGGATCACGACGCTCAGCTCGGGCCGCCCACGCTCCGCTTCAGCGCAGTCGCTCATGACGTCGCCCCCTTCCCCGCGCCCATGCTCGCCCACGCCGCCGCCTCCATCCCCTGAATCATGCTGTCTTCCATGGAATTGTAGACCCACGCTCCATAACGCCCGCAGCTGTGGATGCCCTTGGACATGAGCCACTCGAGGAGCGTCGCGCGACAGTCCTTCCACGCGTCATCGAAGACCACATAGGCATATTCAATGTCGCGGAGCGTCATAAAGTCCACGTCTTCGACACGCGAGATGGTCCCCATCTCGACGAGCGCCTGGGCTATCTGGGCGCGATCCGGGGCATTGTCACGGTCTTCCAACTCGACATAGAGCGACCCTCGCCCCTTGGGTGCCATGCTCTCGACGGCGTTGGAATATACCCCCACTCGAAAAAATGGATAGCGCCGCTCGGGCACGTAGACCCAGTGGTAGTCCGCGGCCGGCGCCGTCCGGGTCGCCACGTCGAGGTAGCGCCACTTCACCCATCGCAACGCGGCGGCCGCCTCGCGGACCCGCGGCGGCGCGTCGTTGATCCGCTTGATGAGCTCGGGCAAGGGGATTGTGGACACCACCCGCGACCATGGCTGCCAATCCGGGCCCGCCGAGAGCTTGATGCGACGCCCCTCCACGTCGATCTCCTCCACGTCGCTCCCGAACACACAGTCGCCGTCCTCTCGCGACTTGACCGCCGCCCCAAGTTTCTCGGGGAGATGATCGATGCCCCCCGCCTTCGGGTATTGAAACTCCACGTTGTACCCGAGCCCCTCTTGAGGGACACCGACTGCCCCGCCGATCACCTGAGACGCGTCGGGTACTGGGATGTAGCGTGAGACCCATTCAGCGGTCAGCTTGTCGGGATGCATGCCCCACAGCTTGGTGTTGTAGGGCACGAAGAAGTGCTCCGAGATCCCGGCCCCAAATCGCGCCCGCGCGAAGTCCTCAAACGTCCGGGGCGTCTGGGCGCTCGTGGTCGCCGCCGCGACCTGCGCCTCGAAGAACCCCGCGAGACACTCTTGAACCACGGCGGGGGGAAGGCCGTGAAGATTCGCTTGAAACGGGTAGCGAAGGAGCGCGCCGTGGCTCCACACGTTCGTCTTTCGTCGGACGGAGACAAGATCTCCCCCTGAGAAAAGATCTTGAACGAGTGTTTTGACTCGGTCGTCTCTCAAGTGCAGCCAGTGCCCGGTCACATCGAAGGTGTGGCCCGCCTGCCGATGACTTCGCGCCTTCCCGCCCACCACCTGAGATCGCTCCACCAGGACAAAACGAGAGCCCTGGAGGTGATACGCCGCAGACAGGCCGGTGAGACCAGCGCCCAGGATAAACACCGGACTTTGGGTGGCAGGATGGGACACGTTCGGTACTTGTAACAGGTTCGGGACGGGTAGACAGGAAGATCTAGCGGTTGCAAACTGCAGGTGATGGAGCGGACCAGCATCGGCGGTTATCGTCTTGTGCAGCAAGTCAACACCGGGGGGCCCGGATGTCTGCACTACTTCGCGACCCGCGAAGAGGATCCTGGCGACATACCCGAGTACTTTGTGAAGGCACTTTTGCCGGGGCATCCCGAGCGCGAAGGGGCCTTGCTGTGCGCACAGTTCGAGCACGAGGTCCAACTGTTCGAGACGCTCAATCATCCCAATTTCGCGTCGCTCCACGCCTCTGGCCACGAGGACTCGATCCTCTACTACGTGGTCGATCGCGTCATCGGCGTCGACCTCGCGGAGCTCTTGGGGCACCGCGAGGGGAGCCCCAAGGCACTCAACTCTGAGATCGCGGTCTACCTCATGGCCCAGGTCGCGAACGCCGTCGTTGGACTCCATGGCATCGAGCAACTGGACGAGAACGGGACCCCCGATCTCATCGACGCGTTGCACCGGGACATCTGCCCCGCCAACGTGCTCTTGTCCACCGACGGCGATGTCATCCTCGCCGACCTTGGCTGCGCGAGCAGCCGCTGGCTCTCCAAAGAGATGACCGTTCGAGACGCCGGGGCGCGCGCGTACATGGCTCCAGAGCGGGTCATCGGCGGCGGTGAGGCCACAGTGCAAACAGACCTGTTCGCACTCGCCGTCATGCTGTGGGAGATTCTTCGCGGCGAGCGTTGCCTCCGCGGCGTCAACGACATCAGCACCATGGAGAATATCGCGCGCTTTGACATCAGCAACGCCAGCAACCGGGTGACGGGGCTGTCACCTCGCCTCAGCGAGGTGCTGCGCCGCAACCTCGACAAAGACCCTGGCCGGCGCTTCGCGACCAGTCACCAGGTGTTGTCGCGACTCTCTCAAGCGACGGAGTCCGAGCACGCAGCGCGCGCGCGGATTGAGCTTGGCCAAATGGTGCAAGCGCGACTTGACGCGTCGACCAAGTCGTCGGGGCGGTGAGCCGCTCGTGTTCGCCGTACTGCGCAGCGAACCCCGACTCCCAGCGCTCCTGCTGGCCCTGACGTGCACCTTCGCATTTTTCTTGGAGCGCCCCGCCTGGAATCAAAACTCCCGCCTCGCGTTGACCCGAGCGGTCGTGGAGCGGGGCGTGCTCTCCATCGACGACAGCCATCACACCACGGGTGACAAGAGCCTTCGCGACGGCCACTACTATTCCGACAAGGCGCCCGGCGCGTCCTTCCTCGCGGTCCCGGCCTATGCGGCCTTCGCTGGCATGCGTCGCGGGATGGACCTCTCCATGCCGGAGGTCACCGTCGCCACCCTCGACCCCCTCGATTCCTTCACCGGTCGCGCCCCCTCGCTCGACGCGCTCAAGCCGGGTGACAAGCTCTCCTACAACCCGGCCCATCACATCGCGCTCAGCATCTGCGCCCTCGCTTCGTCGGGGCTGTTGACCCTGCTTGGGGTCCTCGCTCTCTATGTCGCCACCGTGCACCTCGCAGACGGCCGCATCCCGATGCGTGTCCGCGAGACGAGCGATGCTGCGCCCAGCAGTGAGGCCCCATGGGAGCCCTCTGCGCAGGCTCGCACGCTCGGTGTGCTGGCGTGCATCCTGTACGGACTTTGCACCCCCGCGCTCGCCTACGCGGGCTCCTTTTACGGACATCAACCGGCCGCCGGCGCGCTCTTTTTCGCGTGGGTCGTGGTTCAATTTTCACGGGACGGGCCGCCCTGGGCGTCGCCCCTCGTGGTGGGCTCCGCCTGTGGACTCGCGGTCGTTTGCGAGTATCCAACCGGAGTGCCCGTGCTTTTACTGCTCGCCTATGCGGGCTGGCTTCGCGGCCCTCGCTTCGTGCTCCTCGCAGCGATCGCCGGGATCCCATGGGCCCTCGCCCTCGGCGCGTACCACACGGCGGCATTCGGGCACCCGCTGTCTTTGGGCTACGATCACCTCGCTCGCTCGGAGTTTGCCGAGGGTATGGCGGTCCAGTATGGAATCGGCTGGCCGCGTCTCCACACGCTCTGGGCCATCACCTTTGGAAACTCGAGGGGGCTGTTTTATGCGAGCCCCGTGCTTTTGCTTTGCGCCTATGGATGCCTCGTGGCGTTCCGCAGCCGCCCCCCCAACGAACGCGGCTTGTGGTGCTTTATCGCCGCGGTCTGCGCCTACTACCTCTGCCTCAACGCTGGCTACTACATGTGGAACGGTGGGGCCGCGTTCGGCCCACGTCACTGTCTCCCCATGCTTCCCTTCCTCGTGTGTGGATTCGTAGAGGCGTGGCGCCGAGCGCCCAGCGCGACACTCGCGCTCGCCTGCGTCTCGCTGCTCCATTGCATCGCGGGAGCCTCTGCGGGCCCCGAACTGCCCGAGTATGAGGACTCGATCTGGGGGCACGCCATCCCGAGCATCGCGAGAGCGGGGCTTGGCGCGGCCTCCAGCGCCCCGCAGACCCTGGGCCATCTGCTGGGTCTTCATGGCTGGCTCGGTCTGGCGCCGCTCGCCGGGCTGTGGATTTTGCTCGCACCCTGGAGCGCGCGAACGCCCACGACGCGCGAAACTGTAGCCAGCGGAATGTAGATATTTCGCGAAACGAAAGTTCAAGTCATCGCTTAATTGCGCGATACTTTTGTACGTGCCGACGCTCCTAACCGCTGATGCATCTTGGGCGACCATCGTGGAGGAACTCGACCTGAAAGATGGGACAACCATGGGGTTGATCTACCTCCACCTCCCCGGCGTTCACGAACTCCGCGATAGCAGCCAGCATGACTCCGTGATTGGCGTGGTGTCAAAGACCGCGGCCGATCTCCTCAGCGCAGAGGGACTCGCGGGGGTCGTCCGGCCGACCGCCGCAGACGACGTGCTCATCGCGTTCGTCTCCCCCGCCACCGACTCCACCCGGAGCTTCAGGGGCGCCTTGGAGGTCTCACTCGACCAGGCGCTCACGGGGCTCTCGCAGATCCTGACCCACGCGCGGGCGCAGTCGCTCGTCTACGGAATGAGCGAATCGACGCACACCATCGAGGGTTCTTCCATGGTGCAGCAGCACCTTGCCCGCGCGCTCAAGGCCGCCCAAATGAACGCCTGGGGACCAGAGACGGTGAGGCTCATGACCGAGGGCAAGCTCCTCGACCGCGCCATCTCCTCCCAGGCATTTCAGTTTCACTTTCAGCCTATCGTCGATGTCCGCGCGGGCAGCGTCGTCGCCTATGAGGCGCTTTGTCGCGGGACCCTCCCGGACTTTCGCTTCCCCGACAAAATCTTCGCGACCGCAGAGCAGGTCGACCGCGTATGGGATCTCGGTCATGTCCTGCGGGATGTCGCCGGTGAGGCCTCCGCCAACCTGCACAGCTCCCCTCAGCGTGGATGCATGATGTTCCTCAACATTCACCCGCGCGATATTGAAGACCCGTCCTTTGAGCGACAAATGCTTGAGGGCCCCATCGCTACATTCGCGTCGAGCATCGTTCTTGAGCTCACAGAACGGGCGGCGATCGTCGACTACGGGAGCCTGCGAAAGCTCCTCGGGCGACTTCGAAACCGCGGCTACCGCATCGCCATCGACGACCTCGGATCAGGATACGCGGGACTCACGGCCCTCGCGGAGATCGAGCCCGAGTTCATCAAATTCGACATGGGCCTCGTGCGAGATCTCCATCGCCGTCCCGTCAAACAGCGCCTCATCGAGCGTATTTCCGGCTTCGCAAACGAGATGAACGCGACCACCATCTCGGAGGGGGTTGAGACCGCCGAGGAGCGTGACGCCCTGTTGTGCTGCGGGAGCACCATCATGCAGGGGTACTTTTTTGCCAAGCCTGCCCCAGAATTCGCAACGCTGCGTCCCGCAGACGTCGTGGGTTGAGCGCGGCGCGTTCCCGCCGCACGCGCGCAGAAGAGCACGATGACGAGTCGCTGGAGGCTCGTGCCTCCCCGGAAGACCACCGTGGTCGATGCCGACGCAACGACGATATTCCCGCGAGTTGCGCGTTTTTACGCAGCGGCGTGCCCGATGGCGGCTCCTCGAACGAAGACTCCCAATTCGACCATCGACGCGCGCGGCGTTTCGAAGCGCTTGCCGTCGAAATAGGCTCCAGGACCAATAGTCAGAGCGTGTGTCCCATCTCTCGCCTGCTTCCCCATGCAGTTCTTGACGTGACGGTGTGATAGTCGGCACACTTCCCCCATGCGCCCCTTGCTCTTAGCTTCCGTTGCGTTCGCCTTTGGCATCTCCATGACTTCCTGCGCGAAGGACGACGATGCATCCTCCACCAACGCGTTCATGGATATGGGCGACGCGGACATGAGCGGCGGCGGTACCGCCGCAGACGCCGACGCCGATGCATCCGGCACGAGCGGCGCATCTGCATCTGCCGATGGCGGCGCCGATGTCCCCTCGGATGACGGAGAGTCCAGCTCTTCCGCATCGACCGAAGGCGGCAATCCAGGCTGCGGTGACGGCATGATCACCTCGCCCGAGCAATGCGACGGCAACGACCTCGACGGATATACCTGCGAGACCCTCGGCTACACCGGCGGTGGACAGCTTGCATGTGACCCGGTGACGTGCACCCTCGACACCTCGAACTGCATCCCCGGTTCGGGTGGCACCAACAGCACCTCCGGGATGTAGACGACTCCGGCGCGGATGCCCCGCGACCGTCGACGCGAAGAGGCGCCCCCGGGCGCCTCTTTCAATTCGTGTCAAAGCTCTGGAGCTGAGAGCGCCCGCGTGATTCGTGCGTCTCGCGGCATAATCCCGCTTCGCGCTTGTCGCGCCCCTCGGCGACGCCGCTTCGACCTCCGTGTCCCCCCTTCCTCGTTTCCAAACGCAGGACCCAGGGGTAGGCTGCGCGCCATGGCCGGCAAGGGCAACGACAAGCGCGGAGGCAAAATCACCACCCGGGAGCAAGACTACCCGCAGTGGTACCAAGATATTATTCGAGAGGGAGACCTCGCGGAGCCCGCCAAGGTGGTCAAAGGATGCATGGTCATCAAGCCCCACGGCTACGCGGTCTGGGAGAAGATCCAACGAGATCTCGACGGTCGCTTCAAGGCGACGGGCCATAAGAACGCATACTTCCCGCTCCTCGTCCCCCAAAGCTTTATCACAAAGGAGGCAGAGCACGTCGAGGGCTTCGCTCCCGAGTTGGCGGTGGTCACTCACGCCGGCGGGCAGAAGCTCGAAGAGCCCTACGTAGTACGACCGACGAGCGAGACGATCATCGGTCACTTCTTCGCAAAGTGGATCGACAGCCACCGCGACCTCCCGATGCTCGTGAACCAGTGGGCCAACGTGATGCGGTGGGAGCTTCGTACCCGCATGTTCCTCCGGACCACAGAGTTCCTCTGGCAAGAGGGCCACACCGCCCACGCGAACCACGCCGAGGCCAAAGAAGAGGTCCGCCGCATGCTCGACACCTACGGCGACTTTTGTGAGGAGATCCTCGCGATGCCCGTGGTCCGTGGCATCAAAACGGACAGCGAAAAATTCGCGGGCGCGCTGCAGAGCCAATGTATCGAGGCGCTGATGCAAGATGGAAAGGCGCTGCAGGCGGGCACCAGCCATGACCTCGGCCAGAACTTTGGGCGTGCATTCGACGTGCGCTTCCAAAACGAAGCGGGGGAGCTTGAGTACGTGTGGCAGACATCCTGGGGCGTCAGCACCCGCCTCATCGGAGGGCTCATCATGACGCACTCCGACGATGACGGACTCATCCTCCCTCCCCGCGTCGCCCCGATCCACGCGGTCATCGTGCCCATCTTCAAAAACGACGAGCAGCGCGCCGCCGTGATGGAGGCCGCCGCACGCATCAAGGCGGCGCTCCAGCGCGTGGACATCGCCAACGACGACAGCCCATACCGCGACTTCTTGGCCGTCGAGGTCGATGATCGAGACATGCGACCCGGGGCAAAGTATTACGAGTGGGAGCGCAAGGGGGTCCCTATGCGCATCGAACTTGGGCCCCGCGATCTCGAGAAGGGCCAAGTCTGCGTGAAAATGCGCGTGGGAACAGCCGCGGGCGAAGGCAAAGAGTTCTTACCCGAGGAAGAATTTATATCGGGCGTCCGAACGCGCTTGCGCACGTTCCAAGACGCCCTGCTCGAGCGCGCCCGAGCACGCTTGACCGAGCAAACCGTCACCCTCGACGATTGGGAGGAGTTCAAGTCGACGTTCAAGGGCGACCAGAGCCGCTTTGCCTGGTGCCACTGGGACGGCACGGCCGAGACCGAGGCCAAGATTAAGGAGGAGACCAAGGTCACCATCCGCTGCATCCCTCTCCCCGGTCAGGGACCGGCGGCCGAAGACGGCATCTGCATTTTCTCCGGCAAGCCGTCCAAGGGCCGCGTGCTCATGGCGAAGGCCTACTGAGTGGACCACGGGCTCGACCCACGGATCGCCAAGGGGCTCGCACGCACGCGTCGCGCTCACGAGACCGCCGAGGCGCAATGGCGCACGCAGACCACGGAAGACGACGAGCTTGAGGACCTGCCGCGGCTCGCGAGCGACGCCCTCGCGCACCTTGACGCGGGGAGATGGGAGGACGCCCTCGCGCTGTGCGAGGAGATCTGCTCCCTCGAATCGAGCGGCGCATGCGGCGCTATTTGGACTCCCTTCGCGCTCGTTGGCTCGGAAGCGGCACAAGTCGCCATCGCAGTGGGATGAAGACCGGCCGTACGTCCTGTATTGTTGGGGACCCGTCACACGGTCGAAACCATGGCTCCGGCATCTTCCTACGATAGATTCCGCTCCCATTCGTCTGACGGATTAAGGACCCGGTAGTTGAACGAGAGGCGGACGCTCGGTTCGCCGTAGGACCCCCACAATGCGCGTGCTTCGTTATTTACTCGTACTGTCTCTTGGTACCGCCGGCTGCTCCACAGGCACGGAAGAGCTGCTCTCGACCAACGGAGAAGACAACGGTAACAACGACATTGGAAATACGTTTGAGGACGGCGGCTCGTTCACAAGCGACAGCGCCGAATCAGGTTCTGCCACCGATGGCATGAGCGACACGGGCACCGACACCGGTGGTGACGGTGAGTGTGGCGACGGCGTCATCGATGACGGCGAAGAGTGCGACGACGGCTCGCTCAACAACGACGGCGCGGCCTGCACCAGCGACTGTCAGCTCGCGCGCTGCGGTGACGGCCTCGTTCACGCCGGGGTCGAAGAGTGTGACGACGCCAACGAGATCGAGACAGACACCTGCACCTCGCAGTGTCGCTTCCCCGCCTGCGGCGACGGTTTTATCCAGCCGATTATCGGGGAGCAATGCGACGACGGCGAGCTCAACGGCCCCGAGCAGCCATGCACAGACGCGTGCCTCCCCAACGTCTGCGGCGACGGCGGTCAAGGCCCCATGGAGGGCTGCGACGACGGCAACAACGATCCCGGCGACGGCTGCAGCGCGACCTGCGTTCCCGAGGCGTGCGGTAACGGCATTCAAGACCCAGGTGAGTCCTGCGACGACGGCGTCAACGGCGACAACGACGACGGATGCACGGACCTGTGCACCCTCCCCTTATGCGGCGACGGATTCAGCCAACCCACAACCAACGGAGAGGGGTGCGACGACGGCCCTCAAAATGGAGATGACGGCGACTGCACCGCGGCGTGCCAGCCCGCGAGCTGCGGCGACGGCCTCGTCTGGAACACCGGCAGCGGCACCGAGGAGTGCGACGAGGCCGTCAACAACAACGACAACAGCGACTGCACCGACGGATGCCAGGAGGCGGTCTGCGGCGACGGATTCGTGTGGAACTTGGGCACGGGTGGCGAGCAATGTGACGACGGCCCCGACAACGCCGACAACGCCGAC
>JBDQGY010000068.1:0-18158 GCA_040265175.1 Nannocystaceae bacterium
AACGTGCTCATCGTTCCGATGGGAGCGAAGGGGGGTTTTGTGCTGCGCAACCCGCCAGCGGGACGCGTGGAGCTGCGCGAGGCGGGGGCGGATATACGGCCTTCCTCGACAACTCTGGTGGAGTCGACACCTCAGATCATGAGGTGAACACAAAGATCCTCTATGCGCCGCTGCTCCAGTCGCAAGAGGTCACGCGCGAGCATCGGAATGAGATGTTGCGAAGCGTGGAAGAGGAGATGTGTGAACGGGTGCTCGAGAACAACCGCTCTCAGAGCCGAATGGTGAGCTACGACGTCCGCCGCAGTCGCATCGACCCGTGGAGGTTCGTGCGCGCGCTCGATCGTCTCTCACGAGCCGTACCCTTCGATCCCTCCATGTTCGCCATGCCGGACGAGGAGGAATTGATGGCGCGCTACCGTAAGGGCGGCGGCGTGTTCAAGTGCGAGGCGGCGGTGCTGTGCTCGCACGCGAAGATGCTCTCGTATCGGATGCTCCTCGAGTCCGAGCCGTTGCCATCGGAGGTGGAAACCAGACTTGTTCGGGCATACTTCCCCCCGAGTGTCGTCGCTGACGTGGGAGACGCGGCGATCTCGAATCATCTCCTCGGCCGCGAGATCGCGACGACAATGCTCGTCAACCGCGTGGTGGACAGCTGCGGCGCCACCTTCCTCGGGGAGGTGTCGGCGACGACTGGCGCGGGCGAACGGGAAGTGGCGGTCGCCTACTATCACGCGGCGACGCTAGGGGACGTGTTTGCGCTGCAGTCGGAGCTGTACGGGCTAGAGAGCAAGTACAATCAAGAGGCGGTGTACGCGGCGATGGAGAGCATCGCGAGTGCGATGGAGCGCGCAGTGCATCAACTCCTCGACGCGCCCCATGGGAGCAGCTTCGACACCCTGGTCGCGAAAACGACAGAGCTCCTCGACCTCGCGCCCTCCGTGCTCAGCACCAAGCAACAGGAAAACCGTACCGAGCGCATCAAGGAGTTCGTGCTCGCCGGGCTGCCGGAGAGTGTCGCCGAGAAGATCGAGCGCTTATTTTTCCTGGGCCAGGTGATTGAGATCGTTCACCTGTCGTCGCGCACTGGCATCGATGTCGAGGCGCTTTTGAGGCTTCAACTTGAGGTGTCGGGGAGGCTCGGTGTCACCCGGCTACGCACGGTGCTGGGTGGTGTTCAGTTTGAGAGCCCTGCAGATGGTCCTGCTTCGGAGGCGCTGCTGCGCCAGCTAGACTTCCATGTATCCAAGCTGACGCAGCTTTGCGCGGGCGATGACATTGAGGCGGTGTGGACGAGCTTTGGGCTCGACGACCTTTCTCGCAAGCTCCATCGGCTGATCGAGCGCGGTGAAGTCTCCCTTGGTAGCATCGTATTGGTGGACAGCTATCTCCGGCGCGTATTGCCCGCCCAACAGGGCGACGTCCAGAACTGAGTCGGCGGCGCGGTCACTCCGCGGTGGCGCCAGGTCCATAGCGCGCCTCGAGCACGCGCCAGAGCAGGTCGTGCTCGGCGTCGAGTACTCGGGCGGCGAGCGTCTCTGGATCGTCCCCCTCGGCGACTCCGACGGGGCGGAACGCGAGCGCCTCTCCCTCGTCGTAGCGTTCGTCCACGAGGTGGACGGTCGGTCCGGTCGTCTGGACGCCGGAGGCGAGGACCGCCTCGTGGACCCGGAGTCCGTACATCCCGGGACCGCCGAATTCTGGGAGCGGCGCGGGGTGGATATTGAGGATGCTGCCCGAGAATGCCCGGACGACCCGGGGGTCGAGGAGCTTCATATATCCGGCGAGCACGACCACGGAGACCCCGGCGGACCGCAGGGCGTTGAGGACGGCCGCTCCAGGGTCCTCATGCGTTTTTGCGCTGATATGCGCGGTCGGCACGTCCCGGGCTCGCGCCAGGGCGAGGGCCGCGGCGGTCGAGTTATTCGAAATCACGAGGCCAATGGGCAAGGAGAGTTCTCCCCGGTCGCGCGCTGCGAACAGGGCCGCGAGGTTGCTGCCTCGGCCGGAGGCGAAGACCGCGATGGAGGGTGTGGAAGCCACGTCTCAAGTCTATACTCTCCGCGATGACTCACGACGACGAAATGGGCCGAATCCGCTCGACCACGGTGGTGTGCGTGCGTAAGGATGGCCGAGTGGCGCTGGGCGCAGATGGCCAAGTCTCGATGGGCCCCACGATTATGAAGGGCTCGGCGACCAAGGTGCGCACGCTGGCGAAGGGGCGGGTCCTCGCGGGCTTCGCGGGCTCCGCTGCGGACGGTCTGACGCTTTGTGATCTGCTCGAGGCGAAGCTCGAGGCCGTCGGAGGGAACTTCACGCGGGCCTGTGTTGAACTGGCGAAAGACTGGCGGCAAGATCGCCGCCTACGCCGTCTTGAAGCGCTGATGGTAGTGGCGGACGCGGAGCGCTCCTTGTTGATCTCGGGTACGGGAGACGTGATCGAAGCGGACGACGGCGTGCTGGCCATCGGCTCTGGAGGTAACTTTGCGCTGGCAGCAGGTCGAGCGCTCCTGCGTCACACTGAGATGAACGCGTCAGAGCTGGTCCACGAGAGCCTCGCCATCGCTGGCGAGATCTGCGTGTACACCAATGACAAACACACGGTCCTCGAACTCGAAATGGCGGTGCCACGATGAGCGTTGCGAACGCTGAGATGACCCCACGCGAGGTCGTGGAAGCGCTGGACCGGTTCATCGTTGGTCAGCATCTGGCCAAGCGGGCGGTGGCTATCGCCATGCGCAACCGCTGGCGTCGTCAGCACGTGACCGGAGGTCTCCGGGACGAAATCTCGCCCAAGAACATCATCATGATCGGGCCCACTGGAGTGGGCAAAACGGAGATTGCGCGGCGCCTCGCGCGTCTTTGCAAGGCGCCCTTCGTGAAGGTGGAGGTGTCGAAGTTTACTGAAGTGGGATACGTGGGCCGCGACGTCGACTCCGTGGTGCGAGACCTCGTGGAGGCCTCTGTGCAGATCGTCCGCGTGGAGTTTGAGCGTGACGTCCGAGACGAGGCGGCCCAGAGGGCGGAGGATCGAATCCTCGATTTGTTGTTGCCACCGACGGAATCTGGCGGCGCGGCGTATACCGATCGTGCGGACGCCGCGGGGGTCCCCGGGAATGAGGCGAGCCGGAACCGCCTGCGAGAGCTGCTCCGTGGGGGCAAACTTGAAGATCGGCAGGTGGAGGTAGAGACCTCAGAAGACGGCCCGTCGCTCGGCTTTGATCTGGTCCCTGGGGCACCCATGGGTCCGCAGCTAGGGGACCAAATCAAGAATCTGCTGGGTCCGCTGGGGCGCAAGCCGAAGCGACGGCAAGTTACCGTAGCGGAGGCGCGGACGCTGCTGACCAACGAGGAGGCAGCCAGCCTCGTCGACAACGACGCCATCAACCGCGAGGCCATTCGCCGCGCCGAGGAACTCGGGATGGTCTTCCTCGATGAGATTGACAAGATTTGCGCGCGGGCGGAGCAGCGCGGGGCCGACATCTCCCGGGAGGGGGTGCAGCGCGATCTCCTCCCGCTAGTGGAGGGAAGTACGGTGACCACCAAGTATGGTCCCGTGCGCACCGATCACGTGCTGTTCGTGGCGGCGGGGGCGTTTCACCTCGCGCAGGTCTCCGATCTCATCCCGGAGTTGCAAGGTCGTTTTCCCATTCGTGTCGCGCTCGACAGTTTGACCCGAGACGACTTTGTCCGCGTCCTTAGGGAGACGGAGAACTCTCTACTTCGGCAGTACCAGGCGCTCCTCGAGACAGAGAAGGTACGTATCGAATTCGAGGATGAGGCGGTGGAGGCCATCGCCGAGGTGGCATCCGAGGCGAACGCCTTGCTCGAGAATATCGGGGCGCGGCGCCTGCACACCGTGCTCGAGCGTGTGCTTGAAGAGCTGTCCTTTGAGGCATCCGAGATCGGAGAGCAGACCATCAAGATCACCGCGCAGTACGTGCGAGACCGTGTCGGCGAACTTCTGGAGAGCCAAGACCTCTCCCGTCATATCCTCTGAGCGCGTCTCCCGGATACGCTGGCCAGGCGTGAGCGTGTCCAGGGGGGCCGAGTGACCGTGCGCAAGACAAAAAAAAGGACCGAGCATTGCTCGGTCCTTTTTTATCGGTTGCTTGATCAGACCGGGATCTGGCAAGCGCCGACGTTCGCGAAGTTGGGGTCCGAGGGGTCGAACAGCGCGATGCACTGTTGGCCGGTGCCCTGACAAGCGAAGCCGCCGTCGTTGATGTCGCAGTACTCGGTGCAGCAAAGGTCAAATGCGCAGTCGGTGCCGTAGGTGGCAGCGTCCGTGCAAAGGTGACCCTCGGCGCAGCAGTTGGCGCACTCGCATTGCTCGCCCGAGATGCCCTCGTTGGCGGGCGGGAAGCAGATGAAGCCTCCGAGCGTGTCACCCTCGTACGCTGCGACGCAGACCTGTCCGGGAGGACACTCGCCAGCGTTGAGCGGGCTGCAGCCTGGGAGACAGAGGTTGAGAACACCGCTGTTGAGCTGCTTGCAGTCGTTACCGGTCTGAGGACAGGTGTTGGACTCTGCAGTGCCGACGCAGAACTCGACACAGGTGCCTTCACCGGTGTCGGGATCGAAGTCGTAGCACATGCCGGTGCCGTCACAGGTGTCGGCTCCGTCAACGCCTTCCATGGTGGTGCAGGTGGATCCTGGCGCCTCGGTGCCGGAGGGCACGCAGACGTTGGCATCCCATGCGCCGTCGCCGGGGGTGCTGGCGATGGCGGTGCACTTCTCACCGTCGGGGCAATCTTGGGCCCAGAAGTCGCACATGACGATGGGCTCCGGGACGTCCATGCATCCAAGGAAGGACGCGCAGGGGTCGTCGCCGTCGCCGTCGCCGTCGCCCGACGAGGAGGTTGCGTCGCCGTCGCCGTCGCCGTCGCCGTCGCCGTCGCCGTCGCCGTCGCCGGATGCGGAGTTGGTGGCGGTCCCAGGACCGGTGGTGCTGTCGTCTGCGCTAGAATCCTTGCCGCAGGCGGAGAAAATAAGTGTGCCCATCGCGAGCATCGAAATAATGGTTTTGCTGTTCATGTTCGTTCCTCGTTGTATCCAGTGTGGTTAGGTGACCTCAGGGTCATCAGTTTCCCTACATGTAGAGGCTCCTGACCTCAGTGGGAGAGCTCGAGCGCTCGCCGGTGACTCTGGCACAAGTGCACCAGCATGTGCAAGTTCAAAAGTAGCGTTCCTGACCCTGTCAAAAGTAATTTTACGCGCAAAAGGGCGCGTGAATGCCCCTATTACCAGCAATTAAAAGAGAACTGAAGGTAACAAAAAACCACGGAGAGGCCTCAAACGAAGACTGCGCTTTTTGCGCATCTCTGAAGTGTGGATGGAGAGGGCGCTGTCACGGGTTCAAAAGTAGTTCAGTTCGGACCGGAGGGGCGTTTGGGCAGGAGGTGCTCTGCAGTACTGGCCCGAAATCGTCCGTGTCCGAGCGTCCTAAAGTCCCTCGTGTGGCAAAAAGCGGCGCGTCGTTTGCAACCGGTAGGGGACATGCCTCAAGCGATTCCCTGTCCGGCCTGCGGACTCCCCTTCTCGGACGCGTGGATTCCTTTGTCGAACTCCACTGAGTCTGTTCCAGATCTCCCCTCGTTTCTATGTCCACGCTGCTCCATGGGTCGTGTTGGCCTTGCCCCAGAGCTCGATATCCGAGAAGGCTACGCTGCGCGAGCCGTCCATGGTGAGAGTGATTACAGCGGCGTGGAGTCGCCGAGCAATGGTTCTTTTTTGACGTTGCCGAGTCACGCAGCGTCAGTCCTGCGACGCCGCTACGCGGATCTGGTGCTCGCCATGGATCTAAAGAGCGGACCAGTGGAGCGCATCCTTCATGTGGGCTCCGGCGAGGGAGGCTTGCTAGCCCTGGTAAAGAGTCAACATGACGTGGAGGCCATCGGTATGGAGCCGATGCTCGCGTGGGCGGAGGTGGCGAATGAGCACGGTCACGCGACCCTCGACTATGTCCCAGAGTTGGCGGACGGTGACGAGCGCTACGATCTCGTATGTGAACACCACCTGATCAATCGGTTGCCCGAGCCCCGGCGTCATCTAAGATTTTTGAGGCGGCTGCTGACCGACGAGGGCGTGCTCGTGCTTGAGGTTCCCAATCTGCTGCACGCGCCTCGTCCGCTCTCGGACGGATATCTCTCGCCGCTTCGGCCCCACCTGTTCACCGGTCGAAGCCTTCGGACCATCCTCGAGCGGGCTGGGTTCCGGGTGATCCACCTGGAAGAGGGCGCCGAACTTCGGGCGATTTGTCGCCCGCTACGACCGTCGGAGAAGCGGACTCGCGAACTCCCGATCGGCGCGGCTTCGGAGGCCGTCTACCACGCTGTTCGCTGCAACGATCTCCGCATCCGTCTCAAGCGCGTCATGGCTGATAAGGGACCGACACCGGAGGTGCTGCGCGTGGCGACACGGGCATACGAGGTGTGCACGTGGCCGCCTGGTAGAGCTGATTTGGCCATCGAGATCGCTGCTTCGCTGGAATTCGCGGATCGCTGGGAGGAGGCGGCGACGTGGCTGAGACGCTCCTTGCTCGACCGCAAGGACCCCGACGTCGCGTGCATGGCCATTCGATGCGAGGCCGTGGCGAAGGCGAGCCGAAGCTCGCAGCAGGGCGCGTGTGAGTTGCTCGGACCGGATCTAGGGGAGCGCGTCGCGACTGTGGCCCGCGCCCGCATGCAGTTGAACTAGGTCACCCCACGGCAGGGAGACTCGCGCGGGTTAGGAGCCGCGCCGGGGGCGAGCGATCGCGAGTTCGAATTCAAAGTTCGCGATGGGCTCGGCCTGAGGCGTAGCCGCGAACCACCGGAAGGCGCCGCCATTGGCCGTCTCGTTCATGCGGTCGAAGAAGATGAATCCACGCATGGTCGTGCCGGGGAGCAGCACCCCCCATGGCAGCGCCGCCTCGCTCAATTCCCGGGTGGCCGCGCCGGTGCGGTATCGCGGATCGAACCCTTGGTCGTATCGTGAGGAGACCCGCATGGACTCTTGGCCCGGCTCGGCGACGGTGAAACTGTGCCCCATGTCGTTGAGGGGATACCGGAACCCGCGTCGATCGGTGAGTTCAAAGTCCCCGGGGGCGAGGCGCACGGGCAGGTCGCCCATGTTGGAGATCAGGACGTGGACCACCGTATAGCCGGCGTCGGACCCCTGCGCTCCGTCCCACACTTCGGTGGTCATGACCACCGTGACTCCGGACGCTGGGTCGGCAGCCTGGAGCCGATGACTCCCGTCAGGCGCGACAAGTTCACCGCGGCTCGTGCATGAGGGGCTCCACGCAAAGAGGAGACAAGCGGTCAGGGGTCGGAGGAGCGGGCGCATGACCGTAGAGTAGCAGGGGATGAACCCTGGCGCGCTTGGGGCTATTCGGGGGCGGAGAAGCCTGCGTCGTCCAGTACACGCCCGACCGCGGCTTGCCCGAGGTAGCCCTCTCGCAGGAGCGGATCTGTAAGGCTCTCCAGTCGGCGCATCACCGCCCGCCCTGCCTCGCTGAGGAGGCGCGCACCTTCTTCGGTTCGGCCGGCGCGGGTGAGCAACACGCCGAGATGATGAATGGCCAAGACGCCGTCCACGGGCGCCGCGCCCGCGCGTACCAGGATCGTGGCTTCGCGGGCGAGTCGAATCGCCTCCCCGTGATGACCGCCGTGCTCGCGTATCGCTGCGAGCACTTGGAGGGATCGACAGGCCGCGGAGCGTAGGGGGCGACCTCGCCTGCTCGCGCGTTGGTAGACCTCGTTCGCGAGGGCGGCAGCCTCCGAGAACCGCTCGGGCACGCCGCGATGCAAGATGATCTTGGCGCGGCGGTTCTTCGCCCGCAGCTCACTGCGGACATCTCCAAGCTCGTGGGCCACCTTGGCCGCTTCATCAAGGATCGCCTCGGCGCCCTCCAGGTCGTGGAGTTCGCCGACCACCTCGCCGAGGTGAATGACCGCGTCATTGAGGAGCCCCGCGTGACCGGAGATCTCATGGAGTTCGAGCGCCTTGCGAAGGTAGCGCTCGGAGCGGCGATAGAGCCCGATCGCGGCGAAGGTGATACCCAGATTCGCCAGCTTCACTCCGGTGGTGGCTCGGTCGCCCAGATCCCGATCAATCGCGATGGACGAGCGAAAAAAGTCGACGGCGGCTTGGTAGTCAGTACTGCGGCCGGCGACGCCGCCGAGGCTGTTGAGGGCCTCCGCTTCGAGTCGAGGGATCCCCGCATCACGCGCCAACTCGAGCATGGACTGAAAGGCGTCCCGCGCTGTGGCGAGGCGACCGCGTGCTGCGTGTATTTTTCCGATGCAGGCGATCAACCGGCATCGTTGGGGAGCGTCGAGGGCGTGCGACTCACAGATGTGAAGGCCGTCGCGGGCGTAGTCCGTCGCGAGTTCGAGCTCACCCTCGGAGAATGACAACTCGGACTGTAGTTCGCGGAGGGCCGCGAGGTAGGGGGCGGGGTGCTCCAGGAGTTCGATCCGCTCCTCAATACGTGGTGCGAGCATGGCCGCGCGCGAACTACGACCGCATTCGAGGTAAAATCGAAGGAGGCGGATGGCGGCTCGAACCTCGAGCGCGGGTGTCTCGAGGCGCTCAGCGATGGAGATCAACTCTCGGATGTCCGCTCCTTGCGGACGACGGCGCCCCCACGCTCGAAGAACGCGTTCGCGCTCGAGCAGCGCGTCGAAGCGGCGCGGGTCGCGTGGCGTCATGCCTCCGAGTGCGAGCGTGAGGTAGTAGTGAGCTTCGACGTTGCCGGCCATTCGAAGCGCATGATTGGCGGCGCGGAGCGAGGGCTCGACAGCCTCAACGTTGCTCCCGGCGGCGACCAAGTGGTCGGCGATGGCGCCATCATCTCGACCATCCACGTAGTCTGCACGATGGAGCTTTAGCTCCGCGGCGCGTCGATGTAGCTCTCGGGAGCGTAGGTCTTGAAGTCGAGACTTGCAGATCTCGTGAAAGCTGATGGTGGAAAAGGTAAAGCTCGGGGCGGATGACGAATCATCTCGCTCAAGGAATCCTCGGTCGAACGCGTCTTCGAGGCCATCGAGCACACCGCGCTCCATGAGGATCTCCACCTCGTCGACCCGGAAGGTGCGGCCCAAGATCGCGGCGCCCACGAGCACGTCTCGATGTGCGGGCTCAAGCTCGTCGAGTCGATTCATGAGGGCCTGCTCGATACTAGGGGGGAGTTCGAGCGGCGCGTCGGGGTCGTGCACGCTCAATTTTCGGCCGCTCTCGTTCCAGGTGACGACCCCACGATTGACGAGGGTCGCGAGCATCTCCTCGATGAAGAGGGGATGGCCGCCTGTGGAGGCGAGGATCGAATCCGAGAGAGAACGCGCCTCGTCTGGGTCCTCGAAGCGCTGGAGAATAAAGTCTGCACGCGCGCGCTCGTCGAACTCTCCGAGCTGCAGCGCCTGGATATTAGAGTCTCGGGTGAGCTGTTGGACACGTGGCCCCGGTCTCCCAGACACCAAGCCGAAGATGGGGAATTCCGCCTGCTGAAACGACCACCACTTGAGGACCTCCAGGGACTCTTGGTCAACGAATTCCAGGTTCTCGACGACCACCAGCGCGGGCTTGCGTCGCGCGACCGAACGAACAAGGCGGCGGAGCAGCCGGGCGGAGAGGTCACGAAATGTTTCTGGGGCGACCGTGACCTCGTCGGCAACGGAGAGGCCGAGGGCGCCGCCCAACACTTGCACGAGCGGGCCCGCATCGACGACCCCGTAGTCGGTGAGTTTTTGGACGACCTCGGCAGGTCGCGTGTTCTCGTCGATCACCAGGAACCGCTGCAGCATGGACCAAAACGCGCCGAACGGCTCGTTGCGGGCGTTCCAACGGCCCACGGCTCGAAAAACGGCGCAGCTGCCACGCGGCAGCGAGTGCACGAAGTGCTCGACCAAGGTGCGCTTTCCAAGCCCGGCTTGCCCTTCGATCACGAGGGAGCGCGCGTTCCCTGAGCGCACGGTCTCGCGAAACGCGTCGACGAGGACCTTCATCTCAAGTTCGCGGCCGAAAAAGGACGACGCTCCACCCGCGGAGGGGGCGGCGTCGCCATCGGAAGATTGTCGCGGCCCGAGGACGGGCGCGAGCTGCTGGAGTTCCACACCCCAGGCCTCTCCACCGCCGTCGTCGAAGTCCGGTGTAAAGGGAAGATCTGCTTCTCCGATCCGCCAGGCGTCAGACAGTCGCTCGATGGCCGAACCCGCGACCACGACATGTTTGTCGAGGAATCGCCGCGCGCACTGGGCCATGGCCGTGACGAGCGCATCCGAGAGCATCACCATGGGGGCCTCGTGGGGGTGGCGGACCACTCGGGCGTAGGTCTCCAGGACGACGGTGCCGATGGCGACACCTGGAGCGGCGTCTGCGATCACCTCGCGCAGAGTGCGACCCACCCGCAGCGCGCGGTCTGTATCCTCTGCTGAGGGGAGCACGGTGCCGAAGATCAACACCAGTCCGTTCGGGTCGCAGCGGTGGACGAGCGCCTCGCGTTTGAACGCGATGTCGGTCACGAGGTTGAGGAAGCTGGTCAGGTCGGCGTTGGGGGCTTGGGAATCGAGCGCCGCGGACAACACCGCGACTCGCCTGGGAGGGGAGGGCACCTCTGGGTTCCGCCAGACGCTGTCTTCCCCCTCTAAAAACGCCTTCGTGGCCTCACTCGCGATGGCATCAAGCTCGTGGCGGGGTGGGGCGTTCGTGTGAAATTGTACGAGGAAACGCTGGAGATACTCGTCGTCGACGATGGGGTCGGAGCGATGCAAAAATGCGGCGAGGTCTGCTTGGATTTCCCGGGCGCTTTGATACCGGTCGTCTGGGTCGCGGGCCAGCGCCCGATCGACGATGGAGGCGAGTTCGTCTGGGAGTTCAGGCGCGCGGGACAAAATGGGAGGGATGGGGACGTTGCGCACCTTCTCCAGCGCCGCGAGGCGATCTTTCATGCGATGCAGAAGGTTGCCAGTCAAGAGCTCATAGAGCACGACCCCTAGAGAGAAAATATCGGAGCGCGCATCGACACCCCGACCGAGCGCCTGCTCGGGCGACATGTAGGCGATCTTTCCTTTGATGGAGGCCTCCTCGTCCGCGGGGTTGAGCGTGGGCCCTCCAGGGTTGCGTGCGCGCGCGATGCCGAAGTCGAGGACTTTCACTTGTCCCTCGAAGGAGAGCATGACGTTGTGGGGGCTGACGTCGCGATGCACGATGTGGAGCGGGTTGCCGAAGTCATCTACCTTTCGGTGGGCGTAGGCGAGACCTGACGCGATTTGATGGCCGATGAAGGCTGTGACGACATCCGAGAAGGCGCCGCCCGAGCCTCGCACGGCGTGGAAGAGTTTCATGAGGTCGGTCCCTTCGATCAACTCCATCGCGAGATAGAAAACCCCGTCAACCTGCCCGAAGTCGAACACCTGCACGATGTTGGCGTGGTTCAGGCTCAGGGCGATCTTTGCCTCCTCCACGAACATCCGGGTGAATTCGCGGCGGTTCGCGTACTCTGGACGGATGCGTTTGATCACCACCCATTTCGAGAGACCCTCGGCGACCTCCACGCTCGCCTTGTACACCTCTGCCATGCCGCCTTCGCCGACGAGCGCGGTCAGTTCATAGCGGCCAAACCGTAGCGGGAGATGCTCGATCATTGAGACTCTTCGGCGGTCGGAGAGAGGCGAAGAATCCGGAGGTTATCAAAGTTGACGGCGCTGTCCCATCCTCCAAACGCGAAGTGCTCGTGCCCCTCGCCCGTGAGCGGATCGGGATCTCGCATTCTCAAGTGAACCGCACCATCAACGGTCCAAACGATGTTTGGGCCGCGTCGAGTGATGACCATCCGGTACCGCTGATCGGGGACGACACGTCGGTCTGTTCGGGTAATCCGGTCGGGGTCGTGTTCATCGAGTTTCGCGAGCACGCTGCGGGAGTTGTTCCAGCCGCCGAAGACGAAGACATACCCCGAGGGTTTGTAGTTTGCCGTGGTCGCGAAGCTAACCCCGTCACCTGCGAGCTCGAACTTTACATCGCCCTCATCGGTCGAGGACCAGGCGTCGAACTCGATTTGAACGTCGGCGGGGAGCTTGATGTCCAGCCACAGCGGGTGGTTTTTGAGGCCCGCGACGTGCAGATGTCCTCCCTCGACCGTCGCGCCTGGACCGCTCGGTCGCCACCGAGGGGAGAGCGAGGCACCTGCGAATGTGTCCGAGAAAATCAGGTCGGAGGGCCTCGTGGCGGTGGAGTACGTTCGGGGTTGCTCCGTACATCCAACGATCGAGAGCGCGGTGATGATCAGCGCTCGTGCGGAGCGCAGCGGTAGCGGGGGGGTCATGCTAGCGGCGCCTCCGCGAGGGATCGACGTCCAACATCCGAAGCAGTTTCTCTCGCCAGCGCTGGGGTACCGACGCGGGGACCATCGCGCTGGGGTCAAAGTCCGTGGCGATTCGATCGAAGGAGCCGGGGAGGGCGGCGGGCGCCAGCGCGACCTCAAGGAGGACGACCCCCGCTGCGAAGAGATCACTCTCCGGGGTCGCGGTCTGTGACGAGTCTCGGCGGAGCTCTGGTGCCATGTATCGGAGCGTCCCGGCCCGCCGCGCGGTGGTGGTCTGGGTCCGCGTGATCGCGAGTCCAAAATCAGCGAGCGCGAGTGGGCGAGAGCCCTTGGAGTCTCGGAGCAGAATATTCGCGGGCTTCACATCTCGGTGAACGGCGCCCGCCGCATGCACCGCGTCGAGCGCCGCCTCGAGCTGGGGATAGAGAGTGTCGAGGGCGGCGGGTCCCACTAGACCGCGGCGAAGCGCGAGGCGAAGCGACCCCCCACGGCACAACTCCATCGCGACGAAACGGTGCCGTGGCTGCATGTCATAGAGGGCGACCACGTAGGGCGAACGGACACGACTCAGCGTGCGGGCCTCATCAAAAAAACGCTGATCCAGCAGCCGACTCGTGATGTCGTCTTGTCGGGCTCGGTCGCTGAGCAGGCGTTTGAGCGCGACATCTCGGCCGACCCGACGGTCTCTCGCCTGAAAGACCACGGCGTGTCTGCCCCGCCCAAGCGGGCGTCCGAGATCGTAGCGGTCGGTTCCCAGCGCCATCTCATTGTCCAGCGCCTCAATGCCCTCGAGCATCGACAGGCCCACGCGTCGCCCGATCTCAAGATCCCCTGCGGCGCCGAGCGCTCGGTTGCATCGCGACCATCCGCTCATGGCGCGTCGATTCTCCACGTCGGTGGCGAGCACCGCCTCGTAGTGACGAATGGCGTCGAGCGCGCCTCCTCGAGCCTCAAGTTGCTCACCGAGGAGGAGGTGCGCGGAGACGAACGGGCCGTCTTTGTCGAGCTGTTTGTCCGCAACCTCGTCGAGCATCAACGTGAGCTTGGCCAAGGACACGGCGAGCGGGGGATCGAGCCCATCGTTGAGCTCGCGGCACAAGAGCAGCACCACCGCCGCGCGCGGGCGTCGCAAGAGAGCCTCTGCGATGGTAGTGACGGCACCCCGGAGGTAGCCTTCAAGACTGAGGGTCGCGACGTGGGCGGCGATCTCTTGAATCGGTCGCTGCTGCGACAAGGACGACTCCAGCTCCGCGAGTGGACCGTACTCACGCGGGGTGGTGGCGCCCACGGAGAACCTCGCGACCACCTGCTGCAAGAGAGGGGTGAGGTTGGCCTGTGTCTCAGGGCTCGCGCCGAGGGCCCAGCTACGATCGGTCACGCGAGGACCTCCACGTCCACGTGACGTTCCTCGACGCGCAGGCGGATCCGATCGTTGCGCAGCAGTTGGATAGAGGACGGGGGAACGACGGCTTGTCCGTGGAGTTGGAGCCCGTGCAGTTGGTGGCCGAGGAGGTGGACGTAGGGGGCTTGGAAGCGAAGGGAGAGCGCCGGGAACCCATCGAGCGGGTCAAACGCGGCGTCTCCTGAGGTGAGGATGAACCTGCGATCTCCCTCGCGAATCTCGAGGACCTCGCCGGATTCGGAGCGCCGAGGGATCAGGAGCATGGACTCACCCATCCCAAGTGACAGCTCGGCCGTCGCGGTCAGCGGCTCGGGAACCCCGGCGTCAACGGGCGCTCCGTCGAGGAAGGTCCCCGCCCGAGAGCCGAGATCGGTGAGGATGAAGTCACCCCCGGTGTCCGCGGGAGGTCGTGAGATCCGCAGGTGTTGTCTGGACAGGCCCGCACCTGATACCTGGATGTGGGCGTCGGGCGCTCGACCAATGACGATGGAATCTTGGTGAAAGATGGTCAATGTGAAAGGGACTTGACCCTGAACGGTGACGCGCAGCGTGATCCGGTCGGCCGCGGGGAGCCGGGATTGAAGCTCGCTGAGGTAGCGCTGGAAGTCGAGGGCGTAGGAGTCCGCGTTGTGGAGCCGCAACGCCTCGCTGTTCATTCGCAGCAAGAGGTCGTGCGCCACCTGGCGGTGTCCTTCTGAGAGGAGCGACTCCACTTGGGCCGCCACCTCGGTAGCGTACTGCTGATGATTGCGCCGCCGCTCAAGGATGGCCAGCAGGACCTCCAGCCGCCCGATGGCACCCGCGGCCTCATAGGCGGCGGCGGCCTGCTCGAGCAGGTCCAACTCTTCGTAGACCTGGCCCGCTCGCTCGGACTCGCGGGCGCTCTCCAAGGCTTGGGCGGCTTCGAAAAGGTAGCCTCGCTGTCGCGCTCCTGTGGGCGTCCCTGCCGCCGCGACCAGCAGGGTTTTGGCGAGGGTGCAGTGGAGCTGCCGCCCCTGCGCGGTGTCGCCGCCGATTCGACCGGCGCCCTCGCGCAAGACTTTCAGGCGGTCGCGGAGCGCGACCGCTTCGTCGACCGCCTCGAGGCGCAGCGACGCGGCTTGGCCTTCCTCTCCGAGATCTTCAAACACACGCGCGGCGAGCGTGTGTTCCCCGAGCTGCTCGAGCTCCATCGCACTCTTGAGGGCGCGTCGCCGCGACAGTCCGGAAGGGAAGTCCTTCTTCGCGGGGCGCTCGTGGTCATCTCCGGCCACCAGTCAGAATGTAGCAGCGTACGGCGAGGCATGTGACGCGAAGACCCCAGGGCCTGCTACACTTCCGCCGAAATGGCCCAATCCCTCCTCGAGCCCGTCGCCGCTGGGCAGACTCGGTTTCGCCTCCACGGCCTCTTCGTGGACGCCCGGGGAGTGGCCGTCGGTCGCGAGATCCTCGTGATCTTTGAAACCATTGATAGGTTGGTCGGTTTCTTGGGCGCCTACAGCGAAGAGATGAGCCTCGATGAGCTGTTTTTGAGCATGACCCTCGAGACGGGTCGGCGTGAGGGAGGCGGCCGGGCGTTTTTGTTGCGGTGTCGAGGAGGGGACAGCTACGCCGTGGAGCGTATCCGACGGTTGGCGAGCGTGGTGCAGTCGGTGACCTACACCGGCGCGGGCTCCATCTTTGTGTTGCCGCGGGATCGCAAGACCCCGTTTGGCTTCGATCTCGCGAACCCGGCGGAGACTGTCGGCGCGGTGGGGCCCGACGACGTCGTGGCGGTCTCCGAGACCTACGCGACGCGTCTCCGCGTGATCGACAGGCTCGACCCGATTGAGCTCGTTCAGCGGCTGTCCATGCGACCGCAGCCGATCCCGGGAGACAAGATCGGCAACGATCCCGAGCTATGTGGACTGCGGGAGATGGCGCTTGTGCTCGTCTCTCCGGGCCTGTCGTCACGAATTACCTCGTGGTTGTGGCGACGACAGGTGTCCATGGCCGGCATCCGACTGTCCCTTCGGGACGGCGAATCGGGCAGCTTGTTGTTGCGGCTGCGAACGCCTCCAGGACGGATCTTGGACATCCTCGAGGCGATTCCCGGGGTGGAGTTGTTCGTTCCGGTCTCTGCTCGCGCCGCGGTTCAGGTGGGGTGGAGGCATCCGATTCACCTGGCGTCCGCCAACGCGTGCCTTCCCGGAGATGAGATGTATCTCTTTCGTGGGCGCGCCGACCGGGTCGAGCGAATCCCGGGGTCACCGAAGTTCGTGGATGGGACCTACCTCGTGGAGCACGAACTCTCCACGAGACCGCCCGACGACGAAGAGGCGCGCCTCCTCGCGCCCGAGATCTCGACCGTCTCGCTGTCCCTTCGAACGACCACCGTGGCGCGCGAGCCGAGCGGAGTCCTCATCGCGTGGTCCCAGGCCTCGATGGTCGGCGGCCTCCTGTATTTGCTCCCGCCGAGTGTCCTGCGCAATTGTGAATTCGTCGCTCTCAAGGAGGGGATATTGGTGCTCTCTGAGCGGGGGTCAGGCGGAAGCATCGGGGCCTCCGCGATGATTCCCCTCGGGCGAAGGATGGTGGAGGCGGCGCCGGGCGTCTTGGTGCCCGACGGACACGAGCTGTGGCCGAGGGTGCGGCCGCAGCTTGTCCGAGAGCTGCTTGGGTTGGAGGCTGAAGAGTTGGCGGTCTATCCCGATGAAGACGCCGCGTGCGCAATTCGGATCCCGGCGGCGCAGCGCATGCCTCTCGATGCGCGCGCGGTGCGTGCATCGGCCCCCGTCCTCGCGGAGGTGGTCTCGGAGGCGGCCGTGAGCCTCGACACGGATCCCACTATCACCAATGAGCGGCTCGGACGCTTCGCCCTCTGGCGATACCGGGGGGAGGGCTAGGTCATGGGCGCGCCGCTCGACGCCTTCGTCAACGACTTCGTGCTGCCGCTGCTTGGTGGCGGGACGGTTCGACTCAAAAAGCCACTCTCTGCTCAAGACCTGGAGAGTTTTCGAGGCGATATCGGGCCGCTGACACGAGAGGATGTGCGCGCGGCGCGGGTGGGCTGCGGCCACCGGCGGGTGGAGCGTCCACTGCTGGCCGAGCCGGATGTTCTTGAGATGGTCTTCTGGATGGGGCTCCACAACCTGCTGTTTTTTGACCACCCCCAGCTGGGTCAGGTGTGGGCAAGCGACGCGAAGTGGAGGCTCGTAGAGGACACGACCGCGTCGTTCCTGGATCGTGCGCAGCCCGACTCTCCGTCACAAGTTGTCGCGCGGGACCTAGCGATGGAGGCTGTCGTACGCTTGCTCCGCGTGGACCAGATCGTGGAGACCCGCGACGCCGACCTCCGTTATTTCGGACAGGCAGCACCGCGCGGAATCGGTTTGTTTGAGTCGGTCGCGTTTCTGCAACGGGAAGAGACGGTCAACTGGCTTACTTTTCGGCACTCGTCACCGACGGAGCGACTCCTGCCGAGGGCATTTCGCGCGAGCCCCTTGACCGCGCTGATTCACGCGGACCGGGCCACAGGGCGGCCGTCGTTGGGGCCGGTGTCGTCGTTGCTCGCGGATCCGAGCTATGCGCGGGCGGTCGTGTACGCGTGGGCGGGCTCCGAACATTGGGATCTCATCGGCGCCGCGGTGTTGGAGCGTGTCCTCGACGACCTCAGCCTCGGTATCGGAAGCGAGCGAGGGCCTCCGTCGGTGGAGCCCGGGAACGCAGAGCGATCACCGCCCCCGGTCGAGCCGGCCACGGAGGAGCTGCTCGCCTTGGACTCCGACGACTCGAAACCGGCCCCCCTCGTCGCGGCTCTCGTGCATCTTCACATCCTCAAGGTGCTCGAGATGAAGACGCGCGCGGGGCTTGGGGCGCCGTCGTCGTCTCCGGCATGGAAACTGTTTTTTGGGCTCCCTCTCTTGCTTGATCTGCTCGGCCCGCTCCTCGGCGATCCGGCGATTCAAGCCCTCGGTGCGGCGATGGAGGGGCGTTGGACAGAGTATCGCTCCTTCGTCCGTGGCATCGTCAGCCGCGACGAACTGCGCTGGATGCGAGACACCTTCGCGCCGGCGCTCACACAAGGCAATCGTTCATGACAAACCTAAGTCCATCTCCTGTGACGCCAGCGCTCCCAGAAATTTCGACGAAGCTACACGCGGCGGCCCGAGCCCTCGAACAGCAGTTTCTCGGGAAGGAAGAGGCCATCCGCTTGATGTTCGTCGCCGCCATCGCGGGAGAGCACATGGTGATGGTCGGTCCTCCTGGGACCGCGAAGAGCGCCCTCGCGAGGTCCTTCGCCGGGCTCCTCGACGCGCGATACTTCGACTATCTGCTCACGCGCTTCACGGAACCCAACGAGATTTTTGGCCCCGTCGACATCGAGGCGTTTCGAGGGGGACAATACCGACGTCGTATCGAAGGTATGCTGCCGACGGCCCAGGTCGCCTTCCTCGACGAAATCTTTAAGGCGAACAGCGCGATCCTAAACAG
>JBDQGY010000069.1:0-18085 GCA_040265175.1 Nannocystaceae bacterium
CCGGCACTCAGGCCTGCGGCGCTATCCGCGTCGCGACCAACGAGTCGGACGCGAGCGGGGACGCGGCAGGCGCCGTGTTTTCGTCCCGCTTCGTCCTTCGCACGCGTGCGCCGCTGAAGAGTCGGCGAACATCCTCAATGATTGAATACATCGTCGGGACCATCACAAGTGTCAACACGGTCGCGAAGGCCAACCCAAAAATCACCGCGATGGCCATGGGGCCCCACCAGGTCGTGGATTGGCTGCCAAGGATCACCCGGAGGTTACGAAAGTCGAGCGAGATCCCCAGCGCCATCGGCACCAGCCCTAGGATCGTCGTTAAGGCGGTGAGCACCACCGGCCTAAACCGGGTGATGCCTGCCCGAACGAGGGCGTCGCGCATGTTCATCCCCTTCTCTCGAAGCTGCTCCACATAGTCGAGCAAGACGATCGCGTTATTGACGACCACTCCCGCTAGGGAGATGACTCCCAGGCCGGTCATCATCACCCCGAAGGGGGTCCCCGTGATCACGAGGCCCCATAACACTCCCACCAAGGAGAGCACGACAGACGCCAGAATGATCAGCGGTAGGTCAAAGCGGTTGAACTGCGTCACCAAGACGATTGCGATCAGAAAAATTGCGATGAGGAACGCGCGACCCAAGAACTCCTGCGCCGTACGTTGCTCATCATTCGCTCCCCCAAGACGCGCGGACAGACCCGCGGGGTGCTCCGCCTCCGCCAACCACTCGACCACTTCGGCGCGGACTGCGTTCTCGTTGTATCCCTCCGCGATCTGTCCCTCCACGGTCACCACGAGGTCTTGATCGATGTGGCGAATGGAGCCGCTGCCCCCCCCGATCTCATAGCTCGCCACGGAGGACATGGGCACCGCAAAGGTGTCGGGGCTGGTGTCCTCCCGCCCCGGGATCCGCAGCGCCAACACCGCCTGCATATCCTCTCGGTATTTCGGATCGAGCGCCACCATGATGTCGTATTCATCTTCACCGTCTCGGAGAGTGCTCGCCTTCGTCCCAGCGATGGCGGTTCGAACGGTCATCGCAACAGCTTGCGTGCTCGCGCCTATCCGTTTGGCGGCCCCACGATCGATGCGTAGACGCATCTCGGGTCGCCCCACGCGGAAGTTGTCTTTGAGTTTTGCCGCGCCGTCGATCTCGCCGAGTCGCCGTCGCACCCGCGCCGCGTAGTCGCCAAGCTCGTGGTAATCATCCCCCGAGACCTCCACCGAGATCGGCGATCCCACCGGAGGCCCCATGCGCTCCTTTTCGATGCTGATCTCCGCACCCGGGATCTTCGAGAGGGCTCGCCGAATACGCTCAATGGTCCGCGTGGCTGGCTCCACTCGGAGCTTGTCTCCCTCTTGTGCGCTCGCGGCATCTGGGAGAAAATCCAAGGTGATTCGAGCGCTGTTTGCGGCGCTCTGCGCGGCTTGGGTCGGGTCTTGCCCGTCCCCGGCGACGCCGACCTCCGCGACATAGACGTCGATATTCTCCTCTTCGAGCAGGACGGACTCCACCTTCCGTACGAGGGAATCCGTCGCGTCGATGTCTGTCCCGTCCGGCGCGGAGAGCATAATCGTCGCGCGATTCGGCTCGGTCTCCGGGAAAAACTCGGTCCCATGGTTCAGCGCGCCGTAGCCGACGAAGCTCCCGACCAACACAACGAGGCCGAGGAATGCGCTGACATATCTGTGGTTGATCGAGGTATTGAGCAACCGCACGTACAGCCGCAACACGGGGCTCTCCGTCTCTCGCGACTCCACGGCCTCGATCTTCTCCTTGGAGATCTTCATGAATTTCGCGGTCACCACCGGCAACAGCCCCACCGCAACAACCAGGCTCGCGAGCAGCACGATCACGACGGTCTTGGGCATGAAGCCCATGAACTGCCCCATGATCCCGGTCCAAAAGACCAGGGGCAAGAAGGCGGCGACGGTGGTGGCCGTGGACGCAGCCACGGCGCCTGCGACCTCCTGCGTACCCTCGATGGCGGAATCTTTGAGGGAGCTCCCGTGCTCGTAGTGGCGATAAATATTCTCGACGATGACGATGGCGTTGTCCACCAGCATCCCGAGCGACAAAATGAGACTGAACAGCACGATCATGTTGAGCGTCATCCCGAAGAACTCAAGCACCATCATGCTCATCAGGAAACTCATGGGGATCGCCACGGCCACGAACAGGCTGTTGCGCACACCCATGAAGAACATCAAAACCGCCACGACCAGCAACAACGCGGTGATGATCCCGTTCTCGAGCTCACTCACCATGTCTCGAATCATCTTGGACTGATCCCCCAACGCGCGATACTCGACGCCCTCAGGCCACGTCTTGGAGGCTCCCACCACTACGGACTTCACGGCCTCCGAGAGCTCTAGAATATTGGCCCCGCTGCGCTTGGTGATGCCGAGGGTCACGCTCGCCTCGCCGTTCATCCGCGAGTACGTGGTCCGCGTCGCGAACCCATCGACCACGCGCCCCACGTCGCCGATGAACACCGGCCGATCTCCAGTGCGCTTAATAGCGACCCGCTCGAGATCTTGAGCCGCTGAAAAATCACCCGGCACCCGCAGAAGAAAGTTAGACGCACCCACCGCGAGCTCGCCTCCTGGAAGGTTGACGTTCTCGTTGCGGATGGCGCCGATCACGTCATCCATGGACAGGTAGTAGTGCTCGAGCCGAATCGGGTCAATCTCCACCCGAATCTCTCGGGTCCGTCCTCCAGACAGGTTCGCTTCGAGGACTCCGGGGACTTTCTCCACCTCATTTTGGAGGCTCTCGCCAAGTTTCTTCAACTCTTCTTCGTCAACCCCGCCTGCCAGGGTGATCAGCAAGACCGGAAAGTCGGCGAAGGAGACCTCGTTGACCTGCGTGTCCTCCGCCTCTGCGGGGAGCTTGGGCTCAGCCGCGCTGACGCGATCACGCACCCGCTGAAGTGATTCGTCGAGGTCCGCCTCGGGCTCAAACTCGAGTGAGATCAGACTCACCCCTTCCGCAGAGGTGGAGCTCATTTTCTTGAGGTCGGCGATGCCGGAGAGCTCATTCTCCAATGGAGTGGTGAGGAGGCTCTCGATGTCCTGGGGGGACACCCCTGGATACGGCGTGCTCACCATCACCATCGGAATGTCGATATCAGGCGCGGCCTCCCGCGGCAGGGTCGCGTACGACAAGCTTCCGAATGCGAGCACGCAGAGGGTCAACAACAGCACCGTGGAGGCGCGGCGAACGAGCATCCCAATCATCGGGTGGGCTCCTCCGTCTTGGGCGCGAGGGCAGGCTCCTGCTTCGCGGCGCCCTCGTCCCTCGCTCCATAGATGATGCGGCCCTCTTCACAGCAAGCCCCGCGCCGACTGACGAGGAGTCTGTCCCCATCCACCAACGAACGATGTCCCACGACGACAATTTCATCACCGTCCACGATCCCCTCGAGCACCACGACTTGATCGCGCAGGAGTTCGCCGAGCTTCACGGGGCGCCATCGCGCGATCTGATCCGAGTCCACCACGAAGACCCCGTTCTCCTCGATCTTCGTGACCAAGAAGTCCTGCGGGATGATGAGTTGTTCTTCTAACCCATCACTGACGAACTGCACCGACGCGATCATTCCAGGCCGAATGCTCTGAGATTCGTTCAGCAACTCCACCTCGACACGAAAGGTTCGCGTCTTGAGATCGGAGGCCGGCGCGATGAATGAGATCTTCCCTTCGCGAGGGTTGGGAGATCCGCTGGTCGAGATGACCGCGCGACCACCGACCTTAAGGCCTCCGACGTCGCGATCGGAGACCGACACGCTGACGACGATGGGATCCACTTGAAGCAGCCGAGCGATGGTTCCACCCGGCGGCACATAGCCCCCCCGCTCCACGGGCACCTGGGCCAACACACCTGCAAAGGGCGCCTCCAAGAGACTTCTCGAGCGCTGAATATCACTCAACCTCAGCTGCGCCTTGGCCCGCGCGAGCCGGGTCTTCGCCTGATCTAGACGCTGCGCGGCGACGGCCCCGCCCATCGACGACAGCCGATCGAGCTCGCGTTGAGCGTCGTCGTATTCGACGCTCGCGATGGAGCGCTGCGCACTGTGGACGGTCTTGTCCACCTCCGCGATGCGTTGCCCGGCCTTGACCACGTCTCCATCCCCAACGTGGAGTTTCTCCACGATGCCGCCCATGGCCGTCGCGACCCGGACCTCCCTCGATGCCTCGGCCTCCCCGGGTCGAACGAGGTTCATCTTCAAGACGCTCTTTCGCACCGTCGCCGTCTCCACGCGGATCTTCCCGGACTCATCGAGTCCAGCGGCCTGCTGCGTCTCCGTGGCTGCGTCTGGACTCTCCCCCGACGCGGCAGTACAGCCTCCCGTGAGCATCACGCAAAGGCCCGTAATCATCCCAAGTCTTCGATGTTGAAAGAGATTCATAAACGTTTCATCCCGTCGAAAAGGAGGTCGACCAGCGAGGAGAGCCCCTCAAGGCTAGGCGCCTCACCGCGTGTCCAAAGCTGCAGTCGAAAGTCGATACCGCCCGCCAAGGCGATGGCACAATCCCGCGGGGACACGCCGCCGTTGAGCTCACCGGCGGCGACCCCCTGCTCAAAGATCGTCTCTAGCGTGCGCATATGCATCTCGCGGAGGCTGCTGAGCTGTTGCTCCGCCGCCTCTGGGAGCGAGTCTCCGCAAAAGGGCGCGCGGTGCAGCATGCGGAGGCCGTCGGGGTCGACGCGCGCGTAGTCGTACAAGCGCTCGATGCCCTGGTGCAGCCGCTGACGGAGACTCCCCTGGCTGCCCACAGCGCGCTCCATGTCCGCGAGCACGCGGCTCCGCTGCAATGAGAGCGCCTCAAGATACACCGCGTCTTTGTTACGGAAGTGGTAGTACAGCGCGGGCTTCGTGCAATCGCATCGGCCCGCGAGCTCACGGATGGACGTGCGCTCAAACCCAAGGTCCGCGAACATGCGAGTCGCCTCGCTCAAAATTTTTGCGCGCAGTCCCTCGCGCGCGGCGGGCTTTTGAGGGACTGTTTGTGGCTCTACTTCCATCTTATTTTGCTCCCTTGCGCAGCCCCGCTCGCTCGTAGCGAGCGTCGGCTTCGTCTTGCTTCACGCTCATTGGCGGAATTCGGCCGCTCGCTCGCAGGATCTTGAGCCGCGCGACCCGAAGATCGATCTTCGCGTTCAAACTCCGCAAGCTGGCGTTCAGGCGGTCTGTCTCGGCTGCGATCAGGTCCGTGGTGGTCAGTTCGCCCGCCGAATATAAGACAGACTGTTGCGCGTAGACCTCTTCGGCGATGCGCAAGGTCTCCTTGTTCACCCGGATCGCCGACTTCGCGCGGCGAAGTTCCTCGTACGCCGCCGCCACCTCAAGCTCGATCCCGCGATATAAACCCTCGAGCGATGCGGCGAGGCGACGCCGAGATGCCGCGAGAGATTTGCGCTGCGAACGGGTCTGCAAAAAGGTCTGGAGCTGCCAGCTCGCGCTGACGCCGACCGCCCAGTTCCCGCGCCACACGTCATCGAGGGGAAAGAAACGCTGGTTGGGATTCGAATAGGCGGCGTCGAGGAAAGCGTCGAGCCGCGGGAAGTACCCAGCTCGCACCGCGCGATTGGCTTGATCCAGCGCCTCATCGGTGGCCCCCAAGGCGGCGACCTCAAGGCGCTGCTGCTTCGCCTCGGCGACGAGCGCATCTAAATCATCTGCCGACTCCAGCGAAGGCACCTCCCCCAAAATGTCCTCGCCGAGATGTTGCGGCGCCACGTTCGCGCCCGTGATGACCTGGAGGTTGCGCGCCGCGAGGTCGCGGAAGCTCTCTGCTTGCAACGCCGCCAGCCCGGCAAGCTGCACGGACTCCTCGATCCTGGCGACATCGGTGGGACTGATTACTCCCGCGCGCAATCCGACCTCAGCGTCGGCGAGCCGCGCCCGCAACGAGGCCAGGGTCTGCTCCACCACCGCGATCTGTGCGAGGGCGCGGACCCAGTCGTAGAACGCTACGCGCGCCTGAAGTTCCACCTGCTGTTTCTCCGCGTCGCGTTGGAGCACGGCGCTTCGGGTCTCCGCCTCCGCACCTCGCTTCGCGGGAAGCAGGCGAAGCACGTAGTCGAGGATCGGGACCGTCACGGAGGCTTGAAGGCTGAAATTGTCGAGCGGGATCGCCACGGGCGCGACCGTGGCGGCGCCCACCGGCTGCCCGTCGCTTCCGACCACGAGTCCCGTGACCGGGTCTACCGTCAAGGGACCCTCGGCGGCCGCTCCCACGGAGGCGCCACCGCCCCCAAAATCGATATCAGCGGGGCTGATCCTGCTGTAGCTCGCCGTTCCGGTGAGGTTGGGGACGAAGCGCGACAAGGTCTCATCCACGGACGCCGCGGTGCTCATGAGATCCGCCCGCAGGGCCTCCACAGAGGGTGCCGACTCGACCGCCGCTCTGGCCACTGTATCCGCCGTGAGACCGCCGGCGCGGGGCTGAAGAGCCGCGGTGACGAGATCGGAGAAGCCGTCCGCGGCCGCGTCACCCGGCTTGGAATCCGGCGGCATCAGCGCCGGATCCGACGCACCGTCGACCACCTGCGCGAGGATGGCGCCGGTCGTGCTGGCCGCCTGAATATCGGCGCTCCCCAAGAGGAAGGAGGCGGTCACACCGAGACCACAGATGAAAGAAGACGAGGGGTAAAGGCGCATGTACTTACCGGTCGGTAAGTAGCCTATAAGCTAAACCGTGAGATGCAAGCGATTAATAAACATCGTTCAAGCCGTGCCTACTCACACCGGGTGCGTTTTTTGCGCATCTGCTTCGACCCCCTCGATGCCGAGGGACTGGCCATCGAATTTTTAGACGAAGGGCACAAATTGTCGTCGCCTTGAGGCCCGCGCCTAGTACTCGCCGGCGCGGTAGTGCGCCATGTCGAGGTGAAGGTGGCTGCGGTGATGCGCGTCGAACGCGGGCGTCAACACCACCGAGAAGACATCCTCGATGTACGCGCGGCGAGCGATGGCCCGCAAGAATCTCCCTTTGGGGCCCTCGTCAAAATAATGATCGCGTACCGAGATCACGGCGCCACTCGTCAGTGTGAACGACGAGATATCGATGGCGTTGGCGTAGCTGTGCTCGCTGATCCACCCGTCGTAGGCGGCCATCTCGCGACACGCGTAGGTCCCGATGTGTCGGGCCGCGTACACGCGGGAATTGAGGTGGGTCGCAGCCTCCTCCCGAATAATCTCCTCCCAGTGTCCGAGCGCGAGCGCGGCCCGGCACGACAGTTTAGGTGGACTCGACCACCTAATATTGCCGGGCCCCCGACGAAAACGGACCGCCTGCTCGGTCCCGCAAAGGATCGTCTTGGAGTCGTTGAAGTGGGGAGGGATTCGGGCGGTGGAGAAGCGAATTCCAGCTTCCTCAAGCTGCGCCTCGCAGTCGCCAACGCGCTCCGGTGGGGCCATGAGCCGTGTGTCATCAAGGCGGATCCACGAGCGAGAGCGAACCTCAATACCAGCGGCATCGATACCCACGTCACCGGGTGCGGGGCTCCCTCCCCATGCAAGCCACGAAAACACGCCGACGAACGCGCGAAGGAGATCTCCCATCCCCGAGCCAACGCAAGAGGCCTCGATCGGTTCTATCTCTTCGCTCCCTCGCCCGACGACGGGCCGGCGCTGCTCACGGAGATCGGTGCGCATGGTCGCGACGACCGATCCAGGCTAGGCTGCGGGTGCCCTCCGCGATGAAACCTCCGCCCTCATTGCCCACGCTCTCCGCCCTCGGAACGCTGCAGTTCGACGCGCAGTTTTTGAGAGACACGCCCGCCGATCCCCAGGCAGAAAACATGCGACGCCAGGTGCACGCAGCCTGCTACTCGAGCGTGTGCCCCACCCCGGTGTCCAATCCATCCATGCTCGCGTGGACCGAAGACTTGGCCGAGTCGCTGGGCCTGCCCACGCAGGGCGACGACCCAGAGATCGCGCAGATCTTCGGCGGTAACGGGCTCGCCGCGGGGATGAGCCCCTACGCCGCCTGCTACGGAGGGCACCAATTTGGAAATTGGGCGGGACAACTCGGCGACGGCCGCGCCATCTCCCTCGGCGAACTCATCGCCCCGGGAGGCGACCGATGGGAGCTCCAACTCAAGGGTGCGGGGCCCACCCCCTACTCGAGATCGGGCGACGGGCGGGCGGTGTTGCGTTCGTCCCTGCGTGAGTTCGTCTGCAGCGAGGCCATGCACCACCTCGGTGTGCCCACCACCCGCGCGCTCTCCTTGGTCCTCACCGGCGACGAGGTCGTGCGCGACATGTTTTACGACGGCAACGCGAAACCTGAGATGGGGGCCGTGGTCTGCCGAACCGCGCGGAGTTTTTTGCGCTTTGGGAGCCTCGAAATCCACGCCGCGCGCGGCGATCTCGACACCCTCCGAACCCTCGCGGACCACATCATCGCGGCCCACGCTCCGCACCTCGACCCCGGCGATCCCCACGTCTACGCCGCGTGGTTTCGAGAGGTCTGCGTGGCGACCGCCACAATGATTTGCCACTGGATGCGCGTGGGGTTCGTCCATGGGGTGATGAACACAGACAACATGTCGGTGCTCGGACTCACCATCGACTATGGGCCCTACGGGTGGCTCGACGACTATGACCCTGGGTGGACGCCCAACACCACCGACGCGGGCCAACGCCGCTACCGCTTCGGCGCGCAACCATCCATCGCCGCGTGGAATCTTGGGCGCCTCGCCGCCGCGATTTTTCCACTCATCGATTCGAAAGAGGCGCTCGAAGCGGGCTTGGAAGACTACTGGCGGACTCTTGAGGCCGAGACCTTCGACGCGTACGCGGGGAAGCTAGGCTTGCCGTGTTTTCGGCATGAGCGCCTCGCGGACGAGGAGGCCCGCGGCGACGCGGCCTCCGTGATCAACGAGCTCGGAGAGATCTTGAAACTCACGGCCACTGATATGACGATTTTTTTTCGTTCGTTGGCCGACGTGCCCATCAGCGCTGACTGTGATGAGGTGGCCCTCCTCGCGCCCATCCGCGGGGCTTACTACAACCCAGATGAACTCACGGGCGAAGTGGAGCGGCGTACTCTCGCGTGGCTGCGTGACCTCGGGCGCCGAGTCGACCGCGAGGGTCTGCCCGGAGCCGATCGCGGCGCCGCGATGCGACGTGTCAACCCAAAGTATGTCCCGCGAAACTACCTCGCTCAGCTCGCCATCGACGACACCGAGCAAGGAGACTCCGCGAGCCTCTCCACCTTGATCAAGGCCCTTCGACGGCCCTACGACGACCAGCCCGAGCACGAACACCTGGCCGCCCGGCGACCCGACTGGGCCATGGACAAGCCCGGCTGCTCGATGCTCTCGTGCAGCTCCTAGCGCCACCGGACGCACCGGGATAGCCCGCCGTCCTCGTCGACGCCGCGAGGTCCCGTGAAGACCGGTTTTTCCTCCCCGACCGAGCCTGGATTACGTATGCTCCTCCGTGCATGGTTCACGCGCTCTTGCTGCTGAGTCTGTCTCCGGATTTAGGTGGAGACCCGACCACTCCGGTGGAGGCGAGCGCCGCGAGCGTTGAAGCACCCGCGGACCCGCTCCGCGACGCCTCCTTGGGAGACGGACTCCGCAACTGGTGGCTGCAGGCCCCCGTCCCCCCATCGATCCCCAACGTGTGCCCCGATGGGGAGGTGACCTACGGGATCGACGTGTCCAAGTGGCAAGGCACCATCGATTGGGCCGCCGTCGCCGCTGCCGGGGTCGAGTACGCCTTTATCCGCGTCTCCGACGGGAGCACCGTGCTCGATGAGTTCTTCGACGTAAACTGGCAGCAAGCGAAGGCCAACGGCATCACGGTCGGCGCGTATCAGTTTTTTCGACCCGCGGAGGACCCCGTGGCCCAAGCAGACCTTCTGCTCTCCATGATGGGCGCCTTGGGCCCCGACGATCTGCCCCCTGTGATCGACATCGAGGTCACTGGAGGGCTCTCAGGCGGCGAGATCATCGACGCCGCCCAGGCGTGGATCGACGTGGTCGAGGCCGACGTGGGCGTGGCTCCGATCGTCTACACGGCGCCCGGGTGGTGGGACGGCAACGTCGGTCTATCATCATTGGCCGCGTACCCCTTGTGGGTCGCGAACTGGGGAGTCACGTGCCCCTCCATGCCCACGGGATGGGTCGACTACGTCTTCCATCAATTCAGCGCCACGGGGACGGTGCCCGGGATCAGCGGCGACGTGGACGAAAACTACTTCAACGGCCCCGCCGCGGACCTTGACGCATGGACCGTGGGCCCCTCCGTTTGCGGAGATGGAGTCTGCAGCGCCGACGAAACGCCCGACTCGTGCCCCGAAGACTGCCCGCCTTGCGGGATCGTGCCCGCGGGCGGATCCACCATCGACAACGGCGACCCGTGCTACGAACTTTATGGTGATCCAACCTTCTGGAGAGACGAGCTGGACGGCTACGGAGGCTCGCTCGTGTGGACCCACGCGACGGACCTCGCGGACCCCGAGAACTACGCCATCTGGAGGCTCTATTTTGAGCAGGCGGGGACCTACGAGCTGGAAACCTTCGCGACCCCAGAGTTCTTCGCGTCCACCCAAGCTGCGTACCAAATCCGCGCGACGGGTGTCACCGACTCTGTCGCCGTCGACCAGTCGGTGCACGACGGATGGTTCTCCCTGGGTGAGTTCTCCTTCGACGCCGGCGGCGACCAATGGATCCGTCTTGACGACAACACCGGCGAGCCTGGCTCCGCCATGGTCCGCGTCGGCTACGACGCCCTGCGGCTCACGCCGACTTCATCCGGAGGCACCACGGGTGGGACCGGCGGCGGAGAAACCGGTGGAGCCGACTCCGAGACCGGCGGCGAGGACACCCTCGGAGACGACGCGGGCGCGACAACGGACGCGGGCGAGGATGGCGAGACTGGCGTGAATTCTGGCACCGGGGTCGACCCGACAGGCTCGGGGTTCGACGGCTCGGGCGGCGCGGACGTCACCCGCACCGACGAGGGATGCGCGTGCCAGACGAGCGGAGGAGCCGCGCGGAGTACGAGCGCGCTCCTCTGGTTCGTGCTCGCTCCCCTGTGGTGGCGTCGGCGCTACGCTGGACGCTGCGGCTCGGGGGCCACGCGTGGCGCGACCCAGCGATCATAGCTCCAGATTGCTGCGAGCATGCTCACCGTGAACACGACGATGGGGGCCGACCCGCTCGGGAGCATGACCAGCGAGGGTCCCGGACAAATCCCGCCGATTCCCCAACCAGCCCCAAACACCACCGCGCCAGCCAAAAGACGCGCGTCGACACCTCCAGACCGAGATGTCGGATACACCTCGCGAAACCGTGGCGTCGCCCGCCGTTTGAAGAGGGGAATCATCGCGCCGTGCACACCGATTGCGCCCACCATGACCCACGCGAGGTTCGGGTCCCAATCACCGGTGATGTCGAGGAACGCGACGATGTTGTTCCCGTCGGTCATCCCGCTCACCGCGAGTCCCGCCGCGAAGATGCAGCCGCTTATCAACGCAATGAACGCGCTCACGTCAGACTCCTCCCCCCGAATGCAGCGTCCGAATCAAGGTCACGGTACACATTCCCACGGCGATAAACGTCGTCGTCGCGACGAACGATCGTGGCCGTCGACGGCTGATCCCACAGACCCCGTGACCGCTGGTGCACCCACTACCCAAGCGCACCCCAACGCCCACCAGCAGCCCCGCTGCGGCCATCGCAATGAGCGAGCGGTCTGCCGTGGCCACGACGAGATCCGGGAAAAACAACGCCAACACGACGCCGGTGGCGACCAGTCCGAGGATGAAGAAGCTGTGCCACGATTGTCGGCGCTGGCCGAGAACCGAGGAAGTGATTCCGCTGATCCCGGCGGGATCACCAAACGCCCACTCAATCAAGTTGGCCGCGCACCCGATGAGGATTCCTCCTCCGAGCGAAAGTATCATCGTCGACTCTCCATCCTCGGCCGTGAGTATAGCCTAACCCGCAGTTGCCCGAGGTGATTTACCTACGCGAACCCCCCAGGGCGATGGCGCTACTCCTCAAAAATCTCAAAATTGGACGCGCCTTGTTTCGGCACTCGAGGCGCTGCACGCCAGCGCGCGAGCGCGGCCGCGTGTCCTCCACTCGGAGGATCCCCAAGACGCGCCATCGCCCGATCTGCCAGCGCTTGTGCGGCTTTCGCGTCCTTGTCATACATCAACAACGCCCCCAGAAAATCGAGCAAGCTCGTGTCTGTCTCGTCTTGAGGGAATGCGTCACGAAGAGCCCGCGCTTTCTCATAGTTCAAGCGGGCTTCCGCGAGATCTCCTTTGACCATCGCGAGCACTCCGAGATGGTTGAGCGGATAGGAGATGTCTGCGTGTCCCTCCCCGGCGGACGCCGTCCACACCTCCAACGCGCGAGTCAACGCCGCTTCCGACTCCTCGACACGACCCAACAAAAGCAACGTGAACCCCATGTTGTCTTGTTCGAGCGCCTCGTCCGCGGTGTCGAGGCGACCGAGCCTCTCGTACTCTCGGAGCGCGAGGCGATGCAGCGGCACCGCCGCCTCAAGCTGCCGCACCTCCGCGAAGGATAACGCCTTCAGCGTGTAGACAAAGGCGAGGTTGAGGTTCCCCTTGGAGTCATCATCGACCGCATACCTCTCAATGATCTCATCGTAGACCTCATGGGCCTCGTCGTAGCGCTTCATCGTCGCGTAGATCGAGGCGAGGTTGAGCTGGCAGCTCGTGTTGTCTGGGTGATACGGGCTCATGTTGGTCGCGATGAGATCGCACGCTCGTTGGGTGTACGCCAACGCCTCAAGCGTTTTTCCCGTGTCCCTCGCCATCAGCCCGAGCAGCGTTCCCACATCGCGCAACACCTCCCATGCCCGCGGGTCGTGCTCATTTCTCTTCCACACCTCGAGCAGCGTTTCGGTCGCCCCCTTGTAATCTCCCCGTTGCATCTGGATAAAGCCGCGCTGCTGTTCGATCACATCCCATACGAAGGAGTTTTTGAGGTTGATTCGATGTGCGATAGCCTCCGCCCGGTCGAGCGCACTCACAGCTTGCTCGTACTGGTCTGCCGAAGTGAGTAAGTCCGTCCGCTCGAGCTCAACCCTTAATCGAAGATAGTCGTCACGAGCACGATCGGCGGCCAGCGCGGCCTGATCCCAAACCTTGGACGCCTCCCTTGGATTCCGACCGATCCAACTTACGGTGAGGCCTTTTAGGTAGAGCGCTTGGGAAAATAACTGCGGGTTGTCGAGACGCGTGATGGCTTGAAAGAGCGGAGGAAGCTGCTCCTCCACCGGCGTGATGTCACCGTGCAGGTACGCCGTCTGCAGTTTGAAGAGTTGTTGCCGCACCGCGGTTGTCTCGTCATCAGAGAGGTCAAACTCGCCGGTCTGGCTTCGTTCTGCCCGGGCACAAAATGAGGGATCGGGCAGTTCCCTCAACGCCCGGGTCGCGCCAAGCACCGCCGACTGGGGTGACTCTCGAAATTTGTCCAGATAAAGTTCGAGCCGCTGCCGCACTTGGTCGAGGCACCTCACCCTCATCTCATACTCCTCATAGGAGATGGAACCGCGCACGTTGAGATCATCACAGCTCGTCTGGGCGGTCGCGCGCCAGCGATCGGCGATTCCATCGATGCTCCGTTCGATCACCTCCACCATTTTGATCATGGGCGCTCGCCTCGACGCCGGTATTTGGCGGACCACCTCCCCCACAAACTCTGTCTCCGTCACGCCATCGATCTCGTGGACCAAGTCCGAGCAAGTCGCGGACGGGTTCATTCGCTGCTGCAGAACCATGCCAAACGAGATCGCCACGACGGCGGCGCCCACCATTGCGACGGTCCTCATCGCACGCCTCACAGGTCGACGCTCAATCTCCCGCAGCAACGACCTTATCGATGGGAAACGGTCTCCTACATCGACCCTCAGACCGCGAAGCACCGCGCGCCGCAAGAACGGAGGAACTCGACGCGGGACCTCTTCGGGAGTGCGGAGCGCCCCCTCCATAATATTCATGGAGAGTTCCGTGGCCGTCTCCCCTTGAAACGGCCGCTCACCGTAGAGCGCCTCGAACAGGGCGACGCAAAACGCGAACTGGTCTGCGGCGAAGGTGGGTCGTGAGCCAAGAAAATGCTCTGGGGACATATAGGCCGGCGTCCCCGCGAGCGCGGTCGCAGCGCGCGTACGCGCGTGTGCTTCCTCCTCGACGCCGAGCTGTGGGCCTCGGGTGACATCCTCCGCGTCGGCACCTCCCTCCATGGTGTTGTCCGCGGAGTCTGTCCCGGAGCTTGAGCGTAGGAATCCCTCGCTCACCGACTTGATGTCTTTGCTTGGCGTGTCGATCGACGCCCCCTCCGTCGGTGACTCGAGGCCTCGCGCGAGACCGAAGTCGAGCACCTTCACAAGCCCTGACGAGGTGACGATCACGTTGTCGGGTTTGAAGTCACCGTGAACCATGTCCACGCTGTGCGCGGCGGCCAGCCCCTCGCCCGCCGACGCGAACACCTCCGCGATCTCGTGCCACGACCGAACACTCGCTGCGAGCCATTTTCGAAGCGTCAACCCCTCGACAAATTCCATCGCGATGAACACCTGGTCATTCTCGGAGTTCACCTCGATGACCCGGACGACGTTGGGATGATCCAGCCGCGCCAAGGCGCGCGCTTCATTCACGAGGCGCTCTACCGCCTTCGCTCGTCGAGCCTCCGTACGAATTCGGTCGGAGTGGATGAGTTTCAACGCGACCTTCCGATCCAAGGTCTGATCCCAAGCCGCGTAGACCACCCCCATGCCCCCCGCACCCAATTTTTCCAGGACCACGTATCTTCCAAATGTCCGACCGCGAGCTGCAGCGCTCGAAACCCGATCGGGCGTACCCGAAGCTGGAGCGGGAGTCTCCTTCTTTCCCGCGCTCACGAGCAACGTCTCCGTGCGCGTGGAACCTGCGTTGTCGGTCTCCACGGGCCCCAGGGTATCAAGAAATCGAGGCTTGGCTCATTACACAGCCCAGGCATCAGGAGAGAATGGAGCCGACATCGCTAAAAGCATGCCCCCGCCGTCCATCCCGCAGGCGTTAACGATGAACGGGGACCCTCCACATAAAGGATCCCCGTGACGAGGGGGCGAGGCTCACTCGACCCGCGACCGCCTAGATACTCTGAAAGCAGGCGATCTTGGTGCAACCGACGACGCCAGTGTCCGAGCAAAAACAGGTATTGCAGCCGTCGTCCGCCTCGAAGCTATCCCCCGCGGAGTACGGCGTCCCGTTGTAGTTGCACGTGGCACACACCCCGGGAAGATCGGGGATCATCGGATCTCCGACACAGGTCAGCGAAGGGTCACATTGCTCGTAGAACCAGGGGAGCACAAACCCGCCGCAGGTGTCGCCCTCTTGGACGTAAGGCGTGCACTCGTTGTCTCCAAACTCGGTCTGGCGGCACCATGAATCTGCGGCGCAGTCCGCGTTGGTGTCGCACAAATTGTCGTAGCAAGTGCCGGAGATGATCTCGTCGTCACATCCAAACTCGACAGACGCGACAAGCTTCGACAAGAACAACGGGCAGGGCTGGTTTGGCTGGCAGTTGGGCTCGGTATAAAAGTTCACGCGGGTGATGAAGCCGCTCGCGAAGCACGCGGAGACAACCTCGACGCTCGAGTTGATCGCGACGATGGACGAACCGCCCGTGTCGTACGCACCGAGACAGTCGGAGACTTCCTGCTTTGCTTTCGCTTTGTAGTAACCGTCGGGCTTGGCCGAAGCGGTCGAGACGGGTGCCATCAAGGAGAGCGCGATGGCGCCACAAAAAATCGAAGAGAGCTTGTTCATATCTGTTCCAACGCTTTCAATCGCCCTGTCTACAGAAGGCGACAATGTGAGACGATGTACTGAAATTCCGCCCCATCTTGAACCGTCTGGTATAGATTCCCGTCGGCCGGCTGGGTTTTGAGGCTCGAACTCGCCCACAAAGTCCCGATACGTCGGTCCAGAACGTCGTTTGGAAGATCGCGTGAGATCCGCTCACCGGCGTCCGCATGACCGCCCACTGTGTCGTTTCATCGGGGTCTCACGACACGGCTGCCAGCCGTTTGTGGCTCGGCCGGCAGACTATGGCTCATCGCGCGCGTCCCCCGACCGCGCGCGTCCAAGCGCCAAATTGGTCGATATTTGCCGTCACGGCTACGATCTTGCCTCGGAGTTCCCCCATGAAAACTTGTCACGCTTGTCAGCGCCACATCTCTCAACCCATCACTCGCTGTCCGTTTTGTGCGAGCCGTATGGGCACGCCCGCGCCCACATGCAGCCTCATGCTGGCGCTTTGTTTGGGTGCCGCGAGCACCGGCTGTGCCGATCGAAACCTCGGCGGCAGCGACGGATCCGAGGTTGGTACCTCCGATTCCTCGACGACCCAAACAGCCGACACCGTGGGCGACGATCTTGGGACTGAGGAAGACAGCGCGTCGAGCGATGCGTCGAGCAACTCGGCGACCTACACCTACTCGTCCTCGGCGGCCTACGGCGGGAGTTGGAGCGCGAGCTACACGTGGAGTGAATCCGATACCGTCACGGACTCTACCGACACGGGCACCACCGACTCGGGTACCACCGACACGGGAGACACGGGCACCACCGACACGGGGGACACGGGCACCGCCGGCGACGACACCAGCACCACCGGCGACGACACGGGTACGACTGGAGACTCGGGCACCACCGGCGACACAGGCACCACAGGCTAGACAAACACCGTTCATGCAGAGTCTCGAATCTGCGGGTTGAGAATTGGTCTCCAACCGCTATCGTTGAACGATGAAAACTTGCCAGCGTTGTCGTAGGCACCTCGCATCCTCATCGCGGGACTGTCCATTTTGCGGCGTCCACCTCGGTGTGCCCGCGCCGCATCCGCTCTGGCTGGTTGTGGGGCTGGCCACAGCTGCGTGCGTGGGGAAAGAAAGCGACACGCTCTCTTCCTCGTCGACGACCGGGATGGAGGGCGAATCCTCCGCCAGCACGTCGACGGAGGGAGAGGCGACCAGCGCAGGGGAAACGTCTGGAGAAACCTCCACCTCATCCTCCGAGAGTTCGAGCAGCTCCTCCACCACCGAGACCTCCTCGGACAGCGGCGCTTTCTACGGCGCGCCCTCGATCCATGGCGCCTTCGAACAGCAAAACGAAGGGCGCCACACGGCGCACGGCGATCCCACGGCGATCTCAGATCCCGAGCAAGCCGACGGGAACGGGAGTCGTATCGAGGGGGGCACCACCTCCGGCTGAGTTGCGCGCGAATGGAGATACCCTTCGCGCGTGCAAATCGGCGGTCTTCGAACTCGACATGCCGCGAGACATGCCGTGGTAGGCTGCATCCATGAAACGCTGCCATCGATGCCATCGACACACCCGAGCTTTGGCCATCGAGTGCCCTTTTTGTGGTGCAAAGGCGGGCTTGCTGGCTCCGTTGCCGTTCCTGGTCGCGCTTGGTTTCGCGACCGCGGGATGCGTCGACGACAAGGACGGGGGCGAGAGCGCGTCCGAGACATCGGGCAACACCGAGACCACCGACGGTGAGGGCACCACGGGCGGCGAAGGCACCTCTGGCGGTGAGGGCACCTCTGAAAGCTCGGGCACCGGCGACCCCACTGACACCTACACTGGCGGTTCCGATTATGGAGGGGCCAGCTACACCTACTCGGGCGGCAGCGACTACGGCGGCGCGACCTATACGGGGGCGGATACAGGGGAGGGAACCTCGTTCACCGGGGACGGCGACGGGGACGGCGACGGCGACGGCGACACCATCACCGGGGACGGCGACGGCGACACCGGCACCACCTCCGGCTAGCGAGCCCCCTCCCGCAAGATTCGCGACGCGTCGAATCCACCCTCTCTCGTAGCAAAGAGCCGCTCCTCCTTGGTATCGTTGGCCCATGGGGGAGTCTATTGTGTGTCGGCACTGTCATCGTCATCTCCGCAAAGCGACGGCGACGTGCCCGTTTTGCAGCGCCCGCCAGGGCCTCGATCCGACACGGTGGGTGCACACCTCCCTCGTCCTCGTCACCGTGGCTGCAGGCTTGGTGGGCTGCGTGGACCCCAAGGAAGATGGCG